>JBBQTN010000043.1:0-28767 GCA_038213195.1 Acidimicrobiales bacterium | reverse complement strand
CGGCGATGTCGTAGACCTTGGTCAGCACCTCGAGCAGCCGGGTGCGGGGCACCACGGTGTCGTGCAGGTCGTAGTTCGGCTTCACCCGGGCGACGGCGCCGAACGCCGTCTTGCGGCCCTTCCACAGCAACGCCCGCTCGGCGTCGTCCTGGGCGATGCGCACGGCGCCGGTGCCGTGGGCGCGGGCGATCTCGACGATCCGCGCGACGTCGGCTTCGACGGCGTGCGCCAGGCCGTCCACCTCGACCAGCAGGATCGCCGCCGCGTCGACCGGCAGACCGGCGTGGATGTACCCCTCGACGGCGGTGGTGCACAGCCTGTCCATCATCTCCAACGCCGCGGGCACCATGCCGGCAGCGATGATCGCGCTGACGGTCTGCGCACCCGCCTCGACGGTCGAGAAGTCGAACAGCATCGTGCGCACCGCCGGCGGGGACTGGGTGAGGCGCACGCAGACCTTGGTGGCGATCCCGAACATCCCCTCGCTGCCGACGAACACGCCGCGCAGGTCGTAGCCGTCCGGCTCCGGGTCCTCACCGCCGAGGACGGTGAGGGTGCCGTCGCCGAGGACGACCTCGATCGCCAGGACGTGGTTCTCGGTGACGCCGTCGGCCAGGCAGTGCGGGCCACCCGAGTTGTTGGCGACGTTGCCGCCGATGCTGCAGCTCTGCTGGCTGCTCGGGTCGGGGGCGAAGTGCAGGCCGTGGCGGGCGACCGCCTTCGACAGGTCGAGGTTGAGCACCCCGGGCTCGACCCACGCCATCCGGTTGACGGTGTCGACGGAGAGCACGCGGTTCATCTTCGTGGTGGCGATCACGATGGCGCCGTCGAGCGGCGTCGCCCCCCCGGTGAGGCCGGTGCCCGAGCCGCGGGCGACGAACGGCGTGTCGTGGGCGACGGCGATTCTCACGCAGGCCTGGACCTCAGCGGCGGTCAGCGGGAAGCAGACCACCCCGGCCCGACCCTCGATGTTGGAGGCATCGCGCTTGTACAGACCGAGCTCCGTTGCGCCGGTGTGGACACGATCGGGGGCGAGCGCAGCGCGCAGCTCGGCGACGAGCTCGCCGCCGCCTCTCGCCGCGACCGGCCGCTCAGGTGCGATCGCGCTCATGCCCGCCCCCTGCGCTGCACCGGTACGTCGCCGGCCGGTCGGACCTGGCGGAGCACGATCACCTTGCCGGGCGCGACCGGTTCGCCGTGGACGAGCACCGTGTCGTGCGGGTCGAGCTCGTCAGCCAGCGTCGACGGCTGGGCGCCTGCGAACCTGGCGCGCAGCTCGACCTCCTTGGCGCGCATCGCCCCACGGCCTTCGCGCACCGCATCGCCGACGCGGTGTGCGACACCGCTGGCCAGCCGGGTCGGACGCAGCGCCACCGCCGTCTGCTTGACCTTGCGCTTCGCCGCACCCACCCCCGCCGCGCCGACCATCGCCCCGCCGACGAACCAGGTCAGTCGCTTGATCATGCCGGCCTCCGGTCGTTGCGGCGCAGCCGCCGCACCGCGCGCGAGGTGCCGGAGGCGAACGCCGCCGTCTTGATCACTGGTGTGCTCAGCGCCGCCCTGGCCACCCGGCTCCCGCCGCTGACCGCGCCGCTGATCGCCTCAGCCGAGCCGAGCACCCGGTCGAAGCGGTCGAGGTCGTCGCGCGCCTCCTCGATCGTCGTGCGCGCCTGCGCAGTCGAGAGGCGCAGCTCGGCGAGCAGCGGCTGCGTCTCGGCACGGAGCGTGGACAGCTCGGTGCGCATCGCCCGCAACGCGTCGAGCACGCGCACGAGCACGACGATCAGCGCGGCGAAGCCGAGGCAGCACAGCACGGCGGCGATGACGATCGCCAGATCTCCTGCGCTCACGGTTCGTTGCCCCTCACGTTCACTCCTGACCCGGCGCCGACGATCGGCAGCGACGGCGCATCCGCTCCGCGACCTCGCCCTCCATGCCGTGCTCGCTCGGTTCGTAGTAGCGCTTGTCCGACAACCCTGCGGGAAGGTACTCCTGGTCGACCCAGCCGCCGGGGTGATCATGAGGGTACTCGTACCCCGTACCGTGGCCCAGCGACCTGGCGCCTTGGTAGTGCGCGTCGCGCAGGTGGGCCGGCACCTCGCCGACCGCACCGTTGCGCACGTCCTCTCGTGCGTTCCAGATCGCCAGCGCGGCCCGGTTGCTCTTCGGCGCAGTGGCGAGGTGGATCGCCGCCTGGCTGAGGTTGAGCTGGGCCTCCGGCAACCCGACATGCTCCAGGGCGTGCGCGGCGGCGACCGCGACGACGAGCGCTTGCGGGTCGGCCATGCCGACGTCCTCGCTGGCGAAGATGATCATCCGCCTGGCGATGAACTTCGCGTCCTCCCCCGCCTCCAGCATCCGCGCCAGGTAGTGGATCGTGGCCTGCGCGTCGCTGCCGCGCAACGATTTGATGAACGCGCTGATCACGTCGTAGTGGTCGTCGCGCCCGTAGCGCAGCGCGCTGGTGCCGAGCGCGGCCTCGACGTGCCCGAGGGTGATCGGACCTGGCGTCGCCAGCGCGCTGGCCACCTCGAGCGCCGTCAGCACCTGGCGGCCGTCGCCTCCGGCGCGCTCGGCGAGGTGCTCGATCGCGTCCGCCGCCGCCGTCGTGCCCTCGGCCTCCAACCCGCGGTGGATCAGCGCCTCGATCGCCGGCCGGTCGAGCGGCTCCAGACGGAACAGCGTGCTGCGGCTGCGCAGCGGAGGGTTGACCTCGAAGAACGGGTTCTCGGTGGTCGCCCCGATCAGGGTCAGGGTGCCGTCCTCGACGGCAGGGAGCAGGGCGTCCTGCTGCGCCTTGGAGAAGCGGTGGATCTCGTCGAGGAACAGGATCGTCCCGCGGCCGTGCTCGCCGAGGCGCTGCCTGGCCCGTTCGATGACCTCGCGGACGTCCTTCACTCCGGCCGTGACCGCGCTCATCTGCTCGAACGCCCGCTTCGTGGTGCCGGCGATGGCGAGCGCGAGCGTCGTCTTGCCGGTCCCGGGCGGGCCCCAGAAGATCGCGCTCGTCAAGCGGTCCTGCTCGACCAGGCGCCGCAGCGGCTTGCCCGGCCCGACGAGGTGGTCCTGCCCGACGACGTCGTCGATGGTGCGCGGCCGCAGCCTGGCGGCGAGCGGCGCCTGGGAGCGCAGCTGCGCCTCAGCGGCTGCGGCGAACAGGTCGCTCACAGCGTGCCGAGCACCCGCGCGTACGGGCCCCGCCGCCACTCCGGCACGTGGTCGATCACCCAGGCCGGCTCCTCCCACCGCCAGGCGGTGAACTCGCTGCCGTCGGGGTCGGGCTCGATCTCGGCGTGCAGCGCGTCGAACATGAACCACTTCTGCACCTGCCCGATGCGCTTGCCACCGTGGGCCGCCTTGACGTCGTCGGGCCACTCATAGGCCACCCACTCCGGGTACTCGGCCCTCGCGACGACGTGATCGGGACCGAGCCCGGTCTCCTCCAGCAGCTCACGCCACGCGGCGACGATCGGCGCCTCGCCGATGTGCATCCCACCCTGGGGCAGCTGCCAGCTCCCGGGCGCGTCGACGCGCTCGAACAGCAGGACTCGGCGCAGGTCGGGGTGGCGGACGACGATCACCACACCGGCGCGGAAGTTTGCGGAGCCCACCTCGCCACGGTACCCGGGCAGCCCGTCGCCGGGGGCTGCGCGACGGGCTGCCCGGCGATCCGTCAGGAGCGCAGCAGCCGCACCAGCGAGGTCCTGAGGTGGATGCGCTGCTCGTCGATCTCGCGTCGCAGCTGCTGCCAGGCCTCCTCCGCCGTCGCACCGCTGGCCGAGGCGGTGGCCGGCCCTTCGTCGAAGCGCTCTGCCTCCGCCGTCCACACCGGCACCACCTCGAGCAGCTGACCGCTGCGGCTGCGCAGGTGGTTCTCGCGGTAGTCGAGGGTCGTGCGCCAGCCGGCCCGCTCGAGGTGACGGCGGTCGTCGGGCTCGAGCACGGGGCCGTGGCGCCGTGGATAGCTCGCCGGTTGGCGCATGCTCATGCCCATCGACCGATGATGCACCAGCTCACCTGTGGATCGTCAGTGCCGATTGCCTGTGAACTTGCTGGGGACATCACCCGCCCGCCTGTGGACAGCCGTCGGGCGGCCGCCGCCAGGCACCGCGTCAGAGCTTCGGCGGGAGGACCCGGATGCCGAGCTCGTCGAGCTGCTTCGCGTCGACCGGCGTCGGCGCGTTCGTCATCAGGTCCGTGCCCGACTGGGTTTTCGGGAAGGCGATCACCTCGCGGATGTTCTCCTCGCCGGCGAGGATCGCGACGAGCCGGTCGATCCCGAACGCGAACCCACCGTGGGGCGGGGCGCCATAACGGAACGGGTTGAGGAAGAACCCGAACCGCCGCGCCGCCTCCTCGTCGGAGATGCCGAGCAGCTGGAAGATCCGGGCCTGCAGCTCTGGTTGGTGGATCCGGATCGACCCTGAACCGAGCTCCCAGCCGTTGAGCACCAGGTCATAGGCCTGGCTGCGGACATGCAGCGGGTCGGTCTCGAGCAGGTGGAGGTCGTCGGGATGCGGCTGGCAGAACGGGTGGTGACCTGGCTTGGGCCGCCCTGTGACCTCGTCGACGCCGACGAACAGCGGGAAGTCGACGACCCACAGGTACCGGCGCGGCCCTTGGTGCACCGGCGGGCGGCCGAGGTCGTTGCGCAGCTGGCCGAGCACTGCGCAGGTCGTGGCCCACTCGTCGGCGACGATCAGCACCAGGTCCCCCGGGGACGTCGCCAGCCGTTCGCGCAGAGCCGCCTGCTCGGAGGCGGAGATGAACTTCGCCACCGGTGACTCGAACGAGCCGTCGGCCGCAACCTTCAGCCACACCAGGCCCTTCGCACCGATCCGCTTGGCGGTGTCGGTGAGCGCATCGAGCTTGTTGCGGCCGTACGCCTCGGCGAGACCAGCGGCATTGATCCCCTTGATGCTCCCCGCACCGGCGAACGCCTTGAACCCGGTGGACGCGAACAGGTCGGTGAGCTCGGTCAGCTCCATCGCGAAGCGCAGGTCGGGCTTGTCGACGCCGTAGCGGTCCATCGCCTCGTGCCACGTGATCTTGACGATCTCGCCGGGGTCGTCACCGACGCTGTGCTCCGCCGCGATCACCGCCTCACCGATCACGGCATGGATGTCGTCCTGGTCGACGAAGCTCATCTCGGCATCGAGCTGCATGAACTCGTACTGGCGGTCGGCACGCAGGTCCTCGTCGCGCATGCAGCGCGCGATCTGGTAGTAGCGGTCGATGCCGGCGACCATCAGCAGCTGCTTGAACAGCTGTGGGCTCTGCGGCAGCGCGTAGAACGAGCCGGGCTGGGTGCGACTCGGCACGATGAACTCGCGCGCGCCCTCCGGGGTGCTCGGCACGAGCATCGGAGTCTCGACCTCTACGAAACCTTGAGCCTCCATCGCGACGCGGATCGCCGAGTTGACACCGGAGCGGATCCGCAGGTTGCGCTGCATCCGGTCACGGCGGATGTCGAGGTAGCGGTACTGCAGGCGGGTGTTCTCCGAGACCTGGTCGGCGCGGTCGTTGATCGGGAACGGCGGCGGCTCTGCGGCGCTGAGCACCTCGACGGTGCAGTCCTGCAGCTCGATCGCGCCGGTCGGCAGCTTGTCGTTGACGCTCTCGGCAGGCCGCAGCGCGACCGTGCCGGTGACCCGGACGACGTACTCGGCG
The DNA here is from genome assembly GCA_038213195.1 of Acidimicrobiales bacterium. GTDB lineage: Bacteria > Actinomycetota > Acidimicrobiia > Acidimicrobiales > Ilumatobacteraceae > JAODBQ01. The sequence goes on along the minus strand of JBBQTN010000043.1, from coordinate 23,097 downwards.
CGCACGTCGACGGAGTTGTCGACGACCGCCTGGGTGATCCCGGTGTGGTCGCGGATGTCGAGGAAGGCGAGCTTGTCGCCGTGCTCGCGCCGCGTCGCCACCCAGCCGCACAGGCTGACGACGCTGCCCACCTGTTCGGGGCGCAACGCGCCGCACTCGTGGGTGCGCATCCGCGTCGAGCGCGGCGCCGCGGGTGGGGGGACAGTCGTCATGTCAGCGCCTTCGTGAGGTGATCGAGGAGCTCGCTGCGTGGCACGGCGAACTGCTCGCCGCCATCGCGCAGTGGCCGGACCACGACCGTGCCGGCGTCGAGCTCGTTGCTGCCGACGATCACCGCGACCCGCGCGCCGCTGCGGTCGGCGAGCTTCATCTGGCTCTTCATCGATCGCTGCTCAAAGGCGCGATCGGCGCGGAACCCCGCGGCACGCACGGCGGTCGTCAGCCGCAGCGCCTCGAGCCCGCCGGTGGTGTCGACGACGAACACGTCCACGGCAAGGTCCGGCGCGATGAACACGCCTTCGTCATCGCAGGCGAGCAGGGTCCTGTCGAGCCCGAGGGCGAAGCCGACCCCGTGCGTCGGCGGCCCGCCGAGCGACTCGACGAGGCCGTCGTACCGGCCGCCCCCGCCCAGCGCGTTCTGCGCCGAGTCGAGCGTCAGCCCCTGGTACTCGAACGTCGTGCGCCGGTAGTAGTCGAGGCCGCGCACGAGCGTGGCGTCGACCGCGAACGGGATCCCGATCGCGCGCAGACCGTCCTCCACCACGGCGAAGTGCGCAGCTGCGTCGTCGCTGTAGAAGTCGGCCAGCCGGGGCGCCCCGGCGACGACCGCCGCGTCCTGCTCGCGCTTGGAGTCGAGCACCCGCAGCGGGTTCTTCGCCAGCGTCTGGCGGCTCTCGTCGGACAGCTCGGCGAGGTGGTCGTCCAGGTAGGTGCGCAGCGCGCCGACGAACCGGGCGCGGTCGGCGGGCTCGCCGAGCGAGTTGAGCGACAGGCGCACCTGGCGCAGACCGAGCCTGGCGTAGAACTCCCAGCCGAGGGCGATCACCTCGACGTCGAGGTACGGGTCGTCGGCGCCGAGGACCTCGATGCCGACCTGGTCGAACTGGCGGTAGCGGCCGCGTTGCGGCTTCTCGTACCGGAAGTTCGGGCCTGCGTACCAGACCTTCCACGGTGTGGTCGGGCGGTGCTGGACGAACGCCCGGCAGACGCTGGCGGTCTGCTCCGGACGCAGCGCGATGTGCCGGTCGCCCTTGTCGACGAAGTCGTATATCTCCTTGGACACGACGTCGGTGGCCTCGCCGACCCTGGTGAACACACCGATCTCCTCGAGCAGCGGCGGGATCACCTGTTCGTATCCGGCGCCGTCCACGACGGCCGCGAACTCACCGACGAACCGACGCCAGCGCGCCGATTCGGGCGGGAGGATGTCGCGCATCCCCGGACTTGTGTGGAACTGCGGCACGGCCAGCCAGGCTACGGGCTGGCGCAACGCTGCGCCCGACGGATTCGCCATGACCTTTGGGGCAAGGTCGGACCTGTCTGACGACCTACGATGTGGCGAGCCGCGCAGCCTCGTGCTCGAGGCGCTCCTGCGGGGCGTCGCCGAGCGGTCACTCCGATGTCAGCTCCCACGTCCGATCGAAGATCCGAGCCCCGCTCGGCGACCTTGGTGCCTCGCGCCGCGCTCCGGCGGCGCCTCGACCAGCTCGCTCCCGACACCGCCGCCGGCGTCATCCACTTCGACTTGCGTCGGTTCCGCGAGATCAACGAGCGGTGGGGGCACGGCTTCGGCGACAACGTCCTCGCCATCACCCAGCGCCGGTTGCTCAGGGCCGCGCCACAGCGGGCCCTGATCTCCGACGCAGGGCCGACGTTCACGATGGTCCTCCCCGACACCGACAGCGCCGACACCCGCGCCACCGCCGAGCAACTCGCCGCCACGATCAGGTCGCCGATCAAGATCGGCACGGTGCAAGTCGTGCTCGGCGTGAACACCGGGTTCGCCTGCGCCGGTTCCGGCAACGCAGACGTCACGCTGCTGGAGCACGCGATGCTCGCGTTCCGCACGGCGAAGGACCTCGGCAGTGACGAGCCGGCCGAGTACGTCGACGCGCTCGGACGCGACGCGACGTCCGAGCAGCGGATGGAGGCCGAGCTCCATGCGGCGATCACCGCCGGCGACCTGCGCGCCTACTTCCAGCCGGTCGTCGACCTGCGCGACGGTTCTGTGGTCGGGCTCGAAGCGCTCGTGCGTTGGCCACACGCAGACGGGCTGCTGCTGCCCGACGTGTTCCTCGGCGTCGCCGAGAACGCGGGGCTGATGCCGGACGTCGGGCAGTGGATGTTCGACCGAGTGCTGCACGTCCTCGACCGGCTGCGCGGTGGCGATCGCAAGGAACCGCTGCGGGTGTGGATCAACCTCAGCGCGAACGAGCTGACCGGCGCCGACGACGTGCTGCGGCGGATCACCGCGGCGATCGACGACGGCACGATCGGGCCGCGGGAGATCGGCTTCGAGGTCACGGAATCGACGCTGCTGTCCGATCTCGACAGCGCGGTCGACACCCTCAGCTCGCTGCGCAGGCTCGGGGTCGAGATCGCCCTCGACGACTTCGGGACCGGGTACTCGTCGCTGTCGTACCTGCGCCGGCTGCCGGTCACCGCGGTCAAGATCGACCGCAGCTTCGTTGCCGGGCTGGGCCGGTCGCTGGCCGACGAGGCGATCGTCGAGGCCGTCATCGACCTCGCCCACGCGCTCGGTCTGCGGGTGATCGCAGAGGGCGTCGAGGACGCGGTCCAGGCCGATGCGCTGATCGGGCTCGGCGCCGACGAGGCACAGGGCTTCCTGTTCGGCACCCCCGCTCCGATCGAGCAACTCGACGACGTCATCAACCGGCTGTGGGGCGGGGCAGCGCCGCCGGAGGCCGCCGGCCACCGCTCGATCGACCACCGTGCCGACGCGCTGCCGGGCTTCGGCTCGCCGCGAGCGCGGCTGCTGCTCGCCGCGCTCGACACCGCGCACGACGCGATCATCGTCACCGCCGGCGCGGGCGACGGGGTGGGTGCCCGCGAGATCATCTACGTCAACGCCGCGTTCGAGGCCGACACCGGCTTCGCGGCCCGCTCGCTCGTCGGGCAGCCGATCGACGAGCTGTTCTCGCAGCCCGGCGACCCGGTGCTGGCGACGTGGTACGACGGGGTGTACGCCGCGGCGCAGGGCGCCAGCCGCGAGGTCGTCTGGCGGCGCGCGGACGGCAGCACCTACGTCTGCGAGATGACCGTCAGCCCGATCTTCGACGAGCGCGGCGTGCTGACGCACTGGTTGCACACCGGGCGTGACGTCACCCGACGGCACGTGCTGGAGGCCGAGCGGGCCCGGTTCCAGTGGATGATCGAGCAGTCCGAATCGCTCGTGTTCCTGTTCGAACCGGGCGGTCGCTGGGTGTACGCGAACGCGGCGATGCGCGCCGCGATCGGTCTCGCCCCCGACGCGCCGCTCGACGGCGTCTCCAACGCGAGCGTCGGGCTGTCCACCGGCGAGATCGACAGCGTGCTCGACGAGGACGTGCAGCGGCTGCGCACGACCGGCAGCTGGTCCGGTCCGTGCAACTTCGTCGACCCGGGCGGGGGGACGGTCACGGAGGCGCTGTGCGACATCCAGCGGCTGACGGACCCGATGCAGCCGAGCGAGCGGTTGTACGTGGCCGTCTGCCGCGACGTCACCGAGGTCAACGCGCTCGAGCGCGCCGAGCAACGCCGCCGCGAGCTCGTCGCGGTCGTCACCCAGCTCGCCCATCGCGGCGTCGAAGGTGGCGTCGAGGACGTGCTCGCCGGCCTCGACGCCGTCATCGCCCGGTTCGGCGAGCAGCTCGACTGCGACGTGGTGTCCGTCGACGTCATCGACGAGCCACGTGACGGTGAGGGCGCGACGTTGCGCACCGCCAACCTGTGGCGGCGCGATGCCGGCACAGGGGTGCAGCCGCAGATGGCCGCGCCCGCGAGCCGCCTGCGCTGCTGGTTGGGCCTCGTCGACACCGAACGCATGGTCGTCAACCCGCAGCCGGGAGAAGGCGACGAGGACTGGGACGGCGAGCTGACCGCGCTGTTCCCGGATCGTCCGCGTGGCTCGTCGCTGTTCGCGCGGTTGAAGGTCGGTGGCGAGCTGCTCGGTGTGTTCGGCCTCGGATGTCGAGATGCCGACCGGGTGTGGAGCGTCGACGAGATCGAGGCCGTCGACCGGTTCGCCAACGTGCTCGCCAACCTGCTCCACCGTCAACGTTCCGTGGTGGCCGTGCACGACGACATGGCGGCGGCGGCAAGTCGGGCCGCGTTCGAGCGGGTCCAGATCGGGGTCGCCGAGTGGGCGCTGGCGCAGGACGCGGAGCAGTTCCTGGGCGGCCTGGAGACCCACCTCGAGCAGCTGTGCACCGTGCTGCGCGCTGATGTCGTCTCACTCGCGACCTTGGAGGGTGGTGAGCTGCGCCGGGCGGCACGCTGGCCGGAGGCGCACGGCTCGCCGATCGGCGGAACGCCCCGGCTCAACCGCTCGGGGCTGCTGGCCAAGCTTCCCGATCTCGAACCGCTGATCGTCGGCGACATCGCCGCGTGCACAGAACCGTGGGCCGCAGAATGGCGCAAGGAGCCCGACGCGCCGCGCAGCGCGATGCTCGTGCCCCTCGGGACCGCAGGTCGCTGGTACGGGGTGATCGTCGTGGCGATGGACCACACCACCCGCTGCTGGGACGACGCCGAGGTCGCGCTCGTCCGCGGGATCACCGGGATGATCGCCTCGGTCGTCGCCCGCCGGCACATCGAGGCCTCGTTGCGCTCCGGCGAGACCCGGCTGCAGGCGATGCTCGACGGCTCGCCCGACCTGATCCTCGTCGTCGACGACGTTGGCATCACCCGCTTCGTCAACCTGACGGTGCGCAAGCTGCTCGACACGAGCAACGAGGACCTCGTCGGGACGCCCGTGATCAACCTCGTCCACCCCGACGACCGGTGGCTCGCCGAAGAGCGGCTGACCACCCTCCTCGCCGGCCTGCCGACGCTGGCGACCCGGGTGCGCGCCATCCGCCCAGACGGGGCGGAGAGCTGGTGGGAGATCACCAGTGGCGTACAGCGCAACTCGCTCGTCGGTGGGACGATCCTCACCTGCCGGGACGTCACCTCGCACGTCAACGTCGAGCGCGGCGAGGCGACGCGCGTCGAACGGTTGCGCTACGCGTTCGACCTCGCCCAGCTCGCACTCGACCTCGGGCCCGACGCGTTCCTGGCCCAGCTCGACGAGTCGTGCACCCAGATGGCGCGGATGCTCGATGCGGACCGCGTGTGGGTCGACCAGGTCGACGAGACCCGCCAGGTGGTGACCACCATCGGTCACACCGGTACCGAAGAACCGCCGGCCAACCTGCCGTTCACCGCGCTGCCGAACTGGCTGCGCCGTGTGCGCGACCCGGAGCCGGTGCGGGTCGCCGACATCGCCGCGGCCGACCAACCGTGGGCAGTCGAGCGTCGGCAGATCTCCGGCCTCGCCGGTGGTGTCGTGGCAGTCGCGATGTCGGCCGCGGGCGAGCTCGTCGGCGAGCTCGGCGTGGCGATGGAGACCGCAACGCGAGAGTGGGCCGACGACGAGGTCACGTTCCTGCGGATCGTCGCCGAGACCATCGCCCACGTGCTCGAACGGGCCCGCCTCGACGCCGCACTGCGCGCCAGCGAGGCCCGGTTCCGGATCCTCTCGGAGACCGCTGCCGACGTCGTCATCCTCATCGACGACCGCGGGATCATCGCCTACGTCTCGCCGTCGTCGCACGCGCTGCTCGGCTACACCCCGGCGCAGCTGATCGGCCAACCGGCGGCGACGCTGCTCCCCGCCGGTCGTGGCGACCTCATCCGCCTCGTCGACGATCGCGAGGACCGCGACGCCTCAGGTCCAGCCGAAGTCGAGCTGCGCCGTTCGGACGGCGAGCTGATCTGGGTCGCCCACTCCACCTCCGCCGTGCTCGACTCGCGCTCGAACAGCAGGGTCACCTACCGGATCAGCGTGCGCGACATCACAGAACGCAAGCGGCTCGAGACCGAGCTGTCGTGGCAGGCGCTGCACGACCCGCTGACCGGGCTCGGCAACCGGGTGCTGCTGCAACGCCGCCTCGACGAGGCGGTCCGCATGGCCGCGTCGGGCAAGGGGCTGGCCGTGCTGCTGATCGACCTCGACAAGTTCAAGGAGGTCAACGACACCCTCGGCCACGCGTACGGCGACGAGGTGCTGCGGATCATCTCGGCCAGGCTCTCCTCGCTGACCAGGCCGTCCGACACGCTGGCCCGCACCGGCGGCGACGAGTTCGTCGTGATCTGCCCCGACACAGAACCGATGGACGCCGTCAACGTCGGGGAACGGATCGTGCGCACCCTGACCGAGCCCGTTGTGACCGGCGGCGCGTCCGTCTCCGTCGGCGCCAGCATCGGCGTCGCCCACGCCGGCGACGGGTTCGCCGGGGCCGACTCGGACCGCCTGCTCATCGACGCCGACCGGGCGATGTACGTGGCCAAGGAGGCCGGCGGCAACGCGGTCCGACTCGCCTGAGATCCGCGCAGGCCAGGTCGCGGGGTGCGCCGACGGCCGTGCTGGTCACATCGACTTGCCGGGCACCAGTCGGTAGGCGTCGTACACCCCGTCGATCGTCTTGATCGTGCGCATCACGGAATCGAGGTGGCCGGCGTCGGCCATCTCGAACTCGAAGCGCATCTTCGCCACCCGGTCGCCGCCTGTGTGGGTGCTGCAGGCGACGATGTTGACGTGCTGCTCGCTGAGCGCGTTGGCGACGTCGCGCAGCAGCTTCGACCGGTCGAGGGCGACGACCTCGACCCCGGCGCGGAACACCGACTTGCTCTGGTCGCCGTCCCACTCGACGTCGATCAGCCGTGCCGCCTGCTCGCTCATCAGGCTCTCCGCGTTGGCGCAGTCCGCGCGGTGCACGCTGACGCCGCGTCCGCGGGTGACGAAGCCGATGATCTCGTCGCCGGGTACGGGCGTGCAGCAACGCGAGAGGCGCACCAGCACATCGTCGAGACCCTCGACGTGTACGCCCGCGGTGTTGCGCTGGCGGCGCGCCGAGCTCTGGCGCACCACGGTGGCCGGCGGCTGCTCGGCGTCGTCGCCGGTGCGGAAGCCGCGGGCCAGCCGTTGCGCCACCGAGCGGGCGGAGACGTGCTTCTCGCCGATCGCCGCGAGCAGCGCGTCGAGATCGGCGTACGGCGTCTGCTGCACCTCGTGGGCGAGCAGCTCGCCGTTCCACATCCGCTGCATCGGCAGGCCCTCGCGGCGGAACTCCTTCGTCAGCTCGTCACGCCCCGCCTCGACCATGTCGACCCTGCGCTCGCGACTGAACCACTGCCGGATCTTGTTGCGCGCCCGCGGTGACTCGACGAACTGCAGCCAGTCCCGCGACGGCCCGGCCGACTCGACCTTGGAGGTGAAGATCTCGCAGGTGTCACCGCTGCGCACCTTGTGCTGCAACGGGACGAGCCTGCCGTTGACCTTCGAACCGATGCAGGAGTGCCCGACCTCGGTGTGCACCGCGTAGGCGAAGTCGACCGTCGTGGCGCCGACCGGCAGCGTGATCACCCGACACTTCGGCGTGAACACGAACACCTCGTCCTGCTCGAGGTCGGTCTTGAGGTTCTCCATGAACGCCGCGGGGTCGCTGACGTCGGCCTGCCAGTCGATGATCCGGTTCAGCCAGTCGATGTCGTTCGACGGCACCTCGTCCTTGTACGCCCAGTGCGCGGCGACGCCCCACTCCGCACGCTGGTGCATCTCCCGCGTGCGGATCTGCACTTCGAGGACCTTGCCGCCCGGGCCGATCACGGTGGTGTGCAGGCTCTGGTAGAGGTTGAACTTGGGCATCGCGATGTAGTCCTTGAACCGACCGACGACCGGCTTGTACCGACCGTGGATGCATCCCAACGCGGCGTAGCAGTCCTTCATCGAGTCGACGATCACGCGCACCGCGATCAGGTCGAAGATCTCGTCGAACTCCTTGCCCTTCTGCACCATCTTCTCGTAGATGCTCCACATGTGCTTGCCGCGGCCGGTGACGTCGGCCTCGATGTTCAGCTCCTTGAGCCGGCCCTGCACCTCGGCGATCGCCTTGGCGAGGTAGGTCTCCCGCTCCGGCGAGCGCGAGCCGACCAGGTGATCGAGCTCTGCGAACCGCTTCGGGTACAACGCGGCGAAGGCGAGGTCCTCGAGCTGCTGCTTGACCTCCTGCATCCCCAGGCGGTGGGCCAGCGGGGCGTAGATGTCCATCGTCTCCTGAGCGATGCGCCGCTGCTTCTCGGTCGGCATCGCCGCCAGCGTGCGCATGTTGTGCAGCCGGTCGGCGAGCTTGATGATCAGCACGCGCAGGTCGCGGGCCATCGCCACCAGCATCTTGCGCATCGTCGCGGCCTGCTGCGCCTCCTTCGAGTCGAACTGCAGGCGCTCGAGCTTGGTCACCCCGTCGACGATCTGGGCGACCTCGCTACCGAACCCGGCCTCGACGTCGGCGAGCGTGATCTCGGTGTCCTCGACCGCGTCGTGCAGCAAGGCGGCGACGACCGAGATCTCGTCGAGCCCGATCTCGGCGACGATCCGCGCGACCGCCATCGGGTGGTTGATGTAGCTCTCGCCGCTGGTGCGCAGTTGGTTGCGGTGCGCCTCCTTGGCCGTCTCGTAAGCGCGGTTGATCGTCGCCACGGGCGCCTTCGGGTGCCGCCGGCGATACGCACTGAGCAGCGGGGTGAGCTCCTCCGCGGCCGCGTTCTGATGGCGGCGCCAGGGCAGCACCCGGTCGACGGCAGCCATCAGTACGTCGTCAGACTCTCGATGTGGCGGTTGCCGAGACGGTCGCGTCCGCGGAGCTCTGCGATCTCCAGCAGGAAGCCGAGGCCGACGACCACACCGCCGAGCTCCTCCACCAGGCGGCACGTCGCCGCAGCCGTACCGCCCGTCGCGAGGACATCGTCGATCACCAGCACGCGCTCGCCCGGACGGATCGCGTCGCGGTGGATCTCGAGCTTGTCGGTGCCGTACTCCAGCGAGTACTCCTCGCGCACCACGGCCCACGGCAGCTTGCCCGCCTTGCGCACCGGGACGAACCCGGCGTGGGCGCGATAGGCGATCGGAGCGGCGAGGATGAAGCCTCGCGCCTCCACGCCGAGCACCCGGGAGGTGTCGACGTCGACGAACCGCTCGGCGAGCTCGTCGACGGCACGGTGGAACGCATCCGCGTCACCGAGCAGGGGCGTGATGTCGTGGAAGGTGATGCCGGGGGTGGGGTAATCGGCGATGTCGCGGACGTGGTCGGCGATCCAGTGCCGGGTGACCGTCATGATCAGAGGGTACCGTTCTCATGGTCGGGACTGGGCTCCGCTGCGCTTCGCCTGCTCCCTCCTGCGGCTCGTCGCTGGCGCTTCCCTCGCCGCGCGTGCTGGCGCTTGTCGTTCTCATGGTCGGGACTGGGCTCCGCTGCGCTTCGCCTGCTCCCTCCTGCGGCTCGTCGCTGGCGCTTCCCTCGCCGCGCGTGCCCAATCCTCCGCGCGTTTGCGGCGATCTGCCGACGCCGAGCCGGCGCGTGCGCGCCGTGGGAGGACGCAGACGACGGGGCATCTCCCGTGTCAGGTGCCTCGCCACTTCTTCTTGCGGGGGCGGGGAGGGTGGGTGAGCACCGGTTTGGGGCCGCTCGGGAGGAGGGCGGCGGCGGCTTCGCCGACGTCCGCGGCGCCGCGGCGACCGCCGCCACCGGGCCCGGCGACGCCCGTTTCGGCGTCACCCCCGTCGTCGCCGGTGTCGTCGCGGCTGGCAGCGCGGCGGGTGCTGCGACTGCCGGCCTCGGCGGTCTGGGCCCTGACGCTGGCGCGGGTGCGCGTCCGCCGGTCGCGGCCGGTGGGCGCTGCGCCGAGGACGAGACGTTCGAGCTCCGGCCCTGTGGCGTGCGTGGAGCGCAGCACCCGGTACTTCGGCTGTTGCTCCTTGAGCAGGACCAGCAGCGGCGTGGCGACGAAGATCGACGAGTACGAGCCGGTGATCAGCCCGACCAGGAGCGCCAGCGCGAACTCGCGCAGTGTCACAGCGCCCATGATGCCCGCGCCGAGGATCAGCAACGACAAGACCGGCAGCACCGCAGCGAGGCTGGTGTTCAGCGAGCGCATCAGCACCTGGTTCATCGACACGTTCATCACGTCGGCGTACGGGACGCGGTTCGCGGAGAACCTGCTCTCGTTGTCCTTGACCTTGTCGAACACGACGATCGTGTCGTACAGCGAGAAGCCGAGGATCGTCAGGAACGCGACGACCGTCGCCGGGGTCACCTCGAAGCCCAGCAGGGAGTACACGCCGACGCTGATCAGCACGTCGTGGATCATCGCCACGAGCGCGCCGATGGCCATTCGCCACTCGAACCGCCACGCGATGAACAACGCGACCAGGACGAGGAAGATGATCAGCGCGCGGACCGCTTTCTTGGTGATGCTGCTCCCCCACGTCGAGCTCACCGAGTTGCTGCTGACCTGCGACTCGTCGACCCCGGCGGCCTTCGCGAGCGAGTGCGCGACGGCCTGCTGCTTCTCGATCGTCTGGTCCTCGACCTGGATCAGCAGGTTCTTGCCGGCCGTCGACGACCGCTCCAGGATCTTCGCGTTGTCGACCCTGATCCCGTTCTGGGTGAGCACGTCACGCGCCTGGTTCACGGTGAAGTTCTGGGCGGGCACCTCCCACGACACGCCACCCTGGAAGTCGATCCCGAGGTTGAGGCCGCGGATCGCGAGGGAGCCGAGCGTGATCACGATCAGCGCGATCGACAGGCCGATCCCCCACCAGCGCCTGCCGTAGAAGTCGATCGACGTCTCGCCGTGGTACAGCCGGCCGCCCGGTCCTCGGCGCGGCGGCAGACCGTCGACAGTGTTGAAGCGTGGTGCCGCCTCCGTCGAAGGGGTGTCGGTGCTCACCGGACGTCTGCCCTGTCGGCGATGCCAGGCCTGGTGCGCTCGCTCATCGTCCTCCTCCGGGGTTCGCCGCTTCGATGCCCATCACCTTGCGCCTGGCCATCCACTTCGTGCGCGCCAGGAGCAGCACTGTCGGTCGGGTGAACAGGTACGCGACGCCGAGGTCGCAGAGCGTGGACAAGCCGAGGAAGAAGGCGAAGTTGCGCACTGATCCGACCGTCAGGTACCACAGCACGACGGCACCGATCATCGAGACGAGGTCGGCGACGAGGATCGTGTGCCACGCCCCCGCGAACCCGCGCTGCGCCCCGTTGCGCATCGTCCTTCCGGCGCGCACCTCGTCCTTGAGGCGTTCGAAGAACACGACGTAGGAGTCGACGGTGACACCCACGGAGACGATGATCCCGGTGATCCCCGACAGTGAGAGCGCCAAGCCCGACGTGCGCGACAGCAGCGAGATCACGCTCCAGATCAGCGCCCCCGACACGACGACCCCGGCGACGACGACGATGCCGAGCATGCGGTAGTAGAAGATCATGAACAGCAGGACCAGCAGCACGCCGACGAGGCCGGACACCACGGCGGCGCGCAGCGAGTCCTTGCCGAGCGTCGGGGAGACGTTCTGGACGGTCTGGGTCACCAGTTGCACCGGCAGCGCACCACTCTTGAGGACGCGGGCGAGGTTCTTCGCCTCGCTCTCCTTGAAGCTGCCGGTGATCTGCACACCACCGGAGTAGGACGACTGGTTCATCGACGGATGGGAGATGATCGTGCCGTCCAGCTCGATCGCCAGCTGGCCGCTCGGGCAGGTCTGCTGCAGTCCATGGCATGCGGCGGCGAGCTGGTTCCAGACGTTCTCGCCGGACGCACCGCTGCGCAACGTGACCGTGACACCCCATCCGGAAGCGGGGATGATCGAGGCGGCGGCGTCGTGCTCGAACACCTCGCCGGTGCCCCCCGCCGGACCGACGTAGCACTGCGCGCCGTCAGTGGACGGGAGCACCTCGCTCTGGGTCGGATCGGAGATCGGGATGGTGCTCGTCGTCGTGGTCGACTCCCCCGACACCGTGCTCGCCGGGACCGTCGTCGACTCGCCCGGCACCGTGCCGGCCACCGCGGTGGTCGGCGTCCCTGGCACCGTGCTGGCCGCACTGGTCGTCGAGCCCGCGGGGCTCGTCGTCGCGGGCACCGGGCCGGCCGCGCTCGTCGCCGTCTGCGGCGGACCGGTGGTGGTCGACGCGACGCCGAGCGGCGCGCGCGACGGCCCGGCGGGTGCCGTGGTGCCGGGCGCCGTCGCCGCCGCGCCGCCCGTCGTCGTGACAGCGGCCGTCGTGGCTGCGCCCGCGACCGAAGTCGCCCCCGCGACCGTCGAGGTCGTCTCTCCGGCGATGGTCGTCGAGGTCGAACCGGTCGTCGTGGTCGGGGCGCTGCACTGCAGGACGGGGCGGAGGTAGACCTTGCCGGTGACCTGCACCAACCGCAGGGCTGCGTCGCGGTCCTTCACGCCGGGCAGGTTGACGACGATCGCGTCGCCCTGGCGGAGGATCTCCGGTTCTGCGACCCCGAGCGAGTCGACGCGTGACCGGATCTGGTCGACGGCCAGGTCGAGGCCCGACGAGTCGTAGGTGGTTCCCGCCTTCGGCTCGAGCGTCACCGAGATCCCACCCTTGAGATCCAGGCCGAGCGAAGGATGGCTGTTCGTGGCGAAGATCAGCGCGAGTCCACCGAACGACACCACGCAGATGAAGATCAACGACGCCAGCAGGTTGCGGCGCATCAGCCGGTCCCGCCCGCGCTCGATCGCCTCGGCGCAGTGCCTTCGACCATCGAGCGACTACTTGGTCGCGTCGTCGTCGACGTGCTGGATGGTGGAGTCGGCGATCTTCGTCTGACGCGGGCGGGCTCCGGGTTCCGAGGCATCGTCGGACGCGGTGTGGGCGGTGTCGACCCGCCGTTGGATCGCGGCACGCGCGACCCTGATCTGCACGTTGTCGTCGATCTCCAGCCTGGCGATGTCACCGTCGAACCCGGTGATGAAGCCGTAGACGCCGGACGTCGTCATGACCTCGTCGCCGACCTCGACCGTGCTCTGCAGCTGCTGCGACGCACGCTGACGTTTGCGTTGCGGGCGGATCATCAAGAAGTACATCGCCACGAAGATCAGCGGGAGGAACAACAACGACACGGCACTGCTCCCACCGCTGCTCGCGGCAACGATCGACAAGATGTGCATGGACGGCACCTGTTTCGCGAAGGAGGCACTGACGGGGCCTCGGACCGGCGAGCGAGTCTAGCCCGCCCTCAGCCCCAGACGGCGAGCACCTCCCGCCGGAGCGCGTCGAACGTGCCGGCCGCGATCGCCACGCGCATCGATGCCATCAGCTGCAGGGTCCACGCGATGTTGTGCAGGCTGAGCAGCCGCGACGCCGTCGGCTCGCCGACCTGGAAGAGGTGGCGGATGTAGCCGCGGCTGTGGCGGGCGCAGACGTCGCAGGTGCAGTTCCGGTCGATGGGGTCGTCGTCCATCGCGAACTCTGCGTTCTTGACGCGGATCCTGCCGGTGCCTGTCAGCGCCGTACCGTGGCGACCGAGGCGGGTCGGCAGCACGCAGTCGAACTGGTCGACCCCGAGCGCCACCGCCTCGACCAGGCCGGCCGGATCGCCGACGCCCATCAGGTAACGGGGCCGGTCGGCGGGCAGGTGCTCGAGCGTCGCCGCCAGGGGCGGGAGCATCTCGGCCCGCGTCTCGCCGACGCTCAGGCCGCCGATCCCGTAGCCGTCGAACTCCAGGGCCGTGGTGCGTTGCGCGCTCTCACGCCGCAACGCGTCGTCGATGCCACCCTGGACGATCCCGAACAGGGCCTGGTCGTCACGGGTGTGGGTGACACGGGCGCGCACCGCCCACGCCGCAGTGCGCTCCACCGCACGGCGCACGACGTGCGCGTCCGACGGCAGCGGCGGGCACACGTCGAGGACCATCTGGATGTCAGCGCCGAGCGACTCCTGGGTGCGCACCGCCGACTCGGGGGTGAAGCGGTGCTTGGAGCCGTCGTACGTGCTGGCGAAGGTGACACCGTCGTCGTCGACCTTCGGCGACAGCGAGAACACCTGGAACCCGCCGGAATCCGTCAACGTCAGGCCGTCCCAGCCCGAGTACGGCCCGAGCCCGCCGAAGCGGGCGACCACGTCGGCGCCGGGCCGCAGCATCAGGTGATAGGTGTTGCCGAGCACGATCTCCACCCCGAGGCGTTCGTAGTCCGCGGCGCTGAGGTACTTGATGGCGCCGCGGGTGCCGACGGGCATGAAGCACGGCGTGCGGTACGTGCCCCGGGCGGTGACGCAGGTGCCGGTTCGCGCTGCGCCGTCAGCGGCGGCGAGCTGGAAGCGGACCGGATGCATCAGGCGGCGTGACGATCGAGGAGCATCGCGTCGCCGAAGCTGAGGAAGCGGTAGCCGTTGGCGAGTGCGTCGTCGTACAGCCTCCGCCAGCGTGGTCCCACGAACGCCTCGATCATCAGCAGCAGTGTGGTGCGCGGCAGGTGGAAGTTGGTGATCATCAGGTCGACGACCCGCCACTCGTACGGACGGTGGATGAACAGCCGGGTGCGTCCGGCCAGCGCTCCGCTCGCGGCGGCGCTCTCCAGGGCGCGCACGCTCGTGGTGCCAACGGCGACGACGCGCGAGGCGGCACGGCACCGCTCGAGCACAGCGGCGGGGACCCGGTAGCGCTCGCTGTGGATCACGTGATCACGCGGGTCGGCGGCAGTCACCGGCTTGAACGTGTCCAGGCCGACGAGCAGTTCGACCCGAGCGAGCCCGACACCGATCGCGCTGAGGCGATCGAGCAGCTCGGCGGTGAAGTGCAGGCCGGCGGTCGGCGCGGCGGAGGAACCCGGCGCAGCGGCGTAGACCGTCTGGTAGCGGTCCGGATCGTCGAGCGGGGCGGTGATGTACGGCGGCAGCGGCATCCGGCCGTGCGCGGCGAGGATGTCGAGGGGATCACCGTCGCCGAGCACGGAGACCAGCGTCGTGTCCCCTGCGAGGGTTCGGCCCCCGATCTCGATCAGCGGTTCCACACCGTCGAAGAGGATCTCGCCACGGCGCAGCTTGCGCGCCGGGCGGACCATCGCCGACCACGTACGCCACTGCGCGTCCTGGGCCTCGAGCAGCAGCACCTCGGCGGCGCCGCCCGTTGCCCGCGAGAGCAGCAACCGCGCCGGCATCACCTTCGAGTCGTTGACCACGAGCAGGTCGCCGTCGTGGAGCAGGTCGGGGAGATCGCGCACGTGACGATGCTCGGGCAGCGCACTCCCACGGTCGACGAGCAGGCGGGCGTCGTCGCGTGGTTCGATCGGGTGCTGGGCGATGCGCTCGGGCGGCAGCGGGTAGTCGATGTCGTCGAGGCGCATGGGGCCGACCAGGCTACGTGCGCCGCGTCGGCTCGCCCCTGGCCGACCAGGCTACGTGCGCCGCGTACGGCTCGCCCCCGTGCCGACGCCGCGGCGACGCGGCCCCGCAGATCTGCGGCGGCGGACCCGGGCACGACGGCAGCCTCCGCTCGGCCTGTTCCGGGTGTGCCAGCATGACCGCTCGTGACGACCACCAGCACGATCATCGTCCCACGCGACGGCGGGACGATGGACCTCTTCCTGTGGACACCGGAACGACCGCCAGGCGCTGCGCTCGTGCTGATCCAGGAGATCTTCGGCGTCGGACCGTACATCCGTGCCGTCGCCGAGCGCCTCGCCGGTCTCGGCTACCTCGTCGGCGCACCCGACGTGTTCTGGCCCTTCGCGCCAGGATGGGCGGCGGGTCATGACCAGGCCGGCCTCACCGAGTCGATGGGCAAGGCCAAGCAGATGGACTTCCCGCTCGCCCTCGGTGACTGCACCGCTGCCCTCGACGCGCTCGCCGCCGAACCGGGCATCGTGGACGCGCCCGGCGTGATCGGGTTCTGCATGGGCGGGACGTTGGCGTGGGGTGTGGCCGCTCAGGCCGAGCCGAGCGTGTGCGTCAGCTACTACGGCTCCGGCGTGCCGTCGATGCTGGAGATGATCGATTCCGTGCACTGCCCGACGCTGTTCCACTTCGGCAACGCGGACGCCTACCTGCCGGGCGAGGGCGTGGACGCGCTCGCCGCGGCGATCGCCGGGCGGCCGCAGTTCGTGATCAATGTCGAAGCCGCGGGCCATGCCTTCGACAACCACGAGAGCGAGATGTTCTACAACGAATCTGCGGCCAACGCCGCCTGGACGAAGACCGTCGCCTTCCTCACCACCCACCTCCCGGCCTGAACCCGCCCGCGCGCCAGCAGCGTCGGCCGAACCGGTGGGCGCGATTCTGGCCAGCAGATGGCACACAGCGCACCCACGTGGTCGCTCGCCTGGGTAGGTGGGCGCGATTCGGGCCAGCCGGTGGCACACAGCGCGTCCACCCGACCCTGCCAGCGGGAGCGGGTGGGGTCAGACCACGGCGGCGAGGAAGTCGAGCAACGCCTCGTTGACCTCGGCCGGCCGCTCCTGCTGCGTCCAGTGCCCGCAGCCGGAGAGGATGATCGAGGCGTGCAGCCGCGGCAGCGTGATGGGGAAGCGGGCGATGGAGTTCGCGCCCCAGATCGTCGGGCCGTCCTTGTCGCCGCCGACGAACAGCGCCGGCACGTCGATCGCCCGGCCGCGGAACACCGAGAGGTCTTCCCAGTCGCGGTCGACGTTGCGGTAGCGGTTGAGCCCGCCGCTGAACCCGGTGCGCTCGAACTCGCCGGCGTAGAAGTCGAGGTCGTCGCCGGTCAGCCACGACGGCATCGTCTCCGGCACGTGCAACCGCTCGATCATCTGGTGTCCGTGCGGGATCGTCGACATCGTCTCGCCGCGCGCCGGCGGCGGCGCGTCGCCCGAGGCGGTGAAGTAGAACCCGAGCAGCCACCGGCGCACGTCCTGCTCGAGCTCGGCCTCGGCCCGCCCAGGCTGCTGGAAGTACTCGATGTAGAACTCCTCGTCGCCCCCCATCGACCGGAACGCATCGGTCGGACGGGTGTCGCCGCTCGGCGCGAACGGCACGGACAACCCGGCGACGGCGGTGAACACGTCCGGACGGATCAGCGCAGAGTTCCACGCGATCGGCGCGCCCCAGTCGTGGCCGACCACCACAGCGGTCGCCTCGCCGAGCGCCTTCACCAGCGCGACGTTGTCGGCCACCATCCGGACCATCCGGTACGCATCGATCTCCGCCGGCGCCGAGGATCGGCCGTAGCCGCGGACGTCGATGGCAACCGCGCGGTAGCCGGCCTCGGCCAGCGCAGGCAGCTGGTGACGGTACGAGTACCACGACTCGGGGAACCCGTGGACCAGCAGCACCAGCGGGCCTTCGCCGCTCTCGACGCAGTGGATCCGGATGCCGTTGACGTGTTCGATCCGGTGCAGGAGGTCGCTCATGGCGTGGAGCGTTGCACCTCGCACCACCGCTCGCCAGCAGCGGACCGCGACCGCTTCAGTCGAACAGGCCCGGCGGACGGCCCTGCTGCGGAGGGACCAGCCCGATGTGGGTGTAGGCCGCGGCCATCGCCACGCGCCCGCGTGGCGTGCGCGCGATCATCCCCTGCTGGATCAGGAACGGCTCGTACATGTCCTCGACCGTCTCCGGCTGCTCACCGACGCTGATCGCCAGGGTGCTCAGGCCGACGGGACCGCCCGCGAACTGGTTGCAGATCGCCGAGAGGATCGCCCGGTCGACCTTGTCGAGGCCGAGGCCGTCGACGCCGAACAGGGCCAGCCCGTGCTTGGCGGTGTCCTCCGAGATGGTCCCGTCGCCGCGCACCTCGGCGTAGTCGCGCACGCGGCGCAGCAGCCGGTTGGCGATGCGTGGCGTGCCCCGTGACCGACGCGCGATCTCCCACGCGCCGGGGGTCGAGATCTGCACCCGGAGGATGTCAGCGGCGCGCAGGACGATCGCTTCGAGCTCGTCGTCGTCGTAGTAGTCGAGCCGGGCGACGAGACCGAACCGGTCGCGCAGCGGCCCGGTGATCATCCCGGTGCGGGTCGTCGCGCCGACGAGCGTGAACCGCGGCAGGGTCAGCCGGATCGAGGAGGCGGCCGGACCCTTGCCGACGACGATGTCGAGCTGGAAGTCCTCCATCGCCGGGTAGAGGATCTCCTCGACCACCCGCGACAGGCGGTGGATCTCGTCGATGAAAAGCACGTCGCCGTCGGCGAGCTTGGTCAGGATCGCGGCGAGGTCGCCGGCGCGCTCCAGCGCAGGCCCGGAGGTGATGTGCATGTGCACGCCCATCTCGACGGCGATGATCCCGGCCATGCTCGTCTTGCCGAGGCCGGGCGGTCCGGCGAGCAGGACGTGGTCGGCAGCCTGCCCGCGCCGCTTGGCCGCCTCGAGCACGATCGCGAGGTGCTCCTTCAGCTCGCGCTGGCCGACGAACTCGGCCAACGATCGCGGGCGCAGGCCTGTCTCGTCGTGCTCCTCGGCGTCGCTGACGGGAGACGGTTCGAGGAACTCGTCACGCACGTCGCGCCCCCAGCAGCTTCAGCGCATCACGCAGCAGCGCCGACGCATCCCCGGTGGGCGGCAGCTCGCGCAGCGCGTCGCGCACCTCGTCAGGTCCGTAGCCGAGACCGGCGAGCGCCTCACGCACGTCGCCGATGGTCGAGCCGCCGCCCGTCGTGCCCACCGGATCGAGCATCGGCAGGCTCAACCGGCTGCGCAACTCGATCAGCAGCCGTTCCGCGGTCTTCTTGCCGACACCCGGCACGAGGGTCAGCGCGCCCAGGTCGTTGGTGGCGATGATGTCGACGAGGGCCGACGGCGAGTGGGTGGCGATGATCGCCATGGCCATGGCCGGGCCGACGCCGTGGGTGCCGATCAGGATCTGGAAGGTCGTGCGCTCGTCGCGCCGGAGGAACCCGTAGAGCGTCTGCGCGTCCTCGCGGATGTGGTGGTGGACGTGCAGGAAGGCGGGTGTCAACGGCTCCATCTCCGCCAGCGTGCGCGGTGTGACGGTGACGAGGTAGCCGACGCCGCCGACCTCGACGAGCACGGTGGCGTCGTCGTTGCGCTCGAGCACCGTGCCGCGCAAGGAGCCGATCATCGCTGCGCCTCGGCGACGCGCCGGCGCATCGGGGCGGCGGCGATGTGGCACAGCGCGAGGGCGGCCGCGTCCGCGGCGTCCGGCGGCTCGGGCAGCTTGGCCAACCCGAGCCGGGCCTGGACCATCCGCTGCACCTGCCGTTTGTCGGCACCGCCGTAGCCGGTGACGGCGCCTTTGACCTGGTTCGGCGTGTACTGCACGACCTCGCACCCTGAGGCGAACGCGGCGGCGAGGGCGAGACCGCTGGCCTGCCCGACGCTCATCGCCGTGCGCACGTTGACCTGGAAGAACACCGTTTCGACGGCGACGACGTCCGGTCGGAACTCGACGATCAACGCCAGCAGCTCACGCTGCAGCTGCGCCAGGCGTGACGGCAGCGCATCGCCCGATGGGGTGCGGATCACACCGAGCGCCACCGCCCGCACGACGGTCGCCCGGGAATGCAGCACGGCGTATCCACACCGGGTCAGACCGGGGTCGATGCCCAAGACCGTCGATCCGCTGGCGAACACGCGTACGCACCGTAGTCGGCGGTCAGACGCTGGTGGTGGACCGCCTCACTGGTCGGGACTGGGCTCCGCTGCGCTTCGCCTGCTCCCTCTCACTGGTCGGGACTGGGCTCCGCTGCGCTTCGCCTGCTCCCTCGGGGCGTGGCATCGCTCCGGCGGCGCCGTTTCAGTGTTGCGGGATGGCCTTCAGCGCGGCGACGAGCTCGCCGACGGGTCGGTAGGTCAACCCGGCGATCGCGCGGTGGGCGTAGCGGATCGCGCCGCGACCGTCGACGATGAACACGCTGCGCCGCGGGAAGCCGAGCGGACCGAGCGTGCCGTAGAGGCCGGCGACGGTCTTGTCGGTGTCGGCGAGCAGCGGAAACTTCAGGCCCTGCTTGCCGGCGAACTTCTCGTGGCTCTCCACGCTCTGGGCCGAGATCCCGAGCACCTGCGCATCGAGCGCCTCGAACTCGGCGAGGTCGGTGTTGTAGCTGTTCAGCTGCTTGGTGCACACCGGTGTGTCGTCGCCGGGATAGAAGACGAGAACGACCGGCTTGCCCTCGTAGTCGGCGAGTGCGATCGTCCGGCCTCCCGTCGACGGCAGCGAGAACGCAGGCGCCGCATCGCCGACTCCCAGGCTCATGCGCTCGCCCCGACGATCAGCGTGTCGCGGACGGCGGACGTTGAGGTGTGCTCAGTCACGGCCGCGAGAGTAGTGATGACGACGGCCTGCTGGAACATCACGAGTTGTGTACGGCGCCGACCGGTATCGAGATGCGCGACCGCCGAGGGTCACGCCATCCTGTGCTTGACCTTGACCCAGGGGTAGGCCGCACGATCGACCCGTCGGGCACGGTGCCCGATCTGGAGGACGACGATGAGCTTCATGACGATCGGCGAGTTCGCCGAGCGAACCCGACTGTCGCCCAAGGCCCTCCGGCTCTACGACCAGCTCGGCCTCGTCGTGCCGGCCCGGGTGGAGGACCACTCGAGGTACCGCCTGTACACCGAGGAGCAGGTCGACGCTGCTCGGCTGGTCGGCATGCTGCGGCGGGTGGACATGCCGTTGGTGGTCATCGCCGAGGTGCTGGACGCGAACGGTCCGGAGGCGGCGCGGATCGTGTCCGAGCACTGGCACGACGTGCGCGCGGGCATCGCCGAACGTCAGCAGCTCATCGACCACCTTCAGGGGCGACTCACAGGAGGACCACCGACCATGTACGCGATCGAGACCCGCTCGATGCCCGAGCGCAAGCTGCTGACGATCAACCGCCACGTCCACATCGGCGCGACCGGCGCCTTCTTCGCCGACGCCTTCGCTCGCCTCGGATCAGCGGGGGCGGGCCTCCAGGGCATCGCCGGCGTCCCCTTCCTGATCTTCTACGGGGAGGTCAGCGAGGACAGCGACGGCCCGCTGGAGCTGTGCCGGCCCGTCGCCGGGGTGACCGATGGGCAGGCGATCGACGGCGTCAGCGACGTCCGGTTGCGCATCGAGCCAGCCCACGACGAGGTGTACATCCGGCTCACCCTGGCCGAGATGGGATGGCCGGCGATGCTGCCCGCCGCCGACGCCCTCGACGCCTGGTTGGCCGGCAACGCACGCCGGGCGGCAGGTCCGCTGCGCCAGGTCCTCATCGCCGACCAGCGCACCGCGACTCCTGAGACGCCGACGTGTGACCTGACGGTGCCGCTCTGCTGACAGCGGATCATCAACGAGCAGATCTGCTCCCACGTTCGCGGCATGCGTCGAACGGGCGAACCGGTCGCAGCCGGAAAGGCCACGTACGGTTCTGGCTGCGACCGGGACGATCCCGGCGCGTGCTCCGTCCGCGGAGCCGGGTGGCCGACCGCACCGTCGCCCTACCCGCTGACCGCCTCCATCAGCTCCTCGCTGATGTCGAAGTTGCTGTAGACGTCCTGGACGTCGTCGTTGTCCTCGAGGGCGTCGACGATCCGCAGGATCTTGCGGGCGTCGTCGGCATCGCTGACCTCGACCGTCGCACTCGCGACCATCGTGCTCTCAGCCGACTCGACGGTCAGCCCCGCGGCTTCCAGCGCGTCGCGCACGTCGTAGACGGCGTGTGGGTCGCACGTCACCCTGAAGCCGTCGCTGTCGGCCGTCACGTCGTCGGCGCCGGCCTCCAGCGCGGCCATCATGGTCGTGTCCTCGTCGCCGCCGGTCACCTGGATCACCCCGCGCCTGGCGAACTGCCAGCCCACGGCGCCGGGCTCCGCCATCGATCCGCCGAGCTTGCTGAACACGTTGCGCACCTCGGCACCCGTGCGGTTGCGGTTGTCGGTGAGCACGTCGATCATCAGCGCCACCCCACCGGGGGCGTAGCCCTCGTACGTGATCGACTCGTAGGTGCCCGCGGCGCCCTCGCCGGTGCCACGCTTGATCGCGCGGTCGATCGCGTCGTTGGTCATCTGGGCCGCCTTGGCCTTGAGCGCGATGGTGCGCAGGGATGCGTTGGTGGTCTGATCACCACCGCCGTCGCGGGCGGCGACTTCCAGCTGACGGGCGATCTTGTTGAACAACTTGCCCCGCGCCTTGTCGACCGCGCCCTTCTTGTGCTTGATCGTCGCCCACTTGGAATGGCCGGACACGATGGCTACCTCCTGATCGATTGCAGGAACGCGGCGTGCACTCGTGCATCGCCGGTGAGCTCCGGATGGAACGATGCCACGTACACGACGCCGTGGCGGGCAAGAACCGGAACGCCCTCGTGCTCGGCGAGGATCTCGACGCCGGTGCCGACCGACTCGACCTTCGGGGCGCGGATGAAAACGGCGTGGAACGGCCGATCGAGCCCGGTGACGTCGATGTCGGTCTCGAAGCTGTCCACCTGGCGGCCGTACCCGTTGCGACGCACGGCCATGTCGATCGCCGCGAAGCTGCGCTGATCGGGGCGTCCATCGAGCACGTCGGTGGCGAGCAGGATCATCCCCGCACACGTCCCGAACACCGGCATGCCGGAGGCGATCCGCTCGGCGAGCGGCTCGAACAGCCCCGACGTGGTGAGCAGGCGCGACATCGTCGTGCTCTCGCCGCCGGGCATCACCAGCGCATCGACCTCGGCCAGCTGGGCCGGCGTGCGCACCTGCCGCGTCGCCTCGCCGAGCGAGGTCAGCGCGCCTTCATGCTTGGCGAACGCCCCCTGCAGCGCCAGCACACCGAGTCTGATGGTCGGGACTGGCCGCCGCTCGCTGCGCTCGCTTCGGCTGCTCCCTCCGTCCGGCTCGTCGCTGGCGCTTCCCGGTCTGATGGTCGGGACTGGCCGCCGCTCGCTGCGCTCGCTTCGGCTGCTCCCTCCGTCCCGCTCGTCGCTGGCGCTTCCCGGTCTGATGGTCGGGACTGGCCGCCGCTCGCTGCGCTCGCTTCGGCTGCTCCCTCCGTCCGGCTCGTCGCTGGCGCTTCCCTCGACGGCGCGCACGATCGTCGCTGCTTGTGCGGGCGCGGGGTCACTGGGGCGGGGGGCCACCTGGGGGCTCGCGATCCGACATCGGGTCGGTCACCAGCCGCGGTCC
>JBBQTN010000042.1:0-29976 GCA_038213195.1 Acidimicrobiales bacterium | reverse complement strand
GCAACGGACGCACGACCGATTGGCGTGGGAACGCTGTGGCCGAGCCGGGCGAGCACAGACGGCCGCCGGTCCGACGGGATCGTGGACGGGCACTGCGGTGTCCACTGGGTTGGCGACGATACGTTCCGCTGATGGACGACTGGTCGGCCCTGGAGCAGGCCGCGGCGGCGATGCGCCGGCTCAACCGTGCGGTCGCGTGGTCTGACGCGCCCGACGTGGACCTCCACGAGGTCGCTCGGCTTGCCACCGAGCTGTCACGACGCCTCGAGACGTGGCCGGTGCGGCACAAGGAAACGGTTCTGCCGACGGCATCGACAGTTGGTGGACCTGCGGCTGACCACGTCCACGCAGATGGCGCGACCGACGCGAGCGGCGACCTCGAGTTCGATCCGTTCTCCGTGGGTGGTGGCCGGCTCAGTCCCGCTTCGATCGGGCTCGAGTTCCGTCGTGACGGCGCGGCTGCGGTGACGGCTCGGTGCAGGGTCGATGGGATGTTCCAGGGCCCGCCCGGCCGGGTGCACGGCGGCGTCATCGCCCTGATCCTCGACGAGTTGATGGCCATGGTCGTCCGGGCCACCGGACGGCGGGCCTTCACCGCCCGGCTGCAGGTCCACCTGAGGGCGCCGGCGCCGATCGATGTCGAGCTCAGGTTCCGAGCATGGGAGCACCAGGTCGACGGACGCAAGGTCGTCATCCACGCCGAGGGGCGCTCAGACGAAGGACTGTTCGTCGAAGCGGATGCGTTGTTCATCGAGGTCCCGCACTGAGCCCCCGGTTGCGGCGAGTCGTGATGCGCTGTGGGCGCGGAGCTGGACTCGTCCTTTGGTGGCGATCCCGTCGCGTGGGAGGCTTCGCCGATGGCAACGATCGAGATCAGCGGGCATCCGACGTGGTTCGACGACCGTCCTGGGCCCGGGGTGCCGGTCGTTGCGCTGCACGGTGGGCTGTCCAACAGCGACACACTCCTTGATCCCGTCGGCGCCGCGATCGGCCGGGCGCATCGGATCGTCGCCTTCGACCGTCGCGGACACGGGCGCACCGCCGACACCGAGGCGCCGTTCCACTACGACGCGATGGCCGACGAGACCATCGAGATCCTCGACAAGGTGGTCGGCGAGCCGGCCCACCTGATCGGCTGGAGCGACGGCGGCATCGTCGCGCTGCTGGTCGCCCTGCGCCGACGCGACCTGGTCGATCGGCTGGTGCTCATCGGCGTCAACTTCCATTTCTCCGGCATGCTCGAGATGCACATCGACCCCGAGGGCGAGTTCGCCAGGCAGATCTACGAGTCGTATGTGGCACGCTCGCCCGACGGGGCAGAGCACTTCCCCGTGGTCGTCGACAAGTCACAGACCCTGTTCGCCACCGAGCCGACGATGACCATCGACGAACTCGCGACCATCACCGCACCGGTGCTCGTGCTCGTCGGCGACGACGACATCATCGACCCCCAACACACCGTGTCCCTCTTCCAGGCCCTGTCGGACAGCCAGTTGTGCGTCGTTCCCGGCACCTCCCACGCCGTGCCGTTGGAGAAGCCCGACCTCGTCTCGCGCATGGTGCTCGAGTTCCTCGACGGTCCTGCGCCACCGAGAACGCTGATGCCAAATCGGCGGCAGGCGGGCTGAGAGAATCGGCGGCCAGCATGATCGACGCAGATAAGGCGCCCTACGTTCTGTTGGGGTGGAGCATCCGGCCGACAGCGGATGGATGCTCGGCCCGGGCTCACCTGCCGAACTTCGCGACGCTCGTGGAACGATCCCCGAACAGCTCGTCGCGAGCCTCCATCAGTTCGGCGACCGTCCAACGGTCCTGACCCTTGCGGATGCGGCCCACCCTGTGCCACGTCTCCATCAGTTGGACCTGATCGCCGCCGCAGACGAACGTCTGCCCCGTGATGTCAGCGGCGTGGTCGGTGGCGAGATACACGACCCACGGCGAAACGTTGTCAGGGTCGTTGACGTCGAACTCGTCCGCCGGGCTCGTCAGCTGCTCGGCATCGAACGTGTTCAGTGTCATGCGCGTGCGAGCCCGAGGGTTGATCGTGTTGCACGTCACCCCGAACCGTTTCAGCTCGCGGGCTACCACGAGCCCGAGCGCGGCGATTCCGGCCTTCGCCGCCGAGTAGTTCGGCTGGCCCGGGTTGCCGAACAGACCCGCCTCGGAGGCCGTATAGATGATTCGGCCGTTCACCGGCTGACCGGTCTCCTTGAAGCGTTCCCGCCAATACGCCGCCGCCCAACGCGTCGGCACGAAGTGACCCTTCAAATGCACCCGGATGACGTCGTCCCACTCGTCCTCCGTCATGTTGAAGACGGTGCGGTCCCGAACGAAACCTGCGTTGCAAACCAGGACGTCGAGGCGACCGTAGGTCTCGATCGCCTGGTTGATCATGCGTTGAGCCCCCTCCCAGTCGGCCACGTCTGCGAAGTTGGCCACCGCACGACCCCCGAAGTCCGTGATCTCGTCGACGACCTCGCTCGCAGCCCGCGTATCGGCGCCCGATCCATCCCACTCACCACCGAGATCGTTGACCACGACCGAGGCGCCTTCCTGCGCCATCAGCAACGCATGGCTGCGACCAAGGCCCCGACCGGCCCCCGTGACAACCGCGACCTTGCCATCCAACATGCCCATGAACCCTCCGAACTTCGTCCCACCCCTCAACCCTCATGATCGCGAGGATTTCTAGCAGTGGCTTCCAACATCGGCGGCGTTGGATGCTCACGCAGACATGGGCTCGTCCTGGTGAGGTAGGCGGGGTTGGGTGTTGACGCATGATCGAGGCAACGGGACGGACGTTCGCACCATGCGGTGAGCGGCTTCTGTGTGCTGCTCAGGCCGATGACTGGAGGGCCTGTCGGGACCCTGTGCGAAGACGAAGGCCGCCGAGTCGAGGTGGGACGGGCCCGATATGCACGGGGATCGACGAGGGAGGTCGGCTGATCCAAGCGCAGGACGCACTCGTGCTCCGAGCGCTGATCGAGCATCCCACGACCTGACCGAACCGCGCCTCGTCGGTGAGGAGAATGGACGACCGCCCCTCACCGACCCCAGTTCCGACATCGGTTCATCCGTCCCCGAACGTGCGGACCGGCTCACGTCCCGGCATGCCACGACACGCCGGTCGAAAGCGGCCACGCGTTCGACGCTCGATTCGGATCACGAGGCGCAGGTCAGGCAACGGAGGCGCTCGTCCGAACGTGGAGGAGCGAGGTCCATCCACGGCCCACACCCCCGTGGCGCGCAGTGGCGGACCAGGCTGAAACGCAGTCACGACAGGTTGAGCACCCGGCGGGCGTTCTCGCGCAGGAACAGCGGCCACACGTGGTCGCGGAACGGGACCTGCGGCAGCTCGGCGAACGTTCGCGACAGCGGCAGGCCGATCGGGAAGTAGCCGCTGTAGATGATCTTCTCGGCGCCGCGGGTGTTGGCGAACTCGACGATCTCGCGCGGGTAGTACTTCGGGGCGAAGCCGCTCGTCGAGAAGTACAGGTTCGGCCACTTGAGCATCAGCTTCACGGCGAGATCGGCCCAGGGCTCGGCGCCGTGGCGCATCACGATCTTCAGCTCCGGGAAGTACGCGCAAACTTCGTCCAGCAACCCGACGTACTGCGGGGCGAACGCCACCCGCGGACCGGGCACGCCGACGTACATGAAGATCGGCAGGTCAAGCTCGATGCACTTCGCGTAGATCGGGTACATCCGTTTGTCATTGACCGGGACCGGGTGCGTGCCGAACGCCGCGCCGTGCTCCAGCGACGTGATCGGGTGGTGGTCGACCATGAAGTGGATCTCGCGCAGCGCGTCGTAGCCGAGCATCGGGTTGACGCTGAACTGTCCGGTGAACCGGTCCGGGTGCGCCTCGATGGTGGCGAGCGAGATGGGGTCCTCGGGCGTGGTGTGCATCAGCACGGCACGCTCGATGCCGTAGCGGTCCATCTCGGGCAACAACAGATCTGCGCCCTCGGGCCCGTCGACGGCGGGCAGCTCATCGTGGAACATGTAACCGATCGACGTGGCCATCGCCTGGGGCGGCGGCGGCAGGATCTTGCTGCGCGGCCGGGCGTTCTCCCGGCCATCCAGCGGGCGCACGGCCATCATCGTGTCGATGACCCCGATGTCCGACGGCATCCCCACGCCGGTCAGTGTGGCCGACTACGCCGACGAGCGATCAAGCGAGCGCACACCGCGATCCTGACGGGGAGGTGAGTCGACGCCGCGCTCACCGCCGGCGGCAGGTTGTCAGCGACGCTGAGCACGAGCACGAGCACTCTGGATCCTTGCCGACGCCCAGGGCAACGAGGTGTGCGCGTGCACGTTCACCACCACAGCCTCGGAGCTGGGCATCCAGCCGTTCGCGTGTCGATGGGGGACTGCCCCACGGGTTCCCTGGGCTCGTACCCAGAATCCTGCACACCCCTCACGTTCGGCTCGGGTGGGCCCTATTGGTTCTTGGCGGGTGCGGTCGTGAACCATGCGCCGATCAGCGATAGCACGGCGAGGCCGAGTAGGGCGATGCCGTGCTTGGTGTGGTGGCGCGTGCTCCCGGTCTGGTGGCCGGGGAGGAAGCCGGGGAGCGCGTCGGCGGTTCGACTGAAGTAGACGATCGCGATGACGACACACACCGCCGCGATCAGCAGACACACGGCGGTGAGTGGCCGGAAGTGGAGGCGGGTGTTGGTGGGCATGCGGGTCCTTTCGGTTATCAGGCGAACTTGATGATTGACAGCGTGCCGGCGAGCAGGCAGTAGATGGCGAATGGGAACAGTGTTCTGGTACGGAAGAAGCGGGTGAGGAAGCTGACTGCGAGGTACGCGCTGATTCCGGCGACGATGCTGCCGACGACGAGTTGGACGCGGATCCCGTCGCCGAGATGTCCGAACAGGTCAGGAAGCTTGTAGACGCCGGCGGCGAAGATCACCGGCGTGGCCAGCAGGAACGAAAACCGTGCGGCGTCCTCGTGGTCGAGGCCCCGGAGCAGTCCGGCGACCATCGTCGCGCCGCTGCGGCTGATCCCTGCGAACAGTGCGGCGATCTGTGAACTGCCGACGACGACGGCGTCGACGGTGTTGACGCTCGATCCGTCGCCAAGCGAACCCTCGGTCGCGTCGTCGCTCCGAGGTGGGGTGCGGGTGTGGGCTGGTACCCGTCGGCGGAGTCGTTCGCCGAGGGCGAGGATCAGTCCGTTGATCGTGAGGAAGATCGCTGCGGCGAGTGGTTTGGCGAAGAGTGTGCGGAGCCCGTGCTCGAAGATCAGGCCGAAGACCCCGACGGGTACTGTGCCGAGCACGAGCAGCCAGGCCATCCGCTGGTCAGCGTTGTCGATCCGACGGTCGCGTATGGACGACAAGAAGCCGCCGATGATTCGCAGCCAGTCCTTGCGGAAGAAGATCACGAGCGCGATCGCGGTGGCGACGTGCAGCCCGACGAGAAACGCGAGGTAGAACGAGGTGTCGGCTGCCTGACCGGCGACGAGGCTGTGCCAGCCCAGCCAGGCTGGCACGAGGACGGAGTGACCGAGGCTGGAGACGGGAAACAGCTCGGTCACTCCTTGGAGCACCCCAATCACGATCGCTTGCAAGAAACTCATCGTCGTGGTCCGTCTCCTCTGACTCGAATGCTCGACGCGTGGTGCACCGAAACCGAAGGCAAAAGCCCGACTGCGAGAGCAGGTTGTTTCGCCATGTGTCAATGCCGACCGGATCGGTGGATGCTCCGAGTGGGCTGAGCCTCTTCGACCACCTGGCATATACTCCGCGCCACCGGCTTCAGCGCAAAGAGCCTACATCGTGTCGAACGACGGGCGCGGATGAGCTCGATCGATTCGCGAATCAGAATCGGACACCTCGCCCCCGTTTACCCCATTTTTGCCAAGCGTTTACCAAACGCGAACAGTGCGCTCACTTGATCGTTTCCGTGGCCTGCCCGCGTGCCGCCGCGAAGATCGGGCACGAGATGGTCCTTCGGCAGGCGACGTCGAAGCTCATTCCCGCGACAGCCGGCACAGTCCGGCTGGCCTCGTCGCGCCGCGGGCGGACGCGCCCGGGTGGCTGGACGTGCGTGCCGGTTGGCGGCGGGTTGCGATGGTCAGCGTTGGCGGTTGTCAGGCGAGCCGGTGGGTTGCACGCGTCGCCTGGTGGCGTCCCCGAGCTCGCTCGTCAACCAGAGGGTCGCGCAGCTGGCGGCGAGTGTGAACACGAACCACGTCTGGATGAACCTTCCGGCTGGTCGGGTCGCGAGGAAGGCTGCAGCCGCGATGCTGACGACCGCGACGGCGAGTCTCCCGTGGCCGCGGCGCATCCGCCAGTGCACGGCGAACGCGAACGGCAATGCGAACACCACCATGCCGATCGCAGCGAGTGCTGCGATCCCGGTTCGGCCCGGCTCGGAGCCGCCATCGCGCCCGGCGAGCACAGCGACACCGACCGCTGCCGCGACCAGGGCGTGAGGTGGTCCCCAGCGGAGCGCGCGGAACGGGGCGGCATGTTGAGGTTCGTCGACAGTCACGTTGGTGGGCTCGGACGAGCGAAGACCGCGACGAAGTCGCGGGTGTCCTCGGTCAACCACCGGTTGCCGGTGTGCTGCATGCCCGGTAGGAGACGCATGCCGTTGACGATCCCGGAACCAGTGACTGCGTAGGTGTTGAACTGCACCCACTCCTGGTTGATCTCGAGTTGCATGCCACGGACCACACCGGCTCGCACCAGTGTCTCCGCGAGCGCAGTGATCGTCAGGCCCTCGCCACCGACCCACACGAGCGCGCCGCTCGGTGTGACCCCGGCACCGGAGCGCCAGACGGCGCTCTTGTTCGCCGGGCCGGTGAACCCCCACGTGCGGTTGGGATCGGTCGCCAAGTTCGCGACGACCGCGCCGTTGTCGACGATGAGGTCGAGGTTCTGGCGTGCCGAATCGATCACACTCGTCGGCGGGATGTCGCGGCCCCACTCGCCGACGGTGGCCACACCGTTCGCGTCGATCGCCAGGGTCGCGGCACCAATGCGCATCGGTTGCAGCTCGCGACCACCGAGCAGCATCCCGCCGTTGGAGTCGCGCAGTCGGAAACCTCCGGCGAACGCCGCGAGGAGTTGCGGTTGCCGCTGCGGCTCGACGTGATCGGGGCGATCCCACGGTGCGCCGGGGATCTTCGTGCCCGGGTACTGGCGGAAGCTGACCACCTTCGGGTCGAACTCGACCACGGCGTCGAGGACCGAGGTGTGCACGGCGTCGGGTCGGATCATCGTCATGTAGGCACCGCTGCGCCCTGCGTTGGTCGGGCCGAGCGCTGTCCAGACTCCCTCGTTCGGAACCGGGCCTGCCGCAGGGCTGCGCAGTGCGGCCGGGACCCCAGGCCCGGACAGCGCCGGCGCCACGTTCGGAATACCCGCTGCCGCCGGGTCAGCGGCTGCAACCGACGGCCGATCCGGTGCGCGGATCGGCTTGGGTGTGCCGCCGACCTTGGCCTGGTGGTGTTCGTACCAATACTTCTCGAGCCGGTCGACGATCCTTCCGAGGTGATGATCGCGCGCCCATTCGACGCTGCGCGCCTGCAGGCTGTCGGTGCCGGGACCGGTCAGCGCGACGGTGTACGAATGCAGCACAACGACGAGCAGGAGCGTCACCACGAGCCCCGTCCGACGCCGCCACACCCGCCAGGGTCGCCTGCCGGCCGGCCGCTCGACCACGGCGGGACCGTGAATCGACTCGGTGCTGCGGGCGAGGTCTCGGAGGCGCTGGCGTTCGATCAGCGGATCGATGGCGACGGAGCTGAGGATCCCGGGTCGATCGAATGCGGATCGCCCGCTCGTCACCCGGAGGAACATAATCTCCTGCTCGGCGTACCCGTCATTGGTTCTGGCACGGTTTACCAAGTGTTTGCACGGCCAGCCCAGGTCACGATCCGCACCGTCGCCGACGAGTACTTTCACCCCACCAGGACGGTAGAGGCGCTCCGTCCGACGACGTCTGCTCGCCGGCAGCGGCCGATCGCGACCGCCCCCTGATGTTGTCCACCGGCCGCGACACTCAGGCCGCCTCAAAGGGTGACTGCGAATTCGAGAGCGGTGATCGCAACGCTACGGACGCGGCTGACCGGCCCGAGGCGCTCGCGTTGATGTGAGCCATGAGCCTGCGAGCTCGGATCGGCGTCGGATCTCGTCGAGCACTTTGAGTCCGTCCGTCGAATCGGCCACTTCCGAGCCCGCCGTTGTCGGTCAGGTGACGGGGAGTGTTGCTGTGTGCTCGATCTGGACGGCCTGGAGGTAGTTGGGGTTGAGGCCGAGCAGGTCAAGGATCGTCGGGGCGATCTCGGTGGTCTCGACCGACTCCGATGACGTCGAGCGGTGACGCACAGGCGTACCGGACACGACGAGGGGGACATTGCGGTCCTGTGGATCGGCGCCCCCGTGTTCGGCGATCTTGCTGTGGCCTCCGGTGTAGACCACCCCGTGCTGGGCGATGCCGACGACGTCGGGGACACGGGCGTCGCCGCGTTGCACCTGGTAATAGTCGGCGGCGTCCTGGCCGGCGTAGACGGTGTCCAGCCCGGAGGATGTGAACGGCTTGTCGTTGCCGTTGATGTCATTGCCCGTTCCGTTGTGATCGAGCAGGAACTGCTGTGCGAAGGCCGCCGCCTCGTCGGAGTGGTCGGTCAGCCAGATCTGCATCCCGTCGTCGTCGGAGGCGTGGGCGACGAGACCGGTCGACACGCCCGTGGCCGTGTTCCAGGCGGTGTCCAATGCCGCCAGGATTGGTGCGTCGTCGATCCTGGTCAACGCCGCAGGGTCGGTGGGCGACTGGCCGTGTTTGGCGGACAGGATGATCACGGTGCTCCTGTCGAGCCCGCGAGCTTGGATCGCGGCGCGCATCGAACCGACCTCGGTGTTCACGAAATCCAAGGCGGAGCTGAGCACCGGCCCGGGGGTGACACCGTCGGCCAGGTAGCCGCCGGGCTGACCACCCGACATGGGCAGCTTCTCTGCCGTCGACACGGCCTGGAAGTTCATCCCGAACAGGGCTGGTGTCCCCACCGAGGCGGCCCCATTGTGATCGAACCCGTTGATCTCGTTGATGACCGCTTGCACCTTGTACCCGTCGTACTGCTGGGTCAGGTTGTTGTCCTTGGTCCAATCGATCGTGGAGCCGTTCGTCGGTGCGTCGCTGTTGATCTCCGGGGTGAACAGGTCCTGCACACCCGTACCTGACGGCCCGTTGAGGACCTCGTAGGCAGGATGCTTGTCAGCCCATGCGGTGCGCAGCCCTGCGGTGCGGATCACTTCGAAGACCGTGTTCACCCGGAGGTACGAGTGGGGGTACACCGGCTGGCAACTCGCCGGATCGACAGGGAGCTGCGCCGGGTCGATCAGCGACGTCGGGTGTGAGGTCATCGACAGGATGCTCCCCGGCAGGCCGGTCAGACCCTGTCCTGCGTCGAGGCTGTGCGGGTTCTTGTCGGCCTGCTCGAAGTAGGTCACCTCAGCGCCTGGTGTCGCCGTCGCGCAGTCTGTCGTGCCGGCAGGAAGCAGGGTGCTGTTCCACGAGTCGTCGTAGTAGATCCCGGTGCTCGACGGGTTCCCGCCGGTGACCTGTCCGATCAACCCGGGGAACGAGTCCGACGGGACCGGTGTCTGCGCGTTCGTGAACGACACACCGCTACGAACCAGCTTGCTCAACGCCGATCGCGGGTGCGCGGCCACGTACCAGGCCAGATCGGACTGGTGCATCCCGTCCACCGACAGCAGCAGGACATGCTGCGTTCTTGGTGACCGTGCACGGGTCCCGCCCGCGGCAGCGGTCGCGACCGACCCGGCGGCAGCGGTCGCCGACAACGCCACCAACCCGACAGCACCAATGACACGACCCGAACGCTTGCCCATCAGCCCCTCCAGACATCCACGACCGGGCGCACCCCGGCGACGGCGCATCCTTGGCTGCACAAGTGACGGCAACACGACAACAACACGAACGACAGGTGAAACCCCGTTCAACGCTGCGTATAGCCGTCATCATCTGACCGTTCAACGGGAGCCGCCCCGGGACTGTCGCACCGTACGTCCCCTTGCGGGGTGCGGCGTGGCTGATCTAGATGGTCTCGTCAATGAGAACGGGCTTGCGGCGTTGTTGCTGGGTCATGATGACTACGACCGCGAGGATTGCGACGAGGAAGACGACGCTGGTCACGGTGGTCCCGAGGCCGAATCCTTTCCCGGTGCCAGCGCCGGCGTCGGCTGCGATCTGACGCGGTTGGGACATGAGGTCGCCGATCGACGCGCCGAGTGGTCGGGTGAGGACGTAGGCCATCCAGAACGCGGCGATGGCGTTCAGACCGAACCGCAGGTGAGCGACGGCGATGACGGCGATGAGGCCCGCGAACAAGACCACCGATTTGCCGTAGCCGAGGCTGTACTTCTCAGCGACGAGGTCGCCTGCCGCGGTACCGAGAGCGAACGTGAACAGGATCGCCGTCCAGTAGAAAGCCTCTCGTCTGTACGTGCGGATCGAGTGGATCGACAGTGTCTTCTCGGTCGCGTACCAGGTGCCGAAGGTGGCGAACATCAAGATGGCGAAGATGATCGTGCTCGTCGTCAGGGCGACGTTGAAATGCTCGACCATGTTGTCAGTGATCAACGTGCCGACAACGCTGATCAGCACGACCGTCACCCAGTAGATCGCCGGGACGTACTCGCGAGCGCGGAACTGAAGGACGAGAGCGACGATGAGGCCCGAACTCATCACCAATGTGGTGGTATTCAGGTTGTCACCCAGTTTGCCGTTGATGTAGTCGGCAAATGTCTCGCCGACGGTGGTGCACAGCACCTTGATGACCCAGAAGTAGAGCGTCACCTCGGGTACCTTGCTCAACAGTTGGCGGGTATCGACCCTGGGGCGCGACATCGACTTGGCAGCGGTCACAGGCATCCTTCGAACGGGGGCAAGGGGAGTTTGAAGTATGGACTGCGAAGGTGAGGCGACTCTCCGCGCCTGGTCAACTGCAAGTAAAGCGATCCGGCTTCCGTGGATGACGGCAACGGGGCATACGGATTGGCGGCGACGCCGTGCGTGACGGACCCGAGCCGCCGGGCCCACGCAGCGACGTCAAGGGTGGCGATCGGCGATAGCGACGTTCGCTTCGGTGGAGGCGATGGCCAGGACGACGTCGACCTGTGGGCGGGGTCCGGACCTGGCGATTGTGAGACGGCCGGGCATCGCTTCGATCAGCCGGCGTGCGAGCGGCAGGCCCATGCCGTGCTGCTCGTGCCCGTTGGCGGTGCGCGTTCCCGAGCCGTCGCTGATGGATGGGTTCTGGTCCGGCGGGGGAAACCCTGGTCCTTCGTCGCGAACCGAGATCGTCACGGTGTCTGGACCGGCTTCGATGCCGATCGTCACTTCGCCGGCGCCGTGGTGCAGTGCGTTGTCGAGCAGCACGTCGAGCGCGTGTCGAAGCATCGCCGCGTTGGCGTTCACGGATGGACAGCGGGTTGCGTCGGCGATCCGCAGCGGGCGACCGCGTCTGGCGAGCGATCCGTGCCACACGTCGCGCAGATCGTCGAGTACCTCGGCGATCGTCGTGGTCGCGGCCCCGATTGCGGTGCTGCGTGCGATGGTGAGCAGTTCGGCGATGGTCCGTTCGAGACGCTCGATGTCAGTGAGTGCCTCGTGGAGCACCTCGGTGTGGTCCGTGCGGGGGAAGGTGAGCTCGGTCTCGATCGACGCCTTCAATCCTGCGAGCGGGGTGCGCAACTGGTGCGAGGCGTCCGCGCTGAACGAGCGGGCGCGGGTCACCAGATCGTCGAGTCGTCGAGCGGTCGCGGTCATTGCCTGACCTGCGTCCTCCAACTCAGGCACCCGGCTGTGCGGCATCGTGATGGTGAAGTCGCCGTCGCCGAGCCGAATGGCGGCGTCGCTGAGGCGGCGGACGGGGCGGGCCAGCCGGCCGGAGACCACGAAGCCGATCGCCGCCCCGATCCCGACGATGCCTGCGGCGAGTGCCGCGATGAGCAGCGCGATCCGGCGGAAGCGGGAGTCACTGGCGCGCGTGGGTTGTTCGGCCCGGATCGCGCCGACGATCGCCTCGCCACCGGTGACGGGGACGGCGACGATCCGAGCGGCCGAGGTTTCGTGGTCGACGACCTTGTTGCGGAGCGCCAGGAGTGTCGGCTGGTCGGCGGTGGGCGGCCCCCGGCCGGTGACGAGCGTGCCGACGGCGCTGTACAGACCGATGACGACGTCGTCACGCGTCGGGGGAAGCTCGACGGGGTCTCCGCTCGTGGCGAAATCGCCAGGAACGGCCCGCGCGGCCAGGACCGCTTGGCGTTCGACCCGCAATGTCGCCTCGTGGTCGACGAAGCGGCCGACGATGATCACCAAGGGGATCCCGAACGACAGCACGGCGGCGGAGGTGATCGTCAGGATGGCGGCGAGTATCCGGCGTCTCATCCGAGCTCGTATCGATAGCCGATGCTGCGCAGGGTGGTGATCCTGCTCGCCTGGTCCGGACGATCGAGCTTGCGGCGCAGCGAACCGATGTGGAAGTCGAGCGTCTTCGTGGAGCCAAACCAGTTCTCGTCCCAGACGTCGGCCATCAATGACTCGCGGGTGACGGCATTGCCGGCGTCGGCGACGAGCCGCGCCAGGAGATCGAACTCCTTGGCACGCAGTTCCAGCTCGTGATCCGCCATCCAGGCTCGACGCGCGTTGCGATCGAGTCGGAGGTCGCCGACCTCGAGCGACAGGCTCTCGGTTGATTCGATGCGCCGCAGTTGGGCGCGCAGGCGCGCCAGCAACTCGCCGAGCTTGAACGGCTTGGTGATGTAGTCGATCGCGCCGGCGTCGAGCCCGACGACGACGTCGAGCTCCTCGTCGCGCGCGGTGAGCATGACGATCGGCAGGGCGGCGTCGCGCTCGTGGATGGTGCGACAGACGTCGAGACCATCGATGTCAGGCAGCCCGAGATCGAGCAGGACCAGGTCGGGTCGGGATTCGGCGGCGGCGCGCGCACCGGCAGCACCGGTTCGCTCCCATCGCGTCTCATAGCCGCTGCCTTCCAGTGCCCGCAGCAGCGTGGACCCGATCCGTTCGTCGTCCTCGACCAGCAGGATCCGATCCGACGGCACCACGGCAACGTACGGCACCCGTGAAGGTCGTGAAACGGTCGGCCGGATTTCTTTCCGTCCGCTCGCCCAGGGCTGATCCGCCGCTGGCTTGCTCACTCGTACCGTCGGAAACAGCACCTCATCACGCAGTTCCAAGGAGCACACATTGCGCCTCAAGCCACTCGTCGCCGGGGGATTGTTCTCGTTGACGCTCCTCGCCGCCGCCTGCAGCAGCTCCACAACCTCGAGCCCCCCGACCTCCACCACCGTCACCAGCAGGTCGACCGGCAGCCCGACGACGGGCGCTGCGTCGCCGCCGAGCGGACCGGCGGCACCGAGCACGACTGCCGGGCCGACCACACGGCCCGGATCTGGATCGACGTCGAGCTCTGCCGGCACAGTGCCCACGACATCGATCGCAGGCGGGGGCACGCCGGCGACGTCACCTGCCGGGGGCGCCGTGGATCCGAACGCTCCGGAGGTGGTCGAACCCGGCGACATCCCGGACAACCAGGTGTTCGTCGTCTCGCCCGCGGCTGACGGCACCTACTCGATCAAGGTCCCGGAAGGTTGGGCACGCAGCGAACAGAATGGAGTGGTCACCTTCTCCGACAAGTACAACGCGATCAATGTGCGGACGTCGCCATCGACGGGTGCCCCGACGGTTGCGTCGGTGCAGGCCACCGGCCTGGCCGACGTCACGGCTGATCCCACGTTCAACCTGATCGGCGTGGCGGCGGTGACCCGCAAGGCCGGCAACGGTGTTGTTGCGAAGTACCAGATCGGGAGTGCGCCGAACGCGGTCACCGGCAAGAAGGCGCTGCTCGCGGTGGAGCGCTACTTCTTCGCCCACAACGGAACGACCGTCGAGTTGACACTGTCCGGCGCGAAGGGCGCCGACAACGTCGACCCGTGGAAGACCGTCACCGATTCGTTGAAATGGACGTGACCTCGGCGTTGATCACGCCCGCCGTGTCCGCACGAACGGATCCGGTGCTCGAAGCGGTCGACCTGTACCGCTTCTACCACACCGGCGACGAGGAGACGCTGGCGCTGCGCGGGGTCTCGCTGCGGTTGCATCCGGGAGAAGTCGTCGCTGTGACCGGGCCGTCTGGATCCGGCAAGTCGACGCTCCTCGCCTGTCTGGCCGGACTCGACGAACCCGACGGCGGCATGGTGCGGGTGGCCGGCGCGCCGATGTCCCGGCACCCCGAGACCGAGCGCGCGGCGCTACGAGCCCAGACGATCGGGATGCTGTTCCAGTCCGGGAACCTGCTCGACCATCTCAGCGTCACCCAGAACATCGCCTTCGCCCAGCGCGTCGCCGGCAAGGTCGATCATCGCCGCATCGACGATCTTCTCGCCGAGGTCGGTTTGAGCGACCGTGCCGATGCGACGCCGGCGACGTTGTCCGGGGGCGAGGCGGCACGAGCCGGGCTCGCCGTCGCCCTGGCGAACGACCCGTCCGTCATCCTCGCCGACGAGCCGACCGGCGAGCTCGACGAGAACGCTGCCGCCCGGATCATGGGACTGCTCCGCCAGCACGCCGCAGCCGGCGCCGCAGTGCTCGTCGTGACCCACGACCCGAACCTCGCCGCGGTCACCGACCGCGAGATCAACCTGCTCGATGGACGCATCGCGTCGTGAACGAGACCCAACTCGTCCGGCTCGTCGACGTCGCCCGAACGTATGGCTCCGGTCGGGGTGCGGTCGTCGCCGTGCACGGCGTCACCTGCGAGGTCCATCCGGGCGACCGGATCGCGCTGACCGGACCGTCCGGATCCGGCAAGACGACACTGCTGCACCTCATCGCGGGGCTCGACGTGCCGACGACCGGGACCATCGAGTGGCCGGCGATCGGGACTCGCGAGCAGCTTCGGCCAGGCCCGATCGCTGTCGTCTTCCAAGCACCCAGCCTGCTCCCACCGCTGGA
The DNA here is from genome assembly GCA_038213195.1 of Acidimicrobiales bacterium. Classification (GTDB taxonomy): domain Bacteria; phylum Actinomycetota; class Acidimicrobiia; order Acidimicrobiales; family Ilumatobacteraceae; genus JAODBQ01. The sequence goes on along the minus strand of JBBQTN010000042.1, from coordinate 14,952 downwards.
CGTGGTCGAGAACGTCGCGTTGCCGCTCCTCCTGCAGAAGATCGACCGGGGCACCGCACGGGCCGCGGCGAACGAGGCATTGCGACGTCTCGGTCTCCAGGACCTCGCCACCAAGTTGCCCGAAGAGCTCTCCGGCGGTCAGGCCCAACGCGTGGCCGTGGCGCGAGTGCTCGCCGGTGAACCGCGGCTGATCCTGGCCGATGAACCCACGGGCCAACTCGACCGCGCCAACGGCCTGCTCGTCGTCGGCTCGTTGATCAGGGCAGCAACCCACATCGGGGCGGCATTGATCGTCAACACCCACGACCCGCGGATCGCCGACCTGCTCGACATCCGGTGGACGATGCACGGCGGACGTCTCGACCAAGGAGTCGTCGTCGGATGCTGAACAACACCCGACTCTCGATCACCTGGCTCGGCGGCATCATCCGTCGACGCGCCGGCCGGCTCGTCGCAACGGCGACCGGGGTCGCATTGGCCGTCGGCCTCCTCGCGTCGCTGGGTGCATTCCTCTCGTCCTCGAAGGCGACGATGACGCAACGCGCGATCGAGACGGTCGCCGTGGACTGGCAGGTCGAAGCGCAGCCGGGCACCGATCCCGCCACGTTCGCCGGCCAGGTGACCGACACCAAGCACGTCGTCGCCTCCGAGACCGTGCTGTTCGCAACCACGAACGGCTTCACCTCGACCAGCACCTCGAACGGCCAGACCTCGACCAGGACGACCGGTGCCGGTCGGGTCCTGGGCATCAGCGACACCTATCGCACGACGTTCCCCGCGCAGTTCCGCGACCTGACCGGCGCCAGTACCGGTGTGCTGCTGTTCCAACAGACGGCTGCGAACCTCGCCGCAGCCCCGGGTGACACCATCTCGATCGGGCGCAACGGGCTCACCCCCGCCACCGTGACCGTCGCCGGGATCGTCGACATCCCGCAGGCCGACTCGCTGTTCCAGCAGGTCGGGGCGCCCGTCGGCGCCGCTGCGCAGGCGCCCCCCGACAACGTGCTGATCGTGCCTGTCGCTGTCTGGCACCAGACGTTCGACCCCGTCGCGGCCGCGCAACCGGACCTGATCCACACGCAGGTCCACGCCCGGCTCGATCACCACCTCCCGGCCGACCCCGCTGCGGCATACAACGCCACGACCGGGCAGGCCCGCAACCTCGAGGTGCGGCTCGCCGGAGGTGGTCTGGTCGGCGACAACCTCGCGGCGACGCTGTCCGCGGCGCGCAGCGATGCGCTGTACGCCCAAGTGTTGTTCCTGTTCCTCGGCACGCCCGGCGCCGTGCTCGCCGGCTTGCTCACAGCTGCCGTCGCTGCCGCAGGTCGAGATCGGCGACGGCGCGAGCAGGCGCTGCTGCGAACGCGCGGTGCGACCACACGTCAGCTGATCGCACTCGGTGTCGCCGAGGCCGGCCTGGTCGGCCTGATCGGCTCGGTCGTCGGCCTCGGACTCGCGGTCGTCGTCGGTCGCACCACCTTCTCGACCACCCGGTTCGGTGCCACCGCGACTGCGGCGGTGGCGTGGTCCACCGCTGCCGTGGTCGTCGGCCTCGCCATCGCCGCCGCCAGCCTGGCGATCCCCGCATGGCGCGATGCACACAACGAGACCGTTGTTTCTGCGCGCCGCACGATTGGACGTGCCCGCAACCCGCGATGGATGCGCTGGGGTCTCGACGTGATCCTGCTCGCCGCCGGCTACGTGATCTTCTGGCTGACGTCACGCAACGGCTACCAACTGGTCCTCGCCGTCGAAGGCGTCCCGACGATCTCGGTCAGCTACTGGGCGTTCGCCGGCCCGGCACTGCTGTGGATCGGCGCCGGACTGCTCAGCTACCGGCTCACCAACCTGTTCGTCGGACGCGGACGTCGCGTGATTGGTGCCGCACTGCGACCGATCGCGGGCGGGTTGTCCGACACAGTTGCCGCCAGCCTGCAGCGCCAGCGCAGGCTGCTGGCCCGCGGAGCTGCGCTGATCGCACTGACGATCGGGTTCGCTGCCTCGACCGCCGTCTTCAACGCCACCTATCACCACCAGGCCGGAGTCGACGCGGTGCTCACCAACGGCGCCGACGTGACCGTGACCACGTCACCGGGGGCGATCGTCTCACCCACCTCGTCCGAGGCCGCCGCGATCACGGCAACACCAGGCGTCCGCCACGTCGAGACCATCCAACACCGCTTCGCCTACGTCGGCGCAGACCTGCAGGACCTCTACGGCGTCCACACCTCCACCATCGTCAAAGCCGGCCAATTGCAGGACGCCTACTTCCGTGGAGGCACCGCCCAGCAGCTGATGAACACCCTCGGTGCCAAACCGGACAGCCTGCTGGTCTCCGCAGAGACCGTTCACGACTTCCAACTCATCCCAGGCGACGCGATCACGCTGCGACTCCAAGACGGCACCACCAAGCAGTACAAGGACGTCCCGTTCCACTACGTCGGCGTCGCCAAGGAGTTCCCGACCGCCCCACACGACAGCTTCCTGCTCGCCAATGCCGACTACGTCGCCACGATGACCGGCAGCGACACGGTCGGGGCGTTCCTCGTCGACACACGCGGCACGAACATCGGCCGGGTCGCCCAGCAACTCCAACAGCAGGTCGGCTCCACAGCCACGGTCACCGACGTCGTCTCCAGTCGCAAGGTCGTCGGTTCCAGCCTCACCTCCGTCGACCTGAACGGCCTCACCCGCGTCGAGCTCGGGTTTGCCCTCGCGCTCGCCGCTGCGGCCACCGGTCTCACGCTCTGGCTCGGACTGTCCGAACGCCGGCGCACGTTCGCCGTCGCCGCCGCGCTCGGCGCCAACCGACGCCAACTCGGCGGGTTCGTCTGGGCCGAAGCAGCGGTGGTGTCAGGCGCAGGAGTCGTCACCGGAGCCGTCGCGGCGTGGGCCCTGTCGAACATGCTCGTCAAAGTCCTCCACGGCGTGTTCGACCCCGCACCCGCGCACCTCGCGGTGCCCTGGCTGTACCTCTCCACCGTCGCCGTGATCGCCATTGCTGCGACCGCGATCGCATCGCTCGCCGCGCTCCACCACGCCCACACACCGCACATCGAGCAGCTGCGGACGATATGACCGGCGAACGGCGTCGCACCGCGCAGGTCGCTCGACCGACGGTCCGCGCACGTCGCGCGAACACACGATCAAGCCGAAGTCCCGTACGGTCGGCTTCCGTGTCGACCCCGAAGCGACGTATCCGCGTCATCGCAACGGCTGTCGTGCTCGTCGTCTCCGGATGTGCCTCGGCGAGCGGAGCGAGCGGATCGAGCTCCTCGTCCACTGCGACCACCGCGCACGTGAGCGTGATGGCGCAGACAACGGACGCTGTGCCACACCTCGTCCCCACCACCGCTCCCGGTCCGCTGGAGGCCGAAGCCGCCACCACCGCCGCCACCACCACGGCTCCCGGCCCGCCTGGAACCGATCTCGCCACCACCACGGCTACGACGCACACTCCCGGCATCTACGCGCGCACGACCGCCGGACAGTTGAGCCCGGCCGTCGCCGACGCCAAGCAGTACGTCTACGTGCCCAGCAACGAGAACGGTTCGGTGACCGTGATCGATCAGGCGAGCATGCAGATCGTCGACGAGTTCCACGTCGGCAAGCTCGTCCAACACGTCGTCACCGACTGGGGCCTTCGCCGGCTGTACGCAACGGCCAGCGGCTCGAACCAGCTCGTCCCCATCGACCCGGCCACGGGCCGACGCGCGGGGGCCGCGATCCGTGTCGAGGCGCCGTACAACCTGTACTTCACTCCTGACGGCTCGACTGCTGTGGTGATGGCCGAGCGGCTCGATCGAATCGACTACTACGACCGCTCGTCATGGAAGCTGCTTCGGTCGGTCGCAACGAAACCTTGTGCGGGGATCAACCACGCGGACTGGTCGCCTGACGGGTCGTGGTTCCTGGCGACGTGCGAGTTCTCGGGCGGGCTGGTCAAGATTGACACGGCGAGCGGTCAGATCATCGGCCGGCTCGACCTGGAGGCGGGGTCGATGCCACAAGACCTGCGCCTCGCTCCGGACGGCACCAAGTTCTACGTCGCCGACATGGCCCACGGGTGCGTGTGGGTCATCGACGCGACAGGCACGAGCGTCGTCGGATCGATCATCACCGGGATCGGAGCGCACGGCATCTACCCGAGCCGGGATGCCACCCGCATCTACGTCAGCAACCGTGGTCGCATCGACGGCCGGAACACCGGGCCGTCGCACGAGGGCCAAGGTTCGGTCAGTGTGATCGACCCGACCACCGATCAGGTCGTCGACACCTGGCAGATCGCCGGGGGCGGGTCGCCCGACATGGGTGGCGTCTCGGCCGACGGCACACGGCTGTGGCTGTCGGGCCGCTATGACGCTGTGGTCTACGTGTTCGACACAGGCACGGGCGCGCTCGTCACTCGGATCAAGGTTCCGCCAGGACCACACGGTTTGAACGTGTTCCCGCAGCCTGGGCAGTACTCGCTCGGACACACCGGAAACTACCGATGAACCGCCGGCAACTGCTCGAGGCGGTCGGCGGGTGTGCCGCACTCGCCGTCCTCGACGCATGCTCACCCACGTCGACGCGGCGAGCCGCAACGTCCACCCCGGCCAACGGGCCCACCTCGGCAGTGTCGACCTCGTTGCAGAGAATTAGCCCCCCAGTCGTGTCGCAGGTGCCGGACGCCACCGCGACGACCACCGATGCACCGGCCGTGGTCACCACCGTCGCGCCTCCGCGGAGCGCTGCGCCCTCCCCCGCATGGTCTCCGGGTGACCCCGCCAGCTTCGTCAACGCCGGACCGACCGATTCCGCGCTCGTCGCCCTCACGTTCCACTTCGCCGGCGCCCCGGCGCTCGCGGTGCGCCTGCTCGACCTCCTCAAGGCCAACGCGGTCACTTCGACGCTCTTCGCGATCGGCGACTGGCTGACGGCGCACCCCGACCTCGGCCACCGCGCACTCACCGACGGCCACGAACTCGGCAACCACACCAAGACCCACCAGGCGATGCTGCACCTCAACCGAGCCCAGGTGCACGCCGAGATCGCTGGCGGCGGTGCGGCCCTCGTCCCATACATCGGCTCGATCGGGGCTTGGTTCCGACCTTCCGGCACCGACGTTCCCACGTCGCTGATCCTCGAGGAGGCCGGCAAAGTGGGCTATCCGACATCGGTCGGCTACGACGTCGACTCGCTCGACTACACCGAACCTGGTGCCACAGCCGTGATCGCCAACGTCAACCCCGCGCTGCACGCCGGTGCGATCGTCAGCCTCCACTTCGGGCACGCCGACACCCTGGCCGCGTTGCCGACGATCCTGGAGCAGATCGCAGCACTCGGATTGCACACCGCGACGATCACCCGACTCCTGACCCCGCCCGGTTCCACCTGAGACGCGATTGGGTTCGGTCGACGCGGCCCTGAGCGATCGCTCAGAACCTGGGGTTGACTAAATAGGACTGAATGATGTTAAGATGCCCGCATGGGCGCGACGATGACCGCACCCTGGCCACGAAACGGGTCGGCGCGCCGTGCGCGCTCGACCATCCGGAACGACGTGGCGTGCGTCGAGGCTGCGCTGCGCGCAGGACTCGACCCGGAAGCACCAACACCCCCTGTGTTCACGGATGAAAGGCAACAAATGATGCACTCTGTATTGACGCGACCAAATGAAGCTCGCGTCGACCCCACGCCCAAGGAACGGCTGCCCCTGCTCGAGATGAGCGGTATCGCAGGGCTCAGCGCGATCGTCGCCATCCACACATCTGAGTTGTCCGGGAAGGTTGGCGAGACCGCGTACATCGGCTTCGGTTATGTCCTCCTCATTGCGGCATCCGTCCTCGCGATCGTGTTGGTCGCACAACGCGACACCCGCGGGTGGATCCTCGGTGGACTGACGGCAGCGGCGACGTTCTTCGGCTACGTGCTGACGCGCACCACCGGACTGCCCAGGGCCCACGGCGACGTCGGGAACTGGGGAGAGACCATCGGCGTGTGGTCGCTCGTCGCCGAAGGTCTCGTCGTGCTCCTCGCGATCGTGGCCTGCTCAGCGCGTGCACATCGCAACACCGACGTGAACGGGCGGTAAAGAGCGGGTCACCCACACGGCAGCTGGCGACGGCGGGGCGAGGATGAACGGCAGCTCGAGTCGGAGGGGACGCCGGCATGTTCTTCATGTCGCAGGGTCTTTCGTCAGCGCTGTGGCTGACGTCTGAGTCTCACTCAGTCCTATATGGCGCGCATGCGCGACGCGAGCGGGACCGAGTTGAGCGGTGATCAGCGCGATTTCCACGCCGATGGCTAGGGTTGAGGTCCTTGGACGACGCTGCGGAGCACCTCGATCTGCAGGAAGCTGCCGACGCGCTCGGCGTCCACTACCAGACCGCCTACCGATGGGTGCGCAGCGGACGTCTCCCGGCCCGGCTGGTCGCCGGGCGCTACCGTGTCGGGCGCACCGATCTCGAGCGGATCGACAACCAGCGGCACAAGCCGATCGTCCCGCGGCCGCCCGGCGGCAGGCGCCTCCACCACCAGGTGGAGCGGATGTACGCGGCGCTGCTGGCCGGCGACGACGCGGAGGCGCGGCGGATCTGCCAGCGGCTCGTGGGCGACGGCACGAAGGTGGTCGACCTCGTGGAGACGGTTCTCGCTCCCGCGCTGCGGCGCATCGGCGACGCCTGGCACGACGGCGACGTGCCGATCTGGGCTGAGCACCGCGCATCCACGACCGTGGAACGCGTCCTCGCCGAGCTCTCCCCGAACCCGCGCGGGAGACGACGCGGGGTCGTCGCAGTCGCCGCCGTCACCGGCGACCACCACTCACTCCCGACGACGATGGCGACGGTGGTGCTGCGCGAAGCGAACTGGCACGTCCACCACCTCGGCGCCGACACACCCCCCGACGAGCTGTTGCGGTTCTGCACCGAGAACGCCGTCGACGTCGCAGTGCTCTCCGTCACCAACCCGGCGTCCGCCGAGCTCGCCGAAGAGACGGCGAGGGCACTGCGCGCAGCCGGCATCCGCAGCGTGGTCGGAGGACCCGGCCGCACGCTCGACGAGATGCTCGTCGCAGTGCGCACCGCCGACCCTCCGCGCCGGCGAGCCGCCCGGGCAAGGTGAGGGCGCCCCGGAGACCCCGGCCGGTCAGTCGCCGTCCGCAATCCTCCTGACGCCCGCGAAGTCGAGCGACCAGGCCGTCGGGCCTGCACGAATCGCCGTCGCTCATGCCGGTTGCGATGGTCGCCTCGTCGAGACCGGCGAGGTCCCGGTGAGCAATCGCCTGGGCAGGCCGTGGCCGACCCGAGTCGGTCCCCTCCCGTCCGGCCCGCTCAGAGCGAGGAATAAATAGGACTGAATGATGTTAAGACGTCAGCAACAGCGCTGACGAAAGGTCCCGCCTCATGAAGAACATGCCCACCGCCATCCGACTCAAGCTGCCGTTCGTCCTCGCCGGCTTCGTGTCGTTCCTCTTCTCTGTCTGGTTGTACTTCGTCAAGGACGAGACGACCGCCGGCATCTTCGTCGGCCTGTGGGTCCCGTCGATCCACTCGCTCGGATCGCTCCTCCTCGGCCAGATCGACCAGCCGGCCCGCCACGCCCGCGACGAGGTCCGGGTATGAGCACGGTGATACTCTACGTCGGGATCGCCGTCACATTCCTGACCGTCTGGGGCGTGATCATGGTCGGCGGCTACCTGCTCCGCGGCGAGCCCGCCGACGCACCCACCGCGCTCGAGCCGGACTGGATCACCGAGCGATCGGTGCCCAGCGAAAGTGACCCCGTCGGATGACCGCCAGCCTGCATCAACGTGGCGGCGTGCGCGCGATCGGTTCCCCCGGTGTCCGCCCCGGCGCGCGTGGCAGCGCCGGCGACGTCACCTGCGTCGAGCTCGCCGACTCGATCACGCTGCTCGTCGTCCGCCCGTGACCACCAGCGCTCCACCCTCCCGATCAGCGCCGCTTGCACAGCGCACTGTCGATTGAACGGCCCGGCCCGTGCAGACGTTCACCGAAGGTGACCTGGAGCAGATCACCGCGGACCCGCCGCCCTGGGAACGGCGGGCGGTCCTGCACCAACGCTGGAGTGAGCTCGCCTACTTCCACTGGCGCTACGAGCCCGCAGCGGTGCAACGGCTCCTCCCCGCCGGCGTCCACGTCGACACCTTCGACGGCGCCGCGTGGGTGGGCCTGATCCCCTTCGAGATGCGCGACATCCGGCTCGGGCCGACGCCGCCGGTGCCGCGGCTCGGGAGATTCATCGAGGTCAACGTCAGGACGTATGTGACCGATCGACGCGGCCGCCGGGCGGTGTGGTTCTTCTCGCTGGACGTCCCGCGGTGCGCCGTCGTTGCCGTTGCCCGGTCCGTGTTCGGGCTGCCGTACTGCTGGGCGCACGCCGATCACGTCGTCGACGGAGACCGCCATCGCTACCGCATCGGGCGCCGCTGGCCGCACCGAGCCCGTCCCACTGCGGACATCCGCTGGCGCCTCGGGTCTCGGCTCGACGACCACCAGACGATCGCTCTCGATGACTTCCTCTTCGCCCGTTGGGCGCTGGTGGCCGAGCGTCGCCGCCAGTTGTGGCTCGGGAGGGTTGATCACCCGCGATGGCCGCTGTACCGCGTCGAGGACGTCGTGATCGACGAGACGCTCGTCGAGGCAGTCGGGCTGCCCCGGCCCCACGGACCGCCACACGCCCGCTACTCCCCCGGCGTCGACGTCAGGATCTCGTGGTACGAGAGGATCCCGACGATCGGGTGAGGTTCGCCCGCCACGCGCCCAGGCGACCGTCTCCGGCTGTGGAGGTCGGCGCCCATGTCCTGATCGACGAGATCATCGACAGCTTCGAGCAGACGCGGTTGCTTGTCGGAGGCGTTCACCGGCTGCATTGAACGATCCCGGCCGCCTGGTGCGGTCGTTCCTGGACTGGCCACGACCGTCGTCGGGATCGTTGTAACGCCGGGCGCTCCTGCGGGACCTATGAAGCAACAAGTCGGATGGCCGGAGGAGGAACGATGAGAGGCATCGAGGGCAAGGTCGCGATCGTGACGGGAGGGAGCTCCGGAATCGGACAGGCGATCGCCATCCGCCTGGCCGAAGACGGCGCCAACGTCGCGATCAACTACGTCGGGTATCCGGACGGGGCCGAGTCGACGCGCGACGCGATCGAGCGCGGCAAGGACAGCTGCATGTGCGCGATGCGTGACGCAGGCGTGCACCCGATGCTCGTCGCTGCGGACGTATCGCACGAAGACGAGGTCGAGCGGATGTTCCACGAGGTGCTCGCCGAGTACGGCCGCATCGACTTCCTCGTCAACAACGCCGGGATCCAGTTCGCTGCCGAGACCCACGAGCTGCCCGTCGACATGTTCGACAAGGTGCTCGCGGTGAACTTGCGCGGCGCGTTCCTGTGCGCCCGCCAGGCCTTGCGCCACCTCGTCGAAGCGGAGGGTCCGGGGGCGATCGTCAACGTGTCGAGCGTCCATCAGGAGATCCCCAAGCCGCGCTACCTGCCGTACTCGGTGAGCAAGGGCGGAATGCAGAACCTGACCCGCACGCTCGCGCTCGAGTACGCCGGGCGCGGCATCCGCGTCAACGCGATCGCGCCCGGGGCGACGGTGACGCCGATCAACCGATCGTGGGTCGACGACCCGGAGAAGCGGGCGATGGTGGTCGAGCACATCCCGATGAATCGCCCCGGCGAGTCGTGGGAGATGGCCGCCGCGGCGTCGTTCCTGCTGTCCGACGAGGCCGCGTACATCACCGGGCAGACGATCTTCGTCGACGGAGGCCTGACCCTGTTCGCCGACTTCCGTACGACGTGGTCGTCGGAATGAGCGCCGCTGCGTCCGGTACGGACACGTGGTGGCCGTCGCGCTACGGCGCGAACGACGAGGCCGGCGCACTGAACGAGATCGGCGCGGACAACATCGCCGGTGCGGCGCGGCTGGTTCGCCGCGGTCGCGTCTACGACCTCGCCCACGTCCTGCACCACGACGTACCGGCGTTCCCCGGCCGGGTGTTCGACCAGGAGCTCGGCGAGCCGCAAACGGTGGAAGGTCCCCACGGTCTCGGCGTCGTGGTGGAGCGGGTCCACGCACCATCGCAGATGGGCACGCACGTGGATGCGCTCAACCACCTCCACCGGCACGGCCGGACCTACAACGGTCATCAGATCTCCGAGATCACCGCCGCCTCCGGCACCACCCGGCTCGGCGTCGAGACCCTGCCGCAGGTCGTCACCCGCGGCGTGCTCGTCGACGTCGCCACCCGTCGCGGCGTCGAAAGGCTCGCCGCCGGTGACGTGATCGAACCCGGCGACCTCGACGGTGTGGACGTTCGTCCCGGCGATGCCGTGCTCTTCCACACCGGTTGGGGACGGCTCTGGTACGACGACGCCGACCAGTACTCGGACGGCGAGCCGGGACCCGGGATGCGCCTCGCGGAGTGGATCGCCGATCGACGCGTCGCCCTCACCGGTTGCGACACGTGGAGCTACGGCCCGGTGCCGGCGGAGGATCCGGCGCAGCCGTTCCTCGTCCCGCAGACGCTGAACACCCGCTACGGCGTGGTCGTCGTCGAGAACCTGTACCTCGACGAGCTCGCTCGAGACGGCGCGCACGAGTTCATGCTCGTGATCGCCCACTCCAAGCTGCGCGGCGCAACCGGTTCCTGGGTCGCCCCGCTCGCCGTCGTCTGACCGACGCGGCCCCTTCGACACGGAGACAGACATGCCCGAGCACTTCGACATCATCGTCATCGGATCGGGCGCGGGCGGAGGCACCCTGGCCCATTCGCTGGCGCCGACCGGCAAGCGGATCCTGATCCTCGAACGCGGCGACTACCTGCGCCGGGAGAAGCAGAACTGGGATGCGACCGAGGTCTGGATCAAGCACCGCTACCGCAACAGCGGCCGCTGGACCGACCAGGACGGCGGGGAGTTCCTGCCGAAGCAGCACTACTACGTGGGTGGCAACACGAAGATGTACGGCGCGGTGCTGTTCCGCAAGCGCGAGCGCGACTTCGGTGTCGTCCACCACGTCGACGGCGTGTCCGCTGCCTGGCCGATCTCCTACGCTGACCTCGAGCCGTACTACACCCGCGCCGAGCGGCTCTACCACGTGCACGGCACGCGCCGGGTCGACCCGCTCGAGCCGTGGGCGACGGGCGACTTCCCCCATCCGGCGGTCAGCCACGAACCACGCGTCGAGCAGCTGTCGTCCGATCTCGAAGCTGCGGGGCTGCACCCGTTCCACCTGCCGCTCGGGATCATGCTCGACGAGCACGATCCGGTCCACAGCCCATGCATCCGCTGCGACACGTGCGACGGCTTCCCGTGCATGGTCAACGCCAAGGCCGACGCGCACGTCGTGTGCGTCGAACCCGCGCTGCGGTTCCCGAACGTCACCATGCGCACCAACGCCTACGTCAGCCGGCTGGAGACCACGCCGGACGGGAGGCGGGTGTCCACGGTGCTCATCGAACGAGCGGGCGAGCACGAGGAGTACAGCGCCGACATCGTCGTCGTGTCGGCGGGGGCGATCAACTCCTCCGCGCTGCTGCTGCGCTCGGCCAACGACCGGCATCCGGGCGGGCTCGGCAACGGCTCCGGCGTGGTCGGCCGGCACCTGATGTTGCACAACAACTCGGCGCTCACCGCGTTCTCCAAGACTCCGAACCCGACCGTGTTCCAGAAGACGCTGGGCGTGAACGACTACTACTTCGGTGACGGGGACTGGGAGTTCCCGCTCGGCGCGATGCAGATGTTGGGACGCAGCGACGCCACCACGATCCGCCTCAACGATCCCAACGGCGACGCCGGCGATCCGGAGCTGCTCGGCGAGCACTCCCTCGACTTCTGGATCACCACAGAGGACGTCGCCCGCCCGGACAACCGGGTCGTCGCCGGACCCGACGGCAGCGTCCGGCTGCACTACACACCGTCGAACCTCGTCGCCCACGAGCGGCTGATCGGCAAGTTCAAGGACCTGCTCGAGCGGATGCAGTGCCGCGACGACGTGGTGTTCGCCCAGCACTACCTCGGTGGGCGGCTCGGCATCAACGGCGTCGCCCACCAGAACGGCACCGTTCGCTTCGGGGACGACCCGGCCAGCTCCGCGCTGGACGTCAACTGCCGGTTGCACGAGGTCGACAACACCTACGTCGTCGACTCCAGCTTCTTCGTCTCCAGCTCCGCGGTGAACCCGACCCTGACGATCATCGCCAACGCGCTGCGCATCTCGGACCACATCGCCGCACGGCTGACCGGAAGCGGCGCGTGATGCCGGCTCTCCGCAGTGCAGATGGAGGTGACGCGATGACCAGCATCGAACGAACCCGACTCGACGGCGCCGAAGGGCACGCCTGGAAGCGCTGGGGGCCGTACGTGTCCGAGCGGGCGTGGGGCACCGTCCGCGAGGACTACAGCGAAGGCGGCGACGCGTGGGAGTACCTGTCCCACGACCACGCCCGCTCGCGCGCCTACCGCTGGAGCGAGGACGGGCTCGGTGCCGTGTGCGACGAGCGGCAGTTGCTGTGCTTCGGGCTGGCATTGTGGAACGGCGTCGACCCGATCCTCAAGGAGCGGATCTTCGGTCTCACCGGCAACGAGGGCAACCACGGCGAGGACGCCAAGGAGCTGTGGTGGTACCTCGACTCGACACCCACGCACTCGTGGATGCGCTGGTCGTACCTGTATCCGCAACGCGAGTTCCCCTACGAGCAGCTCCTCGGGGAGAACCGTCGCCGCGGCCGTCTCGATCCCGAGTTCGAGTTGCTCGACACCGGTGTCCTCGACGACCGCTCCTGGGACCTGACCCTCGACTACGCCAAAGCGACGCCCGACGACATCTGCGTGCGGCTGCGGATCCGCAACGCAGGTCCCGACGAGGCGACGTTGCACGTGCTGCCGACGATGTGGTTCCGCAACACGTGGTCGTGGGGCCTCGACGACCGCCGGCCGAGCATCATCGACAAGGACGGCGCCCTGGTCGCCGAGCACCACGACCTCGACCGGGTCGTCCTGGTCGGCGAAGGCGCCGACGACCGCCTGTTCTGCGACAACGAGTCCAACGCCCGACGACTGTGGGACGTCGACGGCACGCCGTATCCGAAGGACGGCATCGGCGACCACGTGGTGCAAGGCGCCGCGACCGTCAACCCGAATCGCGCCGGCACGAAGGCGTCGCTGTGGTACCGGGTGAGGGTGCCACCGGGCGGCACCGCCGAACTGCGCCTACGCCTGTCGCCCCACGGCGCCGGCGTGGACGACACCTGGCACGAGACGATGGCAGCACGCGCGCGAGAGGCCGACGAGTTCTACGCCCAGCTGGCGCCTCCCGGGACGACCGACGACGAAGCGCGAGTGCTGCGCCAGGCCCTCGCCGGGATGCTGTGGTCGAAGCAGTTCTTCCACTTCGACGTCGAGCGGTGGCTCGACGGCGACCCCGCCCTCCCGCCACCGCCGGAGATCCGCAAGACCGGCCGCAACCACGAATGGCGCCACCTCAACAACGCCGACGTGATCTCGATGCCGGACAAGTGGGAGTACCCGTGGTTCGCGGCCTGGGACCTCGCCTTCCATTGCGTTCCACTGGCGGCGGTCGACGCGCGGTTCGCCAAGGACCAACTGCTGCTGCTGTGTCGCGAGTGGTACATGCACCCCAACGGGCAGCTCCCCGCCTACGAGTGGGCGTTCGGCGACGTCAACCCGCCGGTCCATGCGTGGGCTGCGTTGCGCGTCTTCGAGACCGACGGCGCCGTCGACCACGGGTTCCTCGGCCGGATCTTCCAGAAGCTGCTGCTCAACTTCACCTGGTGGGTCAACCGCAAGGACGCCGCCGGCAACAACGTGTTCGAGGGTGGCTTCCTCGGTCTCGACAACATCGGGCCGATCGATCGCTCTGCGCAACTCCCGGTCGCGGGCCGCCTCGCGCAAGCCGACGGGACGGCGTGGATGGCGATGTACTGCCTCAACATGCTGGAGATCGCACTCGTCCTCGCCGAGCACGACCCGACCTACGAGGACATGGCCACCAAGTTCCTCGAGCACTTCGCCTACATCGCCACCGCCAGCGAAGCGCTGTGGGACGACGAGGACGGCCTCTACCACGACGTACTGCACCTCGACGACGGCAGCCGCATCCCACTCCGCGTCCGCTCCGTCGTCGGGCTGCTCCCGCTCGCCGCCACGACGACGCTCGGCCCCGCCACCCTCGCCCGTCTGCCCGACTTCGCCGCCCGCCTCGACTGGTTCGCGACGAACAAACCGCGGTTCGCGGCGAGCATCGCCCGCACCCATGTCCGTGACGGCTCCGAAGGCCGGTTGTTGTCGGTCGTCCCACCCGAGCGACTGGCGCGCATCCTCGAGGTGATGCTCGATGAGGACGAGTTCCTCTCGCCACACGGCCTGCGCGCAGTGTCGGCCGGTCATCGCAGCGAGCCGTTCAGCGTCGATCTCGCCGGGATGCGCTACTCGGTCGGGTACGAACCCGCCGAATCCACGACCGGGCTGTTCGGTGGCAACAGCAACTGGCGCGGCCCGGTGTGGTTCCCGGTGAACCGCCTCCTCGTCGAAGCCGTCGAGCGCTTCGGGCGGTTCCATGGCGACGACGTCACCGTCGAATGCCCGACCAGATCCGGTCGGCAGATGACGTTGGGCCAGGTCGCCGACGAGCTCACCCATCGGTTGGTCAGCACGTTCCTCGACGACGACAGCGGGCGCCGACCGGCCTTCGGGTTGGCGGAGCAGCTCCAACGCGACCCCGCCCTCCACGACCGCCTGCTGTTCAACGAGTACTTCCACGGCGACACCGGCGCCGGTCTCGGCGCCTCGCACCAGACCGGTTGGACCGGCCTCGTCGCCGACCTGATCACTCGGAGACGGTGAGACCTGCTGCTGCGAGTCGGTGGCGACGCGCGCTGGGCCGCGCGCTGGGCCGGGCAACGTCGCCGACGTGCGACGCCT
>JBBQTN010000041.1:0-30117 GCA_038213195.1 Acidimicrobiales bacterium | reverse complement strand
AGAGCATCGACCGCGTCGAGCTCCGTCGACCCCCTGACAACGATCGACCCCCCGATCGAGCGCCAGCGTGGCGCGCTACTTCCGACGCAGACCGTGGCCGTAGAACCCGCCCCGCGGTCGCCCATGGGCGTGGTAGTGGGTCGGGATGGTGCGCATGTTGTCGTCGACGTAGAACTCCTCGAACGTGTACTCACGGCGGACGGCCTCGCCGAGTCGCTCGAGCATCCGCTCGCGCAGATCGGCAGGCGGGTGCGGATCGTGACGCTTCCACACGACCATCGGCACCCAGCACATCTCGCACTCCGCGACCCAGCACAGGTCGTCCTCGAAGAACCAGTCGGTGGTCTTCGCCGCCTCGCACAGCTCGCACTCGGCAGGCGAAGGTCCCCCGCCGGTCTGGTCGCTCGTCGCGTTCACGCGTCGATCGCGGCGCGGACCTCGGCGATGTACTCGCCCACCGCGTCGGCACCCTCGTCCAGCAACCTGCGTACGACGGACGCGCCCTGCACCACGCCGTCGGCGACGCGCACCGCCTCGCGCGCCTGCTGCGCGTTCGACACCCCGACGCCGACCAGCACCGGCACGTCGGTGATCCGCTTCAGCCGCGCCGCGAGCGCCGTCGCCGTCGCCGCGAGCTGGTCGCGCTCGCCGGTGACGCCGAGCAGTCCGACCGAGTACACGAACCCTCTGCAGCGGGCCACGATCCGCAGCAGCCGGTCATCCGGCGCTGTGGGCGCGGCGAGCATGATCGTCTCGATGCCCGCCGCGTCGGCCGCTGCGCACCACGGGCCGGACTCGTCGAGCGGCAGATCCGGCACGATCGCCGCAGCGATGCCGGCAGCGGCGAGCTGCTCCGCGAAACGCAGCGGACCGGCATGGTGGATGGTGTTGTAGTACGTCATCACTGCGAGCGGGATCCCGACGTCGAGGTCGCGGACCTCCTCGAGCACCGAGACGGGCGTGGCCCCGCCGGCCAACGCTGCCTGCGATGCACGCTGGACCACCGGGCCGTCCATCACCGGATCTGAGAACGGGATGCCGATCTCGATCGCGTCGGCACCTGAGGCCGCCGCGGCACGCACCGCCTCCTGCCAGCCGCGCAGCCCGCCGGTGATGTACGGCGCGAGCAGCTTGCGCCCTGCGTCGCGCTTGGCGCGCAGCTCCGCCTCCATCCGCCCGACCGTCGCCATCACAGGTGGAGCAGCTCCATGATCTGGGCGACGTCCTTGTCGCCACGACCGGAGAGGTTCATGAGCACCGTCGCGTCGGGGAAGGTGTGCGCCTCGCGGATGATCCACGCCAGCGCGTGCGCGCTCTCCAGTGCGGTGATGATCCCCTCGGTTCGGGCGAGGCGGTGGAACGCGGCGACGACCTCGTCGTCGGTCACGGTGGGGTACTCGGCGCGGTGGATCGACGCGAGGTGGGAGTGCTCGGGGCCGACGCCCGGGTAATCGAGACCGGCCGAGATCGACTGGGCCTCGAGCACCTGACCGAACTCGTCCTGCATCAGGTAGCTGCGCATCCCGTGCACGACACCCGGCTGTCCACGCGACACGGCCGCACCGCCGGCGGGCTCGACGCCGATCAGCCGGCTGTGGGTGTCGACGAACCCGGAGAAGATCCCGATCGCGTTCGACCCACCGCCCACGCAGGCGACGACGAGGTCGGGCACGTCGCCGAGCACGTCGTGGCACTGCGCGAACGCCTCCTCGCCGATCACCCGGTGGAACTCACGCACCATCCACGGGTACGGGTGCGGGCCCATCACCGAGCCGAGGCAGTAGTGCGTGTCGCCGACCGTCGCGACCCAGTCGCGCATCGCCTCGTTCACCGCGTCCTTGAGCGTGCGGCTGCCACTGTGCACGGCCTCGACCTCGCTGCCGAGCAACCGCATCCTGAACACGTTGAGCGCCTGGCGCTCGACATCGACGGCACCCATGTAGACCTTGCACTCCATGCCGAGCAGCGCGGCCGCCGTCGCGGTCGCGACGCCGTGCTGGCCGGCGCCGGTCTCGGCGACGAGCCGGGTCTTGCCCATCCGCTTGGCGAGCAGTGCCTGACCGAGCACGTTGTTGATCTTGTGCGAACCGGTGTGGTTGAGGTCCTCGCGCTTGAGCAACAGGCGCACACCGAGCTCGCGTCCGAGGTTGGCGCACTCGGTGATGATCGACGGACGGCCGGCGTAGTCGCGCAGCAGCGTGGCCAGCTCGTCGCGGAACACCGGGTCTGCCCACGCCTCGCGGAACGCCGCCTCCAGCTCCTCGCACGCCGGCACCAGCGTCTCAGGGACGAAGCGGCCGCCGAACTCGCCGAATCGTCCCGTGCCCGAGGGCTCTCCCATCAGTGTGAGCTGCTCGTCGAGCTCCGTCATTCGTCGTCCGCCCAGTCGTACGGCATCTCGTCGGGCCCGAGATGCGGCTGCGGGGCCGACGCCCTGGCCCGTTCGATGAACGCCTTGACGAGCCGCGGGTCCTTCTTGCCAGGCGACCTCTCCACACCCGAGGCGACGTCGACGCCCCACGGCCTGGCGACGCGCACCGCGTGGCCGATGTTGTCGGGGGTCAGACCCCCGGCGATGATCAGCCGCGGGCCCTCCGGCACGTCCTCCAGCATCGACCAGTCGAACACCTTGCCGGACCCCGGCGATGGCGAGTCGACGAGGATCAGATCGGTGGCGTACTCGTTGGCCCGCCGCGCGTCGGTCGAACCGGCGACGACGCTCTTGATCACCCAGCGGACCTGCGCCGCAACGGCAGCGACGTCGGCCGGTGATTCGTGGCCGTGCAGCTGCGCGGCCTTGAGGCCGGCGCGGCCGACGACGTCGATGACGCGCGCCGGCAGCTCGTCGCGGAACACGCCGACGGTGAGGATCTCCCGCGGCAGGCGCCGGGTGATGTCGTAGACCTGCTGCGCCGCGACCTGGCGCGGCGAAGGGGCGAACACGAAACCCACGGCGTCCGCGCCCATCGCCACGGCGAACAGGGCGTCGTCCTCGCTGGTGATCCCGCAGATCTTCACGAACATGCGTGCGCCAGGGTACTTGCAGGCCGCGCGTCGAACCCGATCGATTCGACGGCAGACGCGGCGGCGACGTGCCCTCAGACCCCGATCAGCTCGGCGATCGCCGCCGCGGGATCGCCGGCGGTGACCAACGACTCGCCGACGAGCACGGCGTCGTACCCGGCGGCGCGCAGGCGCGCCGCGTCGGCACGACCACGGACGCCGCTCTCGGCGACCTTGACCACGCCCGCCGGCATCACCCCGGCCATCCGCAGCGCGCGCTCGTGGTCGACCTCGAACGTCACGAGGTCGCGCTGGTTGACGCCGATCAGCGTCGCCTCGGCCATCAGCGCGACCTCCAGCTCGGCTTCGTCGTGGATCTCGACGAGCACGGCAATCCCGATCGCGGTGGCCAGCCGGTGCAGCTCGACGAGCTCGTGATGGGCGAGCGCGGCGGCGATCAGCAGCACGCAGTCCGCCCCCATCAGCCGCGCGTCGAGGACGTCGCGCTCGTCGACGGTGAAGTCCTTGCGCAGCACGGGCAGCCCGCACGCACCCCGCGCCGCGCGCAGATCAGCCTCCGACCCACCGAAGAACTCGACGTCCGTCAGCACGGACAGGCACGCCGCGCCACCGCCCGCGTACGAACGGGCCAGCACGACCGGATCGAGGTCGGGGGCGAGGTCGCCCTTCGACGGCGAGCGCCGCTTGACCTCGCCGATCACGGACAGGTGCGCCGGGTCGGCGAGCGCGGCGCGGAAGTCACGTGCAGGAGGCATCGCCGCGGCGAGCTCGGCCAGCGGCTCGAGCGGGCGCTCGTCCGCCGCAGCGGCTTCGCGGTGGCGGGCGATGATCCGGTCGAGGTAGGTGGCGGGCAAGTCGGTCAGAGGCCCTTGCCGATGGTGGGCGTGAGGAAGATCAGCTCCATCTTGCCGCCGATGAACGGCCCCATGACCGGACCAAGTGCCTTGAACCCGTCCGACTTCATGTGCGCATCGACCGCTGTCTGGTCCGTGTACAGCTCGTACATCCAGAGCAGGTCGGCGTCCTTGTCATTCTCGTGGAGGATGTACAGCAGCGTGCCCGCCTCGGTGTTGGCGTTGTCGATGGCGGCCTGAGCGGCCTTCACCAGATCGTCCCGCATGCCCGGCTTCGCCGGGATCTTCGCCAGGATTGCCTTCTGCCCCATGAGTTCTCCTCGGTTGCTTTCGCTCGTTGCGCGGGATCACCGCGACCCCGCATGTCGTGCGGCCGAAGGTAGCAGCGTGCCACGATTGGCGCCGTGGCCGGCGCAGCACCCGAACGGACCGTCGTGGTCGTCGAGGACGACGCGCACATCGCCGACCTGCTCGACATGTACCTGCGCGAGGCGGGGTTCCGGGTGCTGCTCGCCGCCGACGGCGGACGCGGCCTCGAGCTGATCGCCCAGCACCGTCCGGCGTTGGCGGTGCTCGACGTCGGCCTGCCCGACATCGACGGGTTCGAGGTGTGCCGCCGGATCCGCGCCAGCTCCGAGCTGCCGGTGATGTTCCTCACCGCCCGCGACGGCGAGCTGGACCGGCTGCTCGGGCTGGAGCTCGGCGCCGACGACTACGTCGTCAAGCCGTTCTCGCCGCGCGAGGTGGTGGCCAGGGTCAAAGCGATCCTGCGCCGCGGTCAGCCGGTGACCACCGCCGATCCGACCGTCCTGCGCATCGGCGACGACTTCGCGGTCGACGTCGCCCGGCGCGAGGTGCGCCGCCGCGGCGAGCCGGTGGCGTTGGCCACCCGCGAGTTCGACCTGCTCGCCCACCTCGCCCGCAACCAGGGGATCGCCCTCTCCCGCCAGCAGCTGATCGACGCGGTGTGGGGCATCGACTTCGACGGCGACGATCGCACCGTCGACGTGCACGTGCGCCAGCTGCGCAGGAAGCTCGGTGACGACATCCCCCTCGCAACGGTGTGGGGCATCGGCTACCGCCTCGGCTGATGCAGCTCACACAACGCTCACATCTCGGAGGTAGGAGCGGATGGGGATGACCCGCCGCCTCGCCACCGTGATCGTCGGGGTCGTCCTGGCGACGCTCGTGTTCGTCGGCGGGGGAACCCTCGTCGTCGCCAACCTGCGCGCCCGGCACACGACCCTGCGCGAGCTGCGCGCCAACGCGACCAAGATCGCCGCGAACATCGACGACGTGCTCGACCTGAGCACCATCAACGACCCTGTCGCGTTGCGCAGGCGGCTGCGGCTGGTGCAGTCGTTCGGCACGATCCTGCCGATCGACGAGGTGGCCGTGCTGATCTCCGGCACCGGCGGTGCCTTCGACCCGACGCAGCTGCCCGCCGGGGTGACCCTCGACGACATCCGCCCCGCCGCGCTGGACCGCCTGCAGGTCGTCAGCGGCAACCACGGCAACATCGTCTACGCAGCGGCCCCGACGCGCGCCCAGAACGGCCGGATCGTGGTCGTCGTGCTCACCCAGCAGGCCAACGCCGCGCTCGGCGCGTCCGTGCGCTACTTCCTGTTCACGGCCGTCGTCGTCCTACTCATCGGACTGCTGCTCGCCGTGTTCCTCGGTCGCCGGCTGACCCGGCCGATCCGCGACGCCTCGGTCGCCACCCAGCGGATCGCCGCCGGCCAGCTCACCACTCGCGTCCCGGTTCCGCACCCCGACGACCACGACGAGATCGCCGAGCTGGCGCGGAGCATCAACGGGATGGCGGAGGGTCTCGAGCGGTCGAAGATCCTCGAGCAGCAGTTCCTGCTCTCGGTCAGCCACGACCTGCGCACGCCGCTGACCTCGATCCGCGGCTACGCGGAAGCGATCACCGACGGGGCGGCCGACCCGCGGGTGGCCGCGGACGTGATCCGCTCCGAGTCGCGCCGGCTGGAACGGCTCGTCGCCGATCTGCTCGACCTGGCCAAGCTGCAGGCGCGGTCGTTCTCGCTGCACCTCGCCCCGATCGATCTCGCTGCAGCGGCCGTCACCGCCACCGGCGGGTTCACCCCCGACGCCGCCGAGCGCAGCATCACCCTGCGCGCCGGCCCCGGGCCGCACGTCCCCGTGCTCGCCGATCCCGACCGGCTCGCCCAGGTCGCCGCGAACATGATCGAGAACGCGTTGAAGTACGCCCGGTTCGAGGTGCAGGTCTCGGTCCACGTCGCCCAAGGGCTCGGGGTGTTCACCGTCGACGACGACGGGCCGGGGATCTCCGAGGCGGACATGCCACACGTCTTCGAACGCCTGTACGTCGCCCGCTCGCGGCCGCAGCGCACCGAGAGCTCGAGCGGGCTCGGGCTGGCGATCGTGCGCGAGCTCGTCGAGGCGATGGGCGGCACGGTCGGCGTCGGTGTCGCCCCGTCGAGCGGCGCGCGGATCTGGTTCAGCCTCCCACTGGCCCCGGCTACGACGCCGATGACCACGGCGACCGCGCGACCCCAGTCCGTCGCGCCGCCACCCCCGCCGCCGCGCCCACCTCGCTGAGCTGCGTCCTCCCGCAGAGCGCACGTGCCATCTGCGGGACGACACAGAGCCGCCGGCGCCGGCGAGCCGGCCGACGGCGGGACCGGCCGCAGTGGCCGCAGCAGTGGCCGCAGCAGTGGCCGCGCGGCACCGGGCGGCGCCGGGCGGCCGCTCAGAAGCCGAGGCGGGCGCCGACCTCGGCTGCGATGGCATCGATCGGCACGCGCACCTGTTCGGTCGAATCGCGGTCGCGGATCGTCACCGCGTCGTCGTCCAGCGAGGCGAAGTCGACGGTGACGCACAACGGCGTGCCGACCTCGTCCTGGCGGCGGTAGCGCTTGCCGATCGACTGGGTGTCGTCGTAGTCGCACATGTACCGGTCGGTCAGGGTCGCGTAGACCTTGCGCGCCAGCGGGCTGAGCGTGTCCTTCTTCGACAGCGGCAGCACGGCCACCTTGTACGGCGCGAGCCGCGGGTGCAGCCGCAGGATGGTGCGCGGCTCGCCGCCGACCTCGTCCTCGTCGTAGGCCGAGAGCAGGAACGCGGCCATCGACCGGTTGACCCCGGCGGCAGGCTCGATCACGTACGGCACGTAGCGTTCGTTGGTCGTCGGGTCGAAGTAGTCGAGCTTCTGACCGCTGTGCGCAGCGTGCTGCTTGAGGTCGTAGTCGGTGCGCTGGGCGATCCCCTCCAGCTCGCCCCAGCCCCAGGGGTAGAGGAACTCGACGTCGGAGGTGCCGGCGGAGTAGTGGCTCAGCTCGTCGGGGTCGTGCGGACGCAGGCGCAACGACTCGCGCGGGATGCCGAGATCGACGTACCACTGCAGGCGGGTGGCGCACCAGTACTCGTACCACTTCGGCCCGTCGGCGGGCGGGACGAAGAACTGCATCTCCATCTGCTCGAACTCGCGGGTGCGGAAGATGAAGTTGCCCGGGGTGATCTCGTTGCGGAAGCTCTTGCCGACCTGGGCGATCCCGAACGGCGGCCGCTTGCGGCTGGTCTGCAGCACGTTGGCGAAGTTGACGAACATCCCCTGCGCGGTCTCCGGCCGCAGGTACACCGTCGCCCCCGCCCCCTCGATCGGGCCTGCCTGCGTCTTGAACATCAGGTTGAACGCCCGCGCCTCGGTGAAGGAATCGTGCGCGCCGCAGTTCGGGCAGGTGTGCGGATCCGCGAGCGTGTCCGCCCTGAACCGCTGCTTGCAGCTCGTGCAATCGACCAGCGGGTCGGTGAAGTTGGCGAGGTGACCGCTGGCCTCGAACACCGCAGGCGGCGCGAGGATCGCCGCGTCGATCAGCACGACGTCGTCGCGCTGCTGGACCATCGGGCGGATCCACGACTCGCGCACGTTGCGCAACATCAGCGAGCCGAGCGGGCCGTAGTCGTAGCTCGACCGGAAACCGCCGTAGATCTCCGCTGTCGGGTACACGAACCCGCGTCGCTTGCAGAGGTTGACGATCTGGTCCAGGTCGGTGGCTGCCATAGGGCTCCCCAGGCTACGAGCCCGTTCCCGACCGTCGCCGCTCGATCGACGATGGCGCGGCCGGGCTCACGTGTGCTCGAACATCGCCACCGTGCGCAGCCGGCGCTCGATGTGGTGCTCGATCGCGCGTGTCGCGTGCGCGGCGACCTCGTGGGTGGCGGCCGACGCCGGCAGGTCGAGCGCGGCGTTGAGGCGGCCGCCGAGGATCGCGCGGATGATCTCCAACGCCTCGGCGCTGAGCGGCGCGCCGCTGCGGCAGGCACGGCACAGCACGCCGCCCTGGTCGGGGTCGAAGGCGACGAACGGGCCCGGCTCGCCGCAGCGCACGCACACGTCGAGCTGGGGGCGCATCCCCTCCGACGCGAGCAGCTTCCAGTAGAACGAGGCGACCACGAGCGGGCCCGAGTGGGTGGCGATGGTGCGCAACGCGCCGACCAGCATCCGGTAGAGGTGCGGCGCAGGCTCGCGTTCGAGGGCGAGCTGGTCGATCGCCTCCAGGACCGCCATCCCGTTGGTCATGTGGTCGAGGTCGCAGACCATCGGCGCCAGCGACTCGACGGCCTCCGCCTGACTGACGATGTCGAGGTCGCGCCCCTTGACGAGCAGCAGGCGGACGTGGCTCATCGGTTCGAGGCGGGCGCCGAACTTCGACATCGTCTTGCGCACGCCCTTGGCGACGGCGCGGACCTTGCCGTGGTGCTCCGTGAGCAGCACGACGATCCGGTCCGCTTCGCCGAGGCGGTAGGTGCGCAGCACGACAGCCGTGTCGCGGTAGAGGGGGCTCGCCATCCGCTGGTCAGTCCAGCCCGCCGAAGCGACGGTGCCGGTGGGTGAACTCCTCGATCGCCTGCTCGACGTGGGCCGGGTGGAGGTCTGCCCATGCGGCATCGACGAACACCAGCTCGCTGTACGCCAGCTCCCACACCAACGACGGCGGGAGGCGGTGATCGGGGCCGAGCACCACGATCAGATCGGGGTCCGCCAGGGCAGGTGCGTTGAGCTCGATCGTGATCGTCGTCTCGTCGACCTCGCTCCCGGCGACGCGCAACGCCTCGATCGCCGTCACCAGCCGCTGGCGACCGTCGACGGCGTCGGCGACCAGCACCGTGCATCCGCCGACGACTTCGGTCCGCACCGCGCCGGCGTCCGGCCCGGTCCGCACCGCGCCGGCGACCCCATCGGGTTCGACCGGGGCTGCGCCCTGTGCGGGGTCGGGGCCGTAGGGACGGATCGTCAGCCATGATGCGCCGACGTGGTCGGCGACCTTGCCCAGCTCGGCGAGTCGCTGACCCCAGTGCTCGCCGTCGGTGGCCGCCCACTCGCGCGGTGTGCCGGCGACGATCAGCACGTGACGCAGCTGGTGATCGCTGCGCACCGTCGGTGCGGCCCCCTTCTTCACCGTCCCATTGTCCCACGCCGGCCCACCGCGCACGCGACGAATCGAGGTCGATCTGCACCCTGCGATCCGCCGCATCCGGCCGGCCCTAGCGTGAGGCGATGGCCACGTCCGTGTTCGAACTCGACCTGGTGCCCGTCGCGCCGCCGGTCGGTGACTACGACGAGCGGTTGGCGAGGATCGTCGATCAACCCGCCGGAACCTGGTTGATGCGCGACACGTTCGGCTTCGCGGTCTGGCGCTACGAGGACACCACTGCGGTGCTGCGCGACAAGCGGTGGCACAACGCCGCCGGTCGACTCCCGGAGCTGCTCGGCGTCACCGACGCGCGCTTCCTCGGCCGCCAGCAGGTCAGCATCCTGTCGGCGGAGGGCGACGTCCACACCCGCCTGCGCAGGCTGGTCGCCCCCGCTTTCTCCCCGCGCGCCGCCGACCGGCTGCGACCGTTCATGCGCGAGGTCGTCAACCGGCTCGTCGATGCCGTCGCGCCGGCCGGCCGCGCCGACCTCGCCGTCGACATCTGCGAGCCGTACCCGATCCCGATCATCTGCGCCCTGCTCGGCGCCCCCGAGCGCGACTGGCAGCTGTTCAGCCGCTGGGCCGGCGACATCCTCGAGGTGTTCTCGATCGACATGGCCGAGAAGATCGACCTGATCGTGACTGCGCAGGACGAGCTCGACGAGTACACCAGCGGGCTGATCGCCGACCGCCGCTCACGGCCTGCCGAGGACCTGCTCACCGACCTGATCACCGCCGAGGAGGCCGGCGACAGGTTGAGCACGGACGAGCTGGTGATGATGGTCAACGCAGTGATCGTCGCCGGCACCGACACGACCCGCAACCAGCTCGGGTGCGCGCTCGCGCTGTTCGCCGCCCACCCCGAGCAGTGGCGGTTGCTCGCCGACCGGCCCGAGCTCGCTGGTCGGGCCGTGGAGGAGACGATGCGCTACTTCGGCGCGGTGCGCGGCACGGGCCGCTTCGCCAGCGAGGACATCGAGTACCGCGACGTGGTGTTCCCTGCCGGCACGTTCATTTCGGTCGGGCTGGCGGCTGCGAACCGGGATGCCACCGTGTTCGCCAATCCGGCCGGCTTCGACATCACCGGCCCGCCACCGGCCTCACCGCAGGTCACGTTCGGGTCCGGCATCCACTACTGCCTCGGTGCCGCGCTGGCCCGCGCCGAGCTGGCCGAGGCGCTCCCGCTGCTGGCCACGCGCCTGCCAGGGCTGACGCTCGACGGTCCGACGACCTGGAAGCCGGAGGGCGTGGCGATCTTCGGTCCGGCGCACCTCCCGGCGCGCTTCGACCCTGGCACTGACGGCGCGGCGTCACCTCCCGGCGGCATCGCCGGAGCGCGTCACCGGGGGTCGCGCCACATCAGCCATTGCGGTGGGCCGTGGCGGCGGTGGTGGAGCACCTCTCTCGTCTTGAACCCGAACCTGCCGTAGAAGGGGAGGTTCGACTCCTTCGAGCTCTCCAGGTACATCCCCACCCCTTCCTCGTCGGCGCGCGCGACCATCGGCTCGATCAGCCGGGTGCCCATCCCCTTGCCCTGGTGGACGGGCGAGGTGCCGATGAACTCGAGGTAGTAGTGCGGCTCGTGCGGGTGCCGGCTCTCCAGATCGCCGAGCACCTGGAGGTTGGGCAGCAGCCGCCAGCGGTACAGCTTGAGGAAGGTCGGGGAGTTGCGCACGATCGCCGAGAACGGCACCTTCCACTGGTCCGGCGGCGCCCAGATCGCGACACCCTCGAAGCCGGGCGTGGCGAACACGAGGTCGTGGGCGAGCTGGATGCGCATGAACGCAGTGAAGAACGGCACCGCCTTGGGGATCGGCAGCGTCCTGCCGCCCGTGAGGTGCAGCTTCAGCGGGTCGTCGTAGAACGCTTCGGCGAGGGTCAGCGCGGCGAGCGGCACATCATCCGCGGTGACGTGACGGAGGTCGTCGAACGCGGGGCCTGGCACGGTGGGCGACGATAGTGCCACCTACTCTCGGCCCATGACCAGCGACGCCAAGCTCGGCTACACCACCGGATACTGGGGCAGCGGGCCGCCTGCGGGCGCGCTCGACGCGATCCAGGAGGCCGAGCGCCTCGGCTACACGTCGGTGTGGACGGCCGAGGCCTACGGCAGCGACGCGTTGACGCCGCTCGCGTGGTGGGGGGCGCAGACGAGCACGATCCAGCTCGGCACCGGGATCATCCAGATCAGCGCGCGCACCCCGGCCGCGACCGCGATGGCTGCGATGACGCTCGACCACCTCTCCGGCGGAAGGCTGCTGCTCGGGCTCGGCGTGTCGGGGCCGCAGGTGGTCGAGGGGTGGTACGGGCAGCCGTACCCGAAGCCGCTGGCACGCACCCGGGAGTACGTCGACATCGTGCGCCGGATCGTGCGCCGCGACGAGCCGGTCAGCGCGCATGGCGAGTTCTACGACATGCCGTTCGTCGGCGGGTCGGGGCTCGGCAAGCCGTTGAAGAGCACGATCCACCCGCTGCGCAAGGAGATCCCGATCTACCTCGGTGCAGAAGGGCCGAAGAACGTCGCCCTCGCCGGTGAGATCTGCGACGGGTGGATGCCGCTGTTCTTCAGCCCGAAGGACGACGCGCACTACACGGGCTGCCTTGCGGAGGGCTTCGCCGCGTCCGGTGAGCCGGACAAGGCGGCGCGGTTCGACGTCGCCTGCGGGATGACGATCGTGATCGGCGACGACGTCGACGCGTGCGCCGACATGGTTCGCCCGAACCTCGCGCTGTACGCCGGCGGGATGGGGGCTCGCGGCGCGAACTTCCATTTCGAGGTGTTCGCGCGGATGGGCTACGAGGACGTCGCGACCCGCGTCCAAGAGCTCTACCTGCAAGGCAAGAAGGCCGAGGCGGCAGCCGTGATCCCGCTGGCGATGGTCGAGGACGTCGCCCTCGTCGGTCCGCTCGACAAGATCCGCGGCGAGATCGACCGCTGGCGGGAGACGTGCATCACCACGTTCCTGTTCAGCGGACCACAGCGGATGCTGCCGATCTACGCCGACTTGATCCTCGGCTGAGGGGGCCACCTCTCGCCGATGAGGACGCGGACGCACACCCCCGCCGCGCAGATCGCCCATCCGTTCCGGCCAGGCACCGCACGTGCGGCGTTCGCTTATCCCGACTTCCGGCGGATGTGGTTCGGCTCGTTCTCCTCCAACGTCGGCACGTGGATGCAGAACGTCGTGCTGCCCGCGTACGTGTACCAGCGCACCGGCAGCGCGTCGGTGGTCGGGCTGCTCGTGTTCGCCCAACTCGGGCCGCTGCTCGTGTTGAGCATCCCCGCTGGTGTGATCGCCGACCGCTTCGACCGGCGCAAATGGCTGATCGCGATGCAGTCCGTGCAGCTCGTGTTCAGCGCCGCGCTCGCCCCGCTCGCCGCAGCGAACGCCCCGATCCTCTGGCTGTTCCTCGTCGCGCTCGGCGTCGGCTGCGGCAACGCGCTCAACGCGCCGGCGTGGGCGGCGATGCTGCCGACGCTCGTCCGCCCGACCGACCTGCTCGGGGCGATCTCGCTGAACTCGGTGATGATCAACGGCTCACGTGTGCTCGGCCCCGTGATCGTCGCCGTGCTCTCCCAGTTCGGCGTCACCACCGCGCAGTTCTTCTACATCAACGCCGCGACGTACCTGTTCGTGATCCTCGCACTGTGGATCACCCACCTTCCGCCGCATCACCGGCCTGCCAAGGAACCGGGGATGCGCGGGTTCACGTCAGGGCTGCGGCTGGCCAAATCCAAGCCCGTATCGATGCGACTGCTCGTCACCCTGTTCACGTTCTCGCTGATCTCGCTGCCCTTCGTCGGCCTCTTCCCCGCAGTGGCCAAACTCAACTTCGGCATCGACGGCCAGGCACCGACGTACAAGTGGCTGTACGCGACGTGGGGGCTCGGCGCGTGCCTCGGCGGGTTGGCCATTGGCACCGTGTTCGCGGCCTACGACCAGCGGCGGCTGATCCAGGCCGGGTTCGTCGGGTTCGCAGTGACGCTCGCCGGCTTCGCGCTCGCCCGCGAGCCGATCGGGGCGTTCATCGACGGCGGGTTCCTCGGCTTCGCCTACTTCGCGACCACCACCGCGATGTCGACGATCTTCCAGAGCCGGGCGAGCGACACAGAACGCGGGCGGCTGATGGCGCTGTGGATCGTCTCGTTCGGCGGCACGATCACGATCGGCAACCTGATCTTCGGGCCGGTGATCGACGCGATCGGGGCGCGGTGGGTGCTGCTGCTCGGTGCGGCGTGGTCGCTGTTCCTGGCCTGGTGGTGCGACATCGCCAAGCTCGACCGCCTACATGGCCAGCAGCACCGCGACGTAGCGCTCCAGCCCGACCACGCGACTGCCCTTGACGAGGAGGGCATCTCCGCCGGCGATTGAGCCGACCGCGGCGACGGGATCGTCGACCGGCGGCACGCCGTACAGCT
Source organism: Acidimicrobiales bacterium (assembly GCA_038213195.1). Classification (GTDB taxonomy): domain Bacteria; phylum Actinomycetota; class Acidimicrobiia; order Acidimicrobiales; family Ilumatobacteraceae; genus JAODBQ01. The sequence goes on along the minus strand of JBBQTN010000041.1, from coordinate 16,357 downwards.
CGGTGCCGACGGCGATCACCTCGATCCCGAGGCGGTGCGCCTCGGCGAGGACGGCCCGGTGCTCGACCGCGGCGTTGGCGATCTCGGCCATCATCCCCAGCAACGCCACCCGCCGGCCGGCGGGCAGATCGGCGAGCGCGGCGAGCGCGGCGCGCATCGACGTCGGGTTGGCGTTGTAGCAGTCGTTGACGAGCAGCCCGCCCGACGCGGTGCGCACCACCTCCATCCGCATCGGCGACAGCCCGACACCGCCGAGCGCGGCGGCGCCGGCGACGAGGTCCGCCCCGACGACGCCGACGCAGGCGAGCGCCGCCGCGGCGTTGATGGCCATGTGCCTGCCGCTGACGGCGAGACGCACGCCGACGGTGCCCCACGGCGTGTGCAGCTCGAACGACGGTCGGGCGATCTCGTCGAGCTCGAGCCCGGCGATGCGCACGTCCGCGTCCGCCGACTCCCCGAACGTGACCACCGCCGCCTCGGTCCGCGCCGCCATCGCGCGCACGCGCCGGTCGTCGGCGTTGAGGATCGCGGTGCCGTCGGCGGGCAGCGCAGCGACCAGCTCGGCCTTCGCCCTGGCGACACCGTCGATGCCGCCGAGCAGATCGCCGTGGGCCTCGGCGACGCGGGTCACAACGCCGACATGTGGCACGGCGATGTCGCACAGCCGGGCGATCTCGCCGGGGCCGCGCATCCCCATCTCGACGACGAGCACCGCGGTGCCGTCGGGCGTGTCGAGGATCGTCACCGGCAGGCCCTGGTCGTTGTTGAAGCTGCGCGAGTTGGCGTGCGTCGACCTGCTCGCGGACAGCGCGGCGCGGGCGAGGTCTTTGGTGCTCGTCTTGCCGACCGAGCCGGTGATCCCGATCACCGTGCCGGTGACGTGGGTGCGTCGCAGCCGCGCCGCCGTCACCATCAGCGCGCGCAGCGTGTCGTCGACCTCGATCGCCGTGCCACCGGCCGCTCGGCGGGAAGTGAGGTAGGCGACCGCTCCTGCGGCGCGGGCGACGTCGATGAACTCATGGCCGTCGCGCTCGGCGACGATCGGCACGAACAGCTCTCCGGGGGCGACGGTGCGCGAGTCGAATGTGGCGCCGTCGATCTCGACGTCGGGCCCGACGAGCCGACCGCCGGTGGCGGTGGCCACCTCGCTTGCCCGGAATCGCATCGGCGCACACGGTACCGTCGCCGGGGATGGGCACCGGCGACGTCAGCGCGGCCGTTCCGCACGAGAGCGATCCCGCCACCGGCGACGTCAGCGGCGGCGATGACGGCGACCGGGAGCCCGGCACCGGCGAACGTCGGATCCACCTCGTCGTGCTGTTCGGCGGGCAGTCGGCCGAGCACGACGTCAGCTGCACCAGCGCGACCCACGTGCTGCGCGCCGCCGATCCGGCGACGTACCGGGTCACGCCGGTGGGCATCTCGCGCGACGGCTCGTGGTCGGTGGCCACCGGGGCGCAGCACGCGCTCGCCGCAGGTCCGGGTGCGTTGCCGGACCACCTCTCGACCGACGGCCGGTCGATCTCGCCGAGCGAGATCCTCGGCGCGCAGCAGTTCGACGATGTGCGCACCGTCGTGCTGCCGATCCTGCACGGCCCGATGGGCGAGGACGGCACGATGCAGGGCCTGCTCGAGCTGGCCGGCGTCGCCTACGTCGGCAGCGGCGTGCTCGGCGCGGCGCTCGGCATGGACAAGGCGATGGCCAAGCAGGTCCTCTCCGCCGCCGGAATCCCCCAGGTCCGCCACCGCGCCCTGCGCGAGGACCAGCTGACCCCCGGGACGCCGGCGCGGCTGGCCGAGGAGCTCGGGCTGCCGCTGTTCGTCAAGCCGGCGAACATGGGCTCCTCGATCGGCGTGTCGAAGGCGAAGACGGTCGAGGCGCTGCGCGACGCGCTCCGCCTCGCACTGTCGTACGACGAGTGGGTGCTCGTCGAGGAGGCCGTCGAGGCGCGGGAGATCGAGGTCGCGGTGCTCGGCGGCCGGCCGCCACGGGCGAGCGTGCCGGGCGAGATCGTCCCGGGCGCCGAGTTCTACGACTATGCCGACAAGTACGTCGACGACGGCGCGAAGGCGCTGGTGCCCGCGCCGCTGACGACTGCGCAGAGCGACGAGGTCCGTGCGCTGGCGGTGCGCGTGTTCGAGCTGCTGCGCGCCGACGGCCTCGCCCGCGTCGACTTCTTCTTCGAGGAGCACGGGCGCGGCTGGTTGTGCAACGAGATCAACACGATGCCCGGGTTCACCCCGATCTCGATGTATCCGAAGCTGTGGCAGGCCACGGGGCTCAGCTACCCGGCGTTGATCGACGAGCTCGTCCGCCTCGCGCTCGATCGCCACGGCAACCGCCGCCGCCGCACCGACCACTGACCCGTCGCCCGCGACGACGCTGTCGGTCGGCGTGCACTGCCCCCTCAGCGGACCGACGACCGCGTGGGCACGCAGTCGGCCTCGCCGGCAGCGGTCGACCGGTCGCAGCCAGAACCACTTACGTAGCCTTCCGGCTGCGACCAGAACGGGCGATGAGCAACGCCCGACCCCGACCCCGACCCCGGCCCGACGTCCGGCGGGGTCGACCGGTCGCAACGGGAACCTGCCACCGCACGTGCCGTTCCGGCTGCGACCAGAACGGCGACGAGCAGCACCCGAGCCCCGCTGCCAGGCTCCGGCGACCGGCCGCCCGCTCAGTCCATCGGCGCACGCTGCCGTCACTGGTCGATCACGGCGTCGAGCACGACGTCGAGCTGGCCGAGCGCAACCTCGGTGTCGGGACTGGGGAACAGACCGACATGGGTGACGCCGGCCGTCGCCAGCGCGTCGACGTGGGCGGCGACATCGTCGGGCGTGCCGACGGCGCACAGCTCGGTCCACCAGTCGTCGGGCATGTCGACCACGCCGGTCGCACCGTCGCGGGCGACGAGCGCGCCGAGCTCATCGAAGAACGGCGCGCCGCGCAGCCCGGGCGGCGGTGCGGTCACCATCGCGGCGAGGTACGGCGCGATCCACTGCCGCGCTGCCCGGCGATCACGGTCGACATGGGTCACGGTGAACACCGCCACCTCGAAGTTCGGCGGCGAACCGGCAGCGGCGACCGCGGCGCGAACCGCGGCAGGGCCGCTGAACTCGGCGAGGACGATCCCGTCGGCGCAGCGGCCGGCGGCAGCGAGCGATCGCGGCCCGCGCACCCCGGCGAGCACGGGCGGCGCTGGCAACGGCGGCGCGGCGAGGCGAACCCGGTCGAGCTGGACGGCACGGCCGGCGAACGTCACCTCCTCGCCGGCGAGCAGCCGACGGACCACCGTGATCGTTTCCTCCAGCGTGGTCACCGGTGATGCGGGCCTGACGCCCATCTGCGCCATCCACTCCTGGACGCCGTGGCCGATGCCGGCGATGACGCGGCCGGGAGCGAGCCCGCACAGCGTGGCCACCTCCATCGCAGTGACCGCGGGGTTGCGGGCCACCGCCGGCATGATCCCGATGCCGATGGTGAGCCGCTCGCTGCGCGCCAACGCCGCTGCGGCGAGGCTCACCCCTGCCGTGTAGAAGCAGTCCTCGATCACCCACAGCTCGTCCGCGCCGCCGGCGTCGAGCCGCTCAGCGAACCGCACCACGAGCGACGCATCGAGCTCCCGCGGAAAGCACATCCCGATCTTCACCGCCCCATCATCGCAACCGGTGCACCAGCAGGCGTCGCCGGCCGCCGACGGAACCACCCGCCCGCGCCCCGCCATCCGACGCCGGCCGCCGCCGGCCGCTGCCCGCCGCTGTCGGAGCGGACGCTGGTACGGGATCTGCCCATCTCTGAGCAGGATCGGTACAAGCGTCGACCCCGATCGGCGGGCCGCCGCTTCGAGATGCGGCGTCAACGTGGTTCGAGGGCAGCGCGCAAGAAGGCCAGCAGCTCGCTGCGCAGGCGGCGTAGGCCGGCGGTCGACGGTTCCCAGCCGACCGCGCGCAGCGCCTCGGGTTCGGTGGCGATGCCAGTGACTGTGGCGTAGCACAGCGAAGCGAGCAGCCGCGGGTCGGCGCGCCGCAACCGTCCGGCGTCCATCTCCGACGCCAGGTAGACGACGGCGCGGTCGACCAGGTCGCGCAGCTCTCCGACCAATCGCTCGGCGACGGCAGGCGGAAGGCGGCTGATCTCGCGCACCAGCCCGAGCAGCGCCGGACGGCGCACCGCGAGGCGGAACACCGCGCGGACGACGGCCTCGACGCGCTCCAGGGGATCGTCTGCGGCGGCGCGGGTCGCGGCGGCGATCACCACCGAGAGCTGCGCGACGACGTCGACCAGCACGGCCTGGATCAGCTCGTCCTTGCTCGCGAACCAGTACAGCAGCGTCTGCTTGGCGACTCCGACATCGGCGGCGATCGCATCGAGCGAGACCGCTTCGACGCCGCGGCGACCGAACAGGTCGGTCGCCGAGGTGAGGATCCGCTGGCGGGTGTCGGTACGCATCTCTACCAGATGGTAGACGACTGTGCTAGAACAGGCTCGATGATCGCTGAGCAGCTCGCCGGCACGCGGATCGCTATTACAGGCGGCACCGGGTTCGTCGGCACGGCGTTGATCGAACGGCTGCTCCGCAGCGTGCCGGAGTGTGAGCTGGTGCTGCTCGTCCGCACCGGCAAGCGGACCTCGGTCGACGAGCGCGTCCGGCGCGAGATCCTCAAGAACAACGCCTTCGACCGGCTCCGCGCGATGCACGCGGCCGGCAGCAGCCGAAGCGCAGCGGAGGCCAGTCCCGACCATCCGAGAACAGAGACCTTCGACGAGATGTGCGCGCGGCGGATCTCCGTGATCGCCGGCAACGTCGCCGCCGACGGGCTCGGGCTCGACGACACCGGCAGGGCGGCGCTGGCGAGTTGCGGCACCGTCATCCACTCGGCGGCGGCCGTCGCGTTCGATTCGCCCCTCGACACCGCTGTCGAGATCAACCTGCTCGGACCGATGCGCATCGCCGCGACGCTGCGCGACCTCGGCGTCGCGCCGCACCTCGTCGCGGTGAGCACCTGCTACGTCGCCGGGAACCGGCGCGGCAACGCGCCAGAGCAACTGGTCAGCGCCGGCCCGTTCGACATCGGGTTGAACTGGCGTACCGAGGTGACGGCCGCCCGCCGGCTGCGCAGCGACGCAGAAGCCGCGAGCCGCCAGCCTGACCGGCTCCGTGCGTTCCGCCACGACGCGCACCGGGAGCTCGGCGCGGCCGGAGCACCGGCGCTCGCCGCGAAGACCGAGTCCCTGCGCGAGAGCTGGGTGCGCGACCAACTCGTCGAGGCCGGGCGGGCACGCGCCGCCAGCGTCGGCTGGCCCGACGCGTACGCGTTCACCAAGGCACTCGGCGAGCAGGCGCTGACGGACACGAAGGGCAACATCCCGGTCAGCATCGTCCGCCCGAGCATCATCGAGTCGGCCCTCGCCGAGCCCGCGCCCGGCTGGATCCGCGGCTTCCGGATGGCAGAGCCGGTGATCATCAGCTACGCCCGCGGGCTGCTCAGCCAGTTCCCCGGCAACCCGGAAGGCACGATCGACGTGATCCCCGTCGACCTCGTGGTCAGCGCGATCATCGCCGTCGCCGCTGTCGGTCCCGACGCCGCTCCGCCGATCACGCACGTCGCCAGCGGCAGCACCAACCCGCTGCACTACCGCCTGCTGATCGACAAGGTGCGCGAATGGTTCACCGCGCACCCGATCTACGACGCAGAGGGGCAGCCGATCGTGCTGCCCGAGTTCCAGTTCCCTGGGCGCGACCGCGTCGAGGGCCAGCTGCGCCGGGCGAAGACGATGATCAACCGTGCCGAAGGCGTGCTCCAGCAGCTGCCGCTGCGCGGCAAGCAGGCGACGATGGCCGCCAAGCTCGAAGAGCGCAAGTCCGACGTCGAACGCGCGCTCGAGTACGTCGAGCTGTACGGCCTGTACACCGAGTGCGAAGCGGTGTACCAGGTCGACAACCTGCTCGCGCTGCGCGAGATGCTCGCGCCGCAGGACCGCGCCACGTTCAACCTCGACCCGCGCTCGATCGATTGGCCGTCGTACATCACCGAGATCCACCTGCCGTCGATCGCCCAGCACGCCCGGGTCAAGACCACCCCGGGCAGGACCCGCACCGACCGCGCTGCGCGGCTGCGCAAGGCCGTCCTCGATCCGAGCCGACACGTCGCCGCGTTCGACCTCGAGAACACGCTGATCGCCAGCAATGTCGTGGAGAGCTACTCCTGGCTGGCGACGCGGCGGCTGAACGGTCCGGAACGGGTGCGCTACGTCGCCCGCGCGCTGGTCGAGGCGCCGCGCCTGCTGGCCCTCGACCGCAAGGACCGGGGCGACTTCCTGCGCTACTTCTACCGGCGCTACGAGGATGCCTCGGTCGCCCAGATCGACGCCGACACCGCCGAGCTGTTCAGCCGCGTGATCCTCACCAAGAGCTTCCCCGCCGGCATCCGCCGCGTGCGCGAGCACCGTGCACTCGGCCACCGCACCGTGCTGATCACCGGCGCGCTGGACTTCGCAGTGGCCGGGCTCGCCCCACTGTTCGACGAGATCGTCGCCGCGAAGATGACCGTCAACCCCGACGGCACGTACACCGGCGAGCTGTCGCAGGTGCCACCGACGGGTGAGACCCGCGCCGAGATCCTCGCCGAGTACTGCGCCGCGGAGGGCTTCCGGCTCGACGAGTGCGTCGCCTACGCCGACTCGACCAGTGACCTGCCGCTGCTCGAAGCGGTCGGTTTCCCGGTTGCCGTCAATCCGGAGACGCGCCTCGCCGCACTGGCGCGCAAGCGCGGCTGGCTGGTCGAGCAGTGGACGAGGGCGCCCGGCGGTCCGCGCCCGCTGCTGCCGGTCGGCCCGATGCTCGGCGAGCGCGAACGGCGCCGTTCCTTCGTTAGCGGCGGGACGCGAGGGTGAAGGCGCTGCAGATCGACCGCAAGCTCGGCCGGATCGGCCTGGCCCGCGTCCTCTCCGCAGTGGCCCCGGCGACCGCGGCGAAGGCGGGTCCGCTGGAGCTGGTGCGCGACGATCCGCCCGCGCTGCCAGGACCGGAGTGGGTGCGCCTGCGGCCGAGGCTGTCGGGGATCTGCGGCAGCGATCTCGCCACCGTGCAGGGCCAGGCCGGCGCGTACTTCGATTCGATCGTCAGCTTCCCGTTCACCCTCGGCCACGAGCTCGTCGCCGACACCGTCGCCGGTCCCGGCGAACCTGCGTCGCGGCGCGTCGTGCTGATCCCGGTGCTGCACTGCGCGATCCGCGGCGTGCACCCTGTGTGCGCGGCGTGCGCGGCCGGCGACATCAACCGCTGCGAACGGGTCGCGTTCGGTCACCTCAAGCCCGGCTTGCAGACCGGGTACTGCTGCGCCACGGGCGGAGGGTGGAGCGAGGGGCTCGTGGCCCATCCGCTGCAGCTCGTCGACGTACCCGACGACCTCAGTGACGAGGACGCGGTGATGGTCGAACCGACCGCATGCGCGGCCCGCGCGGCGCGCGAGCACCGCGGCGGCAGCGTCGCGATCATCGGCGCCGGCACCGTCGGGCTGCTCACGCTCGCGGCGATCATCGGTCGCGACGATTTGGGCGGCGGGTCGGGCTCGGTGCCGGTCATCGCCGCCAAGTACCAGTCCCAGCGGCGCTTCGCGAGTGAGCTCGGGGCCACGGTCTGCGCGCCCGACGAGCTGGCGAGGATCGTGCGCAGCCAATCCGCGTCGCTGATCGCCGGCGACCAGCTCACCGGCGGGGTCACCCAGGTCTTCGACTGCGTCGGCACCAGCCGCTCGCTCGAACAGGCGCTGTCCGTCGTGGCGCCCGGGGGCGAGGTGGTGCTGGTCGGGATGCCGTCAACCGTCACCGTCGACCTCACGGGGCTGTGGCATCGCGAGGTGCGGATCACCGGCTGCTACGCCTACCGCCGCGACGACTTCGACACCGCGATCGGGCTCGTGCGCCGGTTCGGGCTCGGGCGGATGGTCAGCGCGACGTACGCACTCGACGAGTACGACGCCGCGATCGCCCACGCGGCCGACGCGGGGCCGCGCGACGCGATCAAGGTCGCGTTCGACATGCGCCGCGACGAACGCCGACCAACGACACGGACGCAGGCGACGAGGGAAGCGCCAGCGACGAGTCGCACGGAGGGAGCAGCCGAAGTGAGCGCAGCGAACGGCGGCCAGGGCGAGCGGCGCGCGCCGGCGAGGGAAGCGCCAGCGACGAGTCGCACGGAGGGAGCAGCCGAAGTGAGCGCAGCGAACGGCGGCCAGTCCCGACCGACAAGAGGGAGCAAGTAGATGCCGAGACCCGGATTCGTGCTCGAGGTCGACCGCTCGACGCCGCCGATCATGTTCTGGCGCGGCGAGAACGTCAGCCTGGAGAAGCTCCCAGCCGGGCGCAGTCGGGTCATCTATGCGCCCGAGCCGCTCGCCCCGCTCGACGACATCGACGGCGCGATCCGCGACGCACTCCTCCACCCGTTCGACCAGGACCCGCTGCCGACGCTGCTGACCCCGGACATGAAGCTGACGATCGCCTTCGACGACATCAGCCTCCCGCTGCCGAAGATGAAGCGCCCGGACATCCGCCAGCGGGTGATCGAAGCCGTGCTCGACATGGCCGCCGATGCAGGTGTCGACGACGTGCACCTGATCTGCGCGCTCGCGCTGCATCGGCGGATGACCGAGGCAGAACTGCGCCACGCCGTCGGCGATCGCGTCTACGACGCGTTCGCCCCGCGCGGGATGCTCTACCAGCACGACGCAGAGGACCCCGACAACCTCACCTACCTCGGGACGACGCCGCACGGCGAGGAGGTGGAGATGAACAAGCGAGCGGTCGAGAGCGACCTGCTCGTCTACGTGAACATCAACCTCGTCGCGATGGACGGCGGATGGAAGAGCACGGCCACCGGCCTGTCGAGCTATCGCAGCCTGCGCCACCACCACAACCCGACGACGATGGAGAACAGCCACAGCTTCATGGACCAGCACCGCTCCGAGTTGCACAAGAGCAACTGGCGGATGGGCAAGGTGCTCGTCGACTCCGGCGTGAAGGTCTTCCAGATCGAGACAACGCTGAACACCGACACCTTCCCGAGCCCGTTCGACTTCATGGCCAAGCGGGAGTGGGAGTGGAGCGCCCGCGACCGCGCCACCTACGTCGGCACGACGACAGCGTTGAAGCGCACCCCACCGCGGCTCGCGCGCAAGATCTTCATGGGCATCGAGGCGCCACACCAGATGACGAGCGTGCAGGCCGGCGAGGTCGAGGCCGTCCACAAGATCACGACCGACAACGTCTACCGCCAGCAGCTCGTCGAGGTCGAGGGCCAGACCGACATCCTGACGATGGGCATCCCGTTCATCTGCCCGTACAACGTCAACTCGATCATGAACCCGATCCTGGTGATGTGCATGGGCCTCGGCTACCTGTTCAACATGTACCGCGGCATGCCGCTCGTGCGCGAGGGCGGCGTGGTGATCATGACCCACCCGACGCCGTGGGACTTCCACCCGGTGCACCATCCGAGCTACATCGACTTCTTCGAGCAGGTGCTCAGCGAGACGACCGATCCGCACGTGATGAGCGCCAAGTACGAGCAGAAGTTCGCCGAGGACGAGTGGTACAAGCACCTCTACCGCACGAGCTACGCGTACCACGGCGTGCACCCGTTCTACATGTGGTACTGGGGCAGCCACGGGATGCAGCACTGCAGCAAGGTGATCATCGTCGGCGGCGACGTGAAAGCCGTGCGCCGCTTGGGTTTCACGCCGGCGTCGACGATGGACGATGCGTTCGAGATCGCCAGCGACGTGGTCGGTCGTACACCGACGATCACCCACCTGCACACCCCTCCGATCATGGTCTGCGACGTCAGGTGATGATGTGAGCGCGGCTCATGGCGCGTGACGACATCTCCGGCGCCGAGACGTTCGCCCGGTTGCGGCGTGCGGCGCGGTTGGCCGGCACAGCGGAGCGCGCGGTGGCGCGAGTCACCAAGCCGGTGCGCAGCGTCGGGTTCCCGTACCGCGCCCCGACCGCCCCGCGCGGCGTCGAAGTGCCCCACGAGCCGGACAAGCTCGGCGCCGACTTCGACACCGAGTGGGCCCGCAAGCTGCCGGCGCGCTACGCCCGCGCGCTGATCACCGAGGGTCCGCTGCGGCTCGGGGTGAAGCTCGTCGCCTCCCCCGAGATCGTCGGTGTCGACCGTCTCGACGACCTCCGCCGCGCCGATCCCTCGCCGGCGGTGATCTTCGCGCCCAACCACCACAGCCACGGCGACACGCCGCTGATGGTCACCGCTGTGCCCGAGCCGTGGCGCCGCAAGTTGGTGGTGGCCGCGGCCGCCGACTACTTCTTCGACACGCGTGCGAAGGGCACGCTCGCGGCGCTCGCCCTCAACGCGTTCCCGATCGACCGTGAGGGCACGGGCCGCAAGTCTGCCGAGCAGATCCGCAGCCTGATCGACGACGGCTGGAGCCTGGTGATCTACCCAGAGGGCGGCCGTTCTCCCGACGGCTGGGGGCAGGACTTCAAGGGCGGCGCGGCCTACCTCTCGTCGCGCACCGGCGCACCGGTGGTGCCGGTGTTCATCGACGGGACAGGAGCGATCTTCGGCAAGGGGATGAGCCGGCCGAAGCCTGGCAAGACGAAGGTCGTGTTCGGCGCGCCACTGGTGCCGTTGGAAGGCGAGTCGACGCGACGTTTCAACTCGCGCATCGAGGCCGCTGTGACCACCCTCGCCGACGAGGCGCTGACCGATGCCTGGACGGCCCGCCGCCGCGCCGCGAACAGGACGAGCCCGAAGCTGACCGGCCCGGAGTACACCGGCTGGCGGCGTCAGTGGGTGCTCGCCGAGCAGCGCAAGCTGGGCAAGGCCGGGATGCGCCGTCGCCAGCAGCGCCGCTGGCCCGACCTCGGCTAGCACGCTCCCCCGATCTCAGCCTGCCGGCGCCGTCCGGGACGGACGAACGCGGCGACCAACGGGTCGCGACCGGAACGTCACAACGCTTCCGGCTGCGACCAGAAGGACCGGCGCAGGGCCGAGAGACGCTCGCGTCGGCCACCTCGTCTCACGTTCGCCGACCCGATCAGCCGGCCGGCGCCGGACGCCGGGGATAGCGTCGTCGGCGGTGATCGTCGAGTCGCTGGCCCACCCGATCGTGCTCGCCCCGCTGGCGGGCGGTCCGGCCACGCCGGCGCTCGCCGCCGCGGTGAGCGGCGCCGGCGGGCTCGGCTTCCTCGCCGCCGGTTACCTCAGTGCTGCGGCCCTCGCCGAACAGATCGCCGCGGTGCGCGCCGCCACCGTGGCGTCGTTCGGCGTCAACATCTTCTGCCCGGCCGGCGACCCGGGCGATCCTGTGGCCGTCGAGCGCTACATCGCCGACGTGGTCGCCCCGCTTGCCGCAACTGCCGGCGTGGGGCTCGGCCGGCCCCGCCACGACGACGACGGCTTCACCGACAAGCTCGACGTCGTCGTCCGCGCACGTCCTGCGGTCGTGTCGTTCACGTTCGGCTGCCCGCCCGCCCACGACGTCGCCCGGCTTCACGATGCTGCGATCGAGGCGTGGGTGACGGTCACGGACGTCGCCGAGGCCCGGCTCGCCCGCGCCGCCGGGGCGGACGTCGTCGTCGCCCAGGGTGCGCAAGCCGGCGGCCACCGCGGCTCGTTCGTCGACCACGACGATCCGCCGCTCACCCTCGACGCGTTGCTCGCCGCGCTGCGCACCGAGTTGCCCGACGTCCCCGTCGTCGCCACGGGTGGGCTGATGGACGGTGCAGACATCGCCCGCGTGCTCGACGCGGGCGCGGTCGCCGCACAGCTCGGCACCGCGTTCCTGTGCTGCCCCGAAGGCGGGACGGCGGCGGTGCACCGCAACGCGGTGCGGCGTCCGGGCGCGACCGTGCTGACCCGCGCCTTCACGGGTCGCAGGGCCCGCGGGATCGCCAACGCCTGGACGGCACGCGCTGGTGACAGCGCGCCGCTCGCTTACCCGGAGATCCATCACGTCACGAGCCCGCTGCGCGCCCACGGCCGAACCAACGCAGTCGCCGACCTGGTCAACATGTGGGCCGGGACCGAGCACGCGCGGGCGCGTACGCTCCCGGCCGGCGAGCTCGTCACCGTGCTCGCCGCAGAGCTCGCCGCAACGACGGCGTGACCGACACCCACCCCCCGAGGAGGCATCGATGGCGAACGAGCAGACCCGCGAGATGTGGACGTCCGTCAACGGACCATCGTGGGTGCGGCACCACCGCATCTTCGACAGGATGCTGGAGTCGATCAGCGCGGTCCTCGTCGAGTCGTTGACGTTCGAACCCGAGCAACGCGTCCTCGACGTCGGCTGCGGGACCGGGACGCTGGCCGCCGCGGTCGCCGCGCTCGGCGCCGTCGCCGTCGGCACCGACATCTCACCGACGATGATCGACGGGGCGCGCGAGCGCTTCCCCGACCTCGAGTTCTTCGTCGCCGACGCGCAGGTCGACGACCTCCACGGTCCCTACGACGCGATCGTCTCGCGCTTCGGGGTGATGTTCTTCGACGATCCCGTCGCGGCGTTCGCCAACCTCGGTTCAGCGGTGATCGACGGCGCGCCGCTGACCTTCGTCTGCTGGCGCGGGCTCGACGTCAACCCTGTGTTCACCGCCGGGGTCTCGGCGCTGAACGCGGCACTCCCCGCCTCGCCCCCACTCGATCCTCACGCGCCGGGACCGATGGCGTTCGCCGACGAGGCGCGGTTGCGCGGCCTGCTGATCGACGGTGGTTGGAGTGCGATCGACATCGAGCCGATCGACACCGTCGTGCGCTTCAGCCTCGACGGCAGCGACGGGATCGAGGAGCGGATGGTCCAGATGACGACGTCCGAAGCGGGGCGACGGTTCGCCGACCAGGTGCCCGAGGAGGCGCGCGGACCCGCGCTCGACGCGGCGCGCCGTGACCTCGCCAGGTATGTGGTCGACGGCGAGCTGCAGCTCGACGCAGCAGCGTGGCTCGTGCGCGCCCGCCGCTGACCGCGCCAGGTGCGGCGCTGGTTCACAGCCGGACCGCTCAGGGTCAGAGCAGATCCTCGAGGGCAGCTTCGAGGCGGGCGACGCGGGCTTCGAGCTCTGCGACTCGATCGCCGAGGGCACCTCGCGGGTCTCCCGTCCTGCTCGCCTCCGAGGCGGCGTGGGCGATCTCCGCCTGCTCGGCGATCAGCTGCCGCCATCGCGGTTCCCTGTGGCCGGGCTGGCGATCGAGCAGCTCGACGAGGTCTCGCTCGGCGAGGGTGCGTAGCGCCACCTCGACCGCGGTGGCAGAGGCGAACTCGTGCATCCGTCCTGAACGACCCTGCATCTCGGCGACGGTCTGCGGGCCGCGCAGCAGCAGCAGCGCGACGAGCGCAGCCTCGGCCGCACCGAGACCCAGCTTCTCGTCGAGCACCTGGCGGTACCGGGTCACGCTGCGGCCGTGCGACGGGTGGACGAACCGCACGAGGCCCTCGGTCTTCAACGACGCGAGAACGGTGAGCGCCTCGTGCTCGTCGAGGTGCATCAACGGGTCCCGCGCGGTGCTCTGGTTGCACGCCGAGACGAGCGCGTTCGCGGTCAACGGGTACTGGTCGGGAACGGTCCGCTCCTTCTCCAGCAGGCACCCGAGCACCCGGCCGTCTGCGATCGACAACGTCGTCATCGGCCCGAACCCTACGGGCAGCCGGCCTTCTTCGGGATGACGATCTTCAGGCCGGGGGCGAACGAGCTGTACCCCTTCGTCGCCGTGTTGGCCGCGTCCAGCTGGGCGACCGTGACGTCGAACTTCGCGGCGACCTTGACACGGCTGGTGTCGTCCTTCGTGATGACGTACGAGCCGGTGGCACAGTTCGCAGGAACCGTCGTCGAGCCGCCGGCGGCGGTCGTCGTCGTCGCCTTCGTGCCCTTGGTCGTCGTGGTCGTCGTCTTCGATCCGGCGGCGGTGGTCGTGGTCGCCTTCGAACCACCGGCGGTCGTGGTCGTCGTCCGCGATCCGGCGACGGTGGTCGTGGTCGCCCCGGCGACCGTCGTCGCACCGGCGACGGTCGTCGCGGTTGCCGGTGCGCCCGCGGCGGGCGCCGTCGCGCCCGCGGGGATCTTGATCACGGTGCCGACCGCAGGGAAGTTGGTGACCTGCTGGCCGACCAGGGTCCACCCGTTCAGCGCGAGCAGGTCTGCGAGGTTGACGTGGAACTTGGCGGCGATGGTCGACGGGAAGTCACCGGCGGCGATCGTGTACGTGCTCTGGCCGGGGATCGAGCTGCCGGCGGCCGGCGGAATGCTCGAGGTGCTGGTGGCCGGCACGGTCGCGACGGTGGCGAAGTTGGTGGGCGTCAGCGCCAGGAGCGTCGACTTGCTCGGCGAACCCGACGACCCGCTCGAACACGCCCCGAGGGTCAGCACGGCGCCGATGGCGAGCGCGGTGCCGAGCAGGAGAGAACGCATGGGGTGCGATCTTACGGGCCGTAGCGGACCGCACGGCGGCACCTGCGGCCAGGGGCGACGTCAGAGCAGCGGCCGGGCGGTCGGCGGGATCGGGCTGGGCAACTGGGTCTCCCCCATCAGCCAGGCGTCGGCACCCGCGGCGCACGAGCGTCCCTCGGCGATCGCCCACACGATCAGGCTCGGGCCGCGACCCATGTCGCCGGCGACGAACACGCCCGGCACGTTCGTCATGTACCGCTCGTCGCGGTCGACGTTGCCGCGAGCGTCGAAGTCCACGCCGAGCTGGTCCAACCACTCGTGCTTCTCCGGGCCGACGAAGCCCATCGCCAGCAACACGACGTCGACGCGCAGCTCCCGTTCGGTCCCCTCGACCTTCTCGAACCTGCCGTTGACCATCTCCACGCCGTGGACCAGCATGCCGCGCAGCCTGCCGCTGCCGTCGTCGACGAAGCGCTCGGTGTTGACGCTGTACAGCCGCTCGCCACCTTCCTCGTGGGCCGACGTGATCTTGAAGGTCATCGCGAACTGCGGCCACGGGTTGCTGTTCGACCGCGTCTCGGGCGGCCGCGGCAGGATCTCGAGCTGGGTGACGGATGCCGCGCCCTGACGATGCGCCGTGCCGAGGCAGTCCGCTCCCGTGTCACCGCCGCCGATGATCACGACGTGCTTGCCCGCCACATCGATCGGTGATCGCGCGAAGTCGCCGTGCTGCACCCGGTTGGACGGCGGGAGGTACTCCATTGCCTGGTAGATGCCGTTCAACTCCCGGCCGGGGATCGGCAGGTCGCGCCATGCCGTCGCGCCACAGGCGAGCACGATCGCGTCGTAGGTGGCGAGGAGCACCTCGATGTCGACGCCCTCGCCGACCGTGGCGTTGGTGCGGAACTCCGTGCCCTCGGCCTCCATCTGCGCGATCCGCCGGTCGAGGTGACGCTTCTCCATCTTGAACTCGGGGATCCCGTAGCGCAGCAATCCGCCGGCGCGGTCCGCCCGTTCGAGGACCACGACGTCATGGCCGGCGCGAGTCAGCTGCTGCGCGGCGGCGAGCCCCGAGGGACCGGAGCCGATCACGGCGACGCGCTTGCCGGTCTTCACGCTCGGGACCTGCGGGATGACCCAGCCTTCCGCCCATGCACGGTCGATGATCTCCACCTCGACCTGCTTGATCGCCACCGGATCGGCGTTGATCCCGAGCACGCACGCCGACTCGCACGGCGCAGGGCACAGCCGCCCGGTGAACTCCGGGAAGTTGTTGGTCGCGTGCAAGCGGTCGATCGCGTCGCGCCAGTGATCGCGGTAGACGAGGTCGTTCCAGTCCGGGATCAGGTTGCCGAGTGGGCAGCCGTTGTTGCAGAACGGGATCCCGCAGTCCATGCACCGCCCGGCCTGCAGCTCGAGCACGTCCTTGGGGAACTCCTCGTAGACCTCGCGCCAGTCGAGCACGCGCACCTCGATCGGCCGACGCGTCGGCGTCCGCCGATCCCACTTCATGAACCCCGTCGTCTCGCCCATCTAATGGCCTCGCCTCATTCGCGACCTGTTCATGCGCGGCTCGATTCCATGACCCGGTCGAGGGTCTCCTGCTCGCCCAGACCTTCGGCCTTGGCGAGCTCCATCACCCGCAGGACGCGCTGGTAGTCGATCGGCATCACCCGCTTGAACTTCGCCGACTCGATCTCCCAGCAGTTGACGATCGCCTGGGCGACCGGTGATCCGGTGAGCTCCGCGTGCGCGGCCACGGTGCTGCGCAGGAAGTCGCGGTCGGCGTCGTCGAGCTGCTGGAGCTCGACCATCTCACGGTTGACGAGTCCGCCGAACACGTCTGCGGGGTCGTAGACGTAGGCGATCCCACCGCTCATCCCCGCACCGAAGTTGCGTCCGGTGGGGCCGAGCACGACCACCCGACCGCCGGTCATGTACTCGCAGCCGTGG
>JBBQTN010000040.1:0-30408 GCA_038213195.1 Acidimicrobiales bacterium | reverse complement strand
TCGACCACTCGACGATCTTCCTGGCGATCGCCGGTGCGTACACGCCGATCTGCGTCGCCTGCCTGTCGGGCTGGCACCGAGTCGCAGTGCTCTCAGCGGCGTGGGGCGGGGCGGTGGTCGGGATCGCGTTGCAATGGGTGCCGATCCGCGTGCCAAGGGCCCTGTTCACCATCGTCTACGTCGTCGTCGGGTGGTCGATGGCCCTCGCCCTGCCGCAACTGTTCCACGGCATCGGCGCTCTCGGCTTCTCGCTCGTGCTCGCCGGGGGCATCGCCTACACGCTCGGGGCGGTCGTCTACGCGGTCAAGCGCCCGGACCCGTGGCCGCAGGTCTTCGGCTTCCACGAGGTCTTCCACCTCCTCACCGTGATCGGTGCGGGCCTGCACCTGGCCGCGATCGCCTTCGTCGTCGCGCCGAAGCTGTAGTCCTGCGCGGCGTGCTCACCCGACGCTGCGTGGATCGCCGGCGTGCAGCGGTTCGGCCGCGCCGCCGTCGCGCTCGACGGCGATGAGCCGAAGCTCGAGTTGGGCGAGACGGTGGTGCAGCAACGCCACCTGGGCCTCGAGACTGATCTCGCGCTCGGCGCGGCGTTGCAGCCGCGGCGACTTCGTCGCCCGTTCGACGACCGCGTCGAGCGGGACGAGGCGCTGCGGGCCGTTGGGCCCGTCGACCAGCTTCGACGGGATCTCGTGGTTGCGAAACCAGGCCCGCAGCGCCGAGCGGGACACGCCGGCCTCCGCTGCGGCGACCGCGAGCGGCACCCAGTGCACCCCGTCAAGTTGCGCGAGCAGCTCCAGCTCGTCACGCCAACGCGCCAGTCGACCGTCCCAATCGCTCTCCACGATGCTCCCTGTCACTGTGCGGAGACTCTATCAGTAACAGGGAATTGACAGCCAAGCGACGATGATCGCATGTTCGAACGCTTCACCGACAACGCCCGCCAGTCCGTCGTCAACGCCCAGGACGAAGCGCGCCGGCTCCGCCATGCGCACATCGGCACAGAGCACCTGCTGCTCGGGCTGCTCGTCGCGCCCGACAGCCTTGCGACCCACGTCCTCAACCGCCTCGGCGTCAGCCTGGAGGCGACCCGGCGCGGCGTGGAAGACATGGCCGGAACGGGACCGGGGGCGCCGAGCGGGCACGTGCCGTTCACCTCGAGGTCGAAGAAGGTGCTCGAGTTGTCGCTGCGCGAAGCGCTCCAACTCGGTCACAACTACATCGGCACCGAGCACATCCTCCTCGGCATCGTCCGCGAGCACGCCGGGATGGCGATGCAGCTGCTCGACAAGCAAGGAGCATCCGCCGACCGGATCCGCAGCGCGGTCCTCGCCGAGGTGCACCGTGCGTCGAACGCCCCCGACGCCACGGGCCAGCGGCGGACGCCGGGCGCGGACACGCTGATCGAAACGGCGCAACAGCTCGCCGGCAGCGCCCCGATGGGCACCCATCACCTGCTCGAAGCGATGACCCTGCTCGAGGGGAGCCTGGCGGGCAACACCCTCGCCGCGCTCGGGGTCGACGCGCAGGCGCTCGCCGCGAAGATCGACGAGCTCGGCGTCGAGGGCACCTCCGACGTCACGCCCGACGTCGCCGCAGCGCGCCGGATGGAGATCAGCGTCGACGACAGCGCCGTGCACATCGTGCTCGCCGACGACGTCAGCCGTGATCTCGTCGCCAGGCTGGCTGCGACGACGGGCAACCCGATCCGCGGCGACGACGCAGCCGGATCACTGGTCGGCGTGTGGCGGGCGATCGTGACGGCGCTGCAGCAGCTGCTCGTCGAGACCGAACCCGGTGACAAGGACGACGACAGCTCGAGCCGCACCTCGTTGGTGCGCGCCGCCCTGCGCGACCGGCTGCGCCGCCGCAACCGCTGACGCCGCGCCGGGTGGCCGACGCGCCGTCGGATCAGCGTCGGCGGCCGGGGATCCGGCCGAGCTTCGGATCAGCGACGGCGGCGGCAGGGATCCGTGGCAGACCGTCGGATCAGCGACGGCGCCGGCGGGGGATCCGTGGCAGCACCAGGAGGGTGAGCCCTCCGGCGAAGATCGCGACCACCCCGGCCGCAGCGGTCGATGAGGTGGCGCGGGATCCGGTGACCGGCAGGGTGATCGACAGCGGGCCGGTGCCGACCCCCGGGGTGGAGCCGGTGTTCGGCAGGGTGATCGTCGCGCCGGCCGGCGTCGTTCCCGACACCGGCGTCGTGTCCGGCGTCGATGTCACACCGCCGGGGGGCAACGCACCGCCGGGCAACGTCGTCGCACCGCCGGGCACCGTCGTGCCGCCGGGGGCGACGGTGGTCGTCGGGGCGATCGTCGAGGCGGTCGTCTGGGACTGGGAGCAGTCGCTCGCGGTGATCACGTTGTTGTCGAGGGTGACGGCTCCGTTGCGGGCGAGCAGCCTTCCGATCACGCTGGCCCCGGTCTGTGCCGTGATCGAGGTCAAGGCGAAGACGTTGCCGACGAACGCGGTCGTCGTGCCGATCGTCGCCGAGGTGCTGACCTGCCAGAAGACGTTGCAGGCGAGCACACCCCCGGTGAGCACGACGGAGGAACCGGGGCCGGTGGTCAGGGTGCTACCGGCCTGGAAGATGAACACGGACGAGGCGTCGCCCGTCAGCGTCAGCGGGATGTTGCCGGTGAGGGCCATCGACGTCGATGCGGTGTACACGCCGGCGGTCAAGCTCCGGCCGCCGAGGTCGAGCCCGGTCACGTCGGCGGTCGACGCGGCCCCTGCCGCGGTGTTGTAGGCCGTGGTGAGGTCGTTCTGCGCGTTGAGGGCGACGCCGTCGGCGGCGTGCGTCGTGCCGATGTCGTTGCCCGGCGTCGGGAACCCGGTCACTGCGTTTCCGGGGCTGACGCCGAGGTCGCCGGTGATGACGGACGGTCCGGTGTTGGTGATCGTCTGGCCGGCGAGCACCGCGAAGGTCGTCGTCGTGCCGAGGCCGACGGGCGCCTGTGCGGCGTCGGCCACGCCGGTCGTGACGAGGCACAGGCCGGCCACGACGAGGCCGGCGCCGAGCAGGCGGAACGGGGTGAACGAGCGGACGGTCATGGGGGGCCTTCTCAAGAGAGACTGCTGCCACCGGGACCCGGAGGCGGGCCGTGGTGACCTTGACCACTCACTGGCGTCGCCACGCTACTGTCCGCTGTACCGATGTCGGGTCACAGTTTCGTCAAGACATCATCTGCGCGAGCTCCGGCTCGATCGCGCTCAGTCCGGCGCCATCATCGATCGTCACACCTCCGGCCGGCTCGCTGATCCCGCTCTCGAGGTACGTCGACTTACCGAATGGCCAGCGTCAGCCGGTTGACTCGCTCCTCCCACTGACGTCCGACGAGGTGGGCGCACGGACCTTACCGCGCAATCCGTGGTGGACTCCCTACCGTGTGCAGTCTACCGAGAGGTCGACGTGCCTGATCCGACGAAGTCTGCAACGCCGCCTGGCGCGGACGGCCCAGCCCGGCGCGTCGCGGTCGTCGCCCTGCGCCTGGTCGCAGCAGCGGGCGTCGTGTGGATCGGGTTCTTGCTGCTCATCGACAGGTGGCGGGCGGGTGAGGCCGC
Organism: Acidimicrobiales bacterium; assembly: GCA_038213195.1. GTDB lineage: Bacteria > Actinomycetota > Acidimicrobiia > Acidimicrobiales > Ilumatobacteraceae > JAODBQ01. The sequence continues at coordinate 26,844 of JBBQTN010000040.1, read as the reverse complement.
GGTGGTCGTCGCCGGTCTCGGGGTGGTCGGCGTGCACACCGCGCAACGGCTGGGGGATCAGATCGTCGTCGTCGCGCCCGGCGGTCCTTCGTTCCTGACCGACATCGAGCCGTTGTGCTCCTCGCTCGGTGTGGTCCTCGCCTTCGCCGCCGTGGCCGCGATCGTCGCCACCGGTGACCGCCGTCGTCGGTTGCGCGCCGCGGCCATCGGCGCCGGGATCGTCGTCGTCTGCAACTTGGTGCGGATGACAGCAACGGTGCTCGTCGGCGTGTGGGAGGGGCCGGGTGAGATCGAACCGTTCCACGATGGCATCGCCACCGCCTTCGCCGTGGTGTTCGTGCTGACCGCGCTGGCGCTGTTCGTGGGCACGTTGTGTCCGCCGCGCCGGCCGAACGACCCGCGGTCGAACTCGTCCGAAGCGGCAGCGCGAAAATTTGTCATGTCCGGCAAATCACGCAGATAGTGGCGGTATCGTCACTTGCTGTCGGGATGATCCCGAGTCACGTGCGGCGGTCGCTTGCGAACGCTGTGTCGCTTCATACCTTCGGCCGCGAGGTCGGAGCGGGAGTGGTGCAGCTCTCGGAGGCGATCGCCGCCGGTGGGATCCAGGGATGCGGAGCGTGGCGTGGCGGAGCGCGGATTGACACGACGACAGATGATCGGCGCGGGCCTTGCCGCGTTCGCCGCGGTCGAGCTCGTGCCCCGCGTCGCCGACGCCGCCAGCCTCAAGCCGACCTTCGCCCTCGACCCGACCGGCAACGGCAGGTGCGGGACCGACACGTGTGCGCACTGCAGGGCGTGCCGCGGGCACGGCGCCAACAAGCTCTTCCTCGACAAGGAGACAGCCGACAAGCTGCGTGCCCACAAGGGATGCTCGTGCACGGTCACTGACGGACAGCAGCTCAGTGAAGCGGTGTGGACGAAGGTGTTCGCCGGCGACGTCAACATCGCCGACCGACGTGATCCGGCGACGGCGGCGCTGCTGCGCGCCGAGGTCGAGCGACACTCCGTGCCACTCGTGTCAGGCCCGCTGCCGATCCTGGCCCTCGTCGGAGGTGCGGCAGGCATCCTCCTCGTCGCCGCGCGGCGTCACCAGGAACCTCCCGCCACGACCTGACCCCGGGTCAGCCGCGGTCAGCCGGCCGTCGGGATGTCGACCTCGAACCACACCGTCTTGCCGGCGTCGGCGGGGGCGACACCCCAGCGCGACGCGATGGCGGCGATGATCGCCAGCCCACGGCCTGAGGACGCCTGCGGGCCGACCGGGCACGCCGCGAGCCGCAGCGGCGCAGGGTCGGTGTCGGTGACGGCCAGGCGGAACACGCTCGGCGTGCGCAGCGCGGCAACGTGGCACGGTCCGCCGGCGTGCACGAGGGCATTCGTGACGAGCTCGCTCGCGGCAAGTACGAGGTCGTCGACCACGTCGCCCGCCGAGCGCGCGAAGTCGCGCACCGAGGTGCGCACCACCGGGAGATCACGTGCGTCGAGAACCCACCAATCGCCGTTCGCTCGTTCGATGTGCACGCAACCCCCTTCAGCAACGTCGCCGCGGATCAGAGCCGTGATTGACGATTTGGCGAGGTCTGGGCCAGCACGTGCGATCCAGGTACCCGCGACTGCAGAATCGAGACATCGCCAGTCCCGCGTTGTGTCGGCCGCAGGCGCTCGGGGTAGACCGGCGGACGCAGGTTCCTCTGGGAGGTGGGCGATGGCGTGGGTGATCGTTGTGAGCGGCGTCGTGGTGATGGCAGCGGTGGTGGTCTAGGAGGATGCGCCGCACCTCGAGGCAACCGCGGTGGGCGCTCGTCGCGCAGTTGCGACACGGCGCCGACCGTCTCGGCCTCGGTGTGGCGGCCCGGTCGCCGCGGTCGGCCGACCTCTCCCCGCGCACGACGACGGCCACATCCGTGGCGCGCTCGGTCTGCCCGTACTGCGCTGTCGGCTGCGGGCAGCGGGTGTTCGTGCGCGACGGCCAGGTGATCCAGATCGAGGGCGATCCCGACAGCCCGATCTCGCGCGGCCGGCTGTGCCCGAAGGGCGCCGCCAGCCGTGGGCTGATCAACTCCCCGCTGCGCGAGTACAAGGTCAAGTATCGACCGCCGTTCGCGACCGAGTGGCAGGACCTCGATCTCGACGAGGCGATGGACCGGATCGCCGAACGCGTCGTCGCGACCCGGGCCGCGACGTGGCAGGAGCAGGCCGGCGATGGCAACACGCTGCGCCGTTCGCTCGGTGTCGGCAGCCTCGGCGGGGCGACGCTCGACAACGAGGAGAACTACCTCCTCAAGAAGCTCCTCACCGCGCTCGGGTTCCTGCAGGTCGAGAACCAGGCGCGGATATGACACTCGTCCACGGTGCCCGGTCTGGGCACGTCACTCGGTCGCGGCGGCGCGACCACGTTCCAGCAGGACCTGCAGCACGCCGACGTGATCGTCATCCAGGGTTCGAACATGGCCGAGTGCCACCCGGTCGGCTTCCAGTGGGTGGTCGAGGCGCAGCGCCGCGGCGCAAAGGTGATCCACGTCGACCCGCGGTTCACCCGCACCAGCGCGCTGGCCGACATCTACGTGTCGCTGCGGCCGGGATCCGACATCGCGTTCCTCGGCGGGATCGTCAACCACATCCTCTCCAACGAGCTCGACTTCCGAGAGTACGTGCTGGCCTACACGAACGCGTCCACGCTCATCAGCGACGAGTTCCTCGACACCGAGGACCTCGACGGCCTGTTCTCGGGCTGGGACGCCGTCAAGGGCGCCTACGACACCACCTCGTGGCAGTACGACGGCCACGAGATGCACGCCTCCGCCGGCCAGCGCGGCGCGGCGAGCACGGAGAAATCGGGCGCCGCAGGTGGCACCATCGGCAATGAGCAACCGCCGCGGACCGACCCGACGCTGCAGGATCCCCGATGCGTGTACCAGCTGCTGCGCACGCACTTCCGGCGGTACACACCGGAGATGGTTGCCGAGGTGTGCGGCGTGCCCGTCGCCCAGTTCCGCACCGTGTGCGACACACTCTGCGCTGCGTCGGGCCGAGAGCACACCGCAGCGTTCTGCTACGCGGTCGGCTGGACGCAGCACACCGTCGGCGTGCAGTACATCCGCACCGCGACGATCGTCCAGCTGCTGCTCGGCAACATCGGCCGGCCGGGCGGGGGATCCTCGCGCTGCGCGGCCACGCCAGCATCCAGGGTTCGACCGACATCCCGACGCTGTACGACCTCCTCCCGGGCTACCTGCCGATGCCGCAGGCAGGCACTGACGACGGCCTGCAGTCCTACATCGACGCCGACACGTCGCACACCGGGTTGTGGGCGAACTTCGGCGACTACGCCGTCAGCCTGCTCAAGGCGTGGTGGGGTGATGCCGCCACGCCCGACAACGACTTCTGCTTCGGCTACCTGCCACGGCTGACCGGTGACCACTCCGTGTTCCAGCACATGCTCGGGATGCTCGACGGGACGGTGCGCGGCTACTTCCTGCTCGGCGAGAACCCGGCCGTCGGCTCGCCTGCGTCCAAGGTGCAGCGCCTCGCGCTGTCCAAGCTGGAGTGGCTGGTGGTACGCGACCTCGCCGAGATCGAGAGCGCGTCGTTCTGGTACGACTCCCCCGAGGTGGACACCGGCGAGATCTCCCCGGCGACATGCGCGACGGAGGTGTTCTTCATGCCGGCGGCCTCCCACGTCGAGAAGGCCGGCACGTTCACCAACACCCAGCGGCTGCTGCAGTGGCACGAGCAGGCCATCGAGCCGCCCGGCGACTGCCGGTCGGAGCTGTGGTTCGCCTACCACCTCGGGCGGCGGATCCGCGAGCGGCTCGCCCCGGGCGCACTCCCTCGCGACCGGCCGCTCCTCGACCTGACGTGGGACTACCCGACGGTCGGCGCGCACGACGACCCAGACGCGGAAGCGGTGCTGCGCGAGATCAACGGGTGCGACGCGCACGGCACGTTGCTGTCGAAGTCGACCGACCTCAAGTCCGACGGCTCGACGAGCTGCGGCTGCTGGATCTACTGCGGCTGCTTCGCGGACGGCGTCAACCAGACCGCGCGTCGCAAGCCCGGCGGGGAGCAGGACTGGGTCGCTGCGGAGTGGGGCTGGGCGTGGCCGGCCAACCGGCGGATCCTCTACAACCGCGCCTCCGCCGATCCCGACGGCAACCCGTGGTCGCAGCGCAAGGCGTACGTGTGGTGGGACGCCGAGACGTCGAAGTGGACAGGCCACGACGTGCCCGACTTCCCCGTCGACAAGCCACCCGACTACCAACCGCCGCGCGACGCGAAGGGCGCCGCGGCACTCGGCGGCACCGATGCGTTCATCATGCAGGACGACGGCAAGGCGTGGTTGTACGTGCCGGCCGGCCTGCGCGACGGACCGCTGCCGACGCACTACGAGCCGCAGGAGTCCCCGGTCCGCAACCCGCTGTACGCGCAGCAGGCGAACCCGGCCCGCCAGCAGCTCGGTGGGCGGCGGGTCCCGTTCAACCCGACCGCCGGCGAGCCGGGAGCCGACCGCTTCCCCTACGTCGTGACGACGTACCGGCTCACCGAGCACCACACTGCAGGGGCGATGAGCCGCAACGTGCCCCACCTCGCCGAGCTGCAGCCGGAGATGTTCTGCGAGGTCGGGCCTGCGCTCGCCCTCGAGCGCGACCTCGAGCACGGCGGCTGGGCGACGATCAGCACATCGCGTGGCGAGATCGAGGCGCGGGTGATGGTCACCGAACGGATCAGCCCACTGCACGTCGACGGGCGGATCATCCACCAGGTCGGCCTGCCATATCACTGGGGCTACCGCGGCCTGTCGACGGGGGATTCGGCCAACGACCTGTTCCATCTCGCGCTCGACCCGAACGTCCACATCCAGGAGGTCAAGGCGGCGACCTGCGACATCCGTCCGGGCCGCCGGCGGCGCAGCGTGCATGCTGAACGCCGGGGACGGCGATGACCCTGCGAACCCGCGCGGACCAGGTCGCCCTCGCGTACCCGGCGGCGCAGCAGCGACCGCGGGTCGGGTTCTTCACCGACACCAGCATCTGCATCGGTTGCAAGGCCTGCGAGGTGGCCTGCAAGGAGTGGAACGACGTTCCCGAGCAGCTCACCCGGTTCACCGGCCACTCGTACGACAACACCGGCGCGCTCGGCGCGGACGCGTGGCGCCACGTCGCGTTCATCGAGCAGCGCGTCGCCCCGACCGTCGAGGGGGCGCGCGACGGGACGCGGTGGCTGATGAGCTCGGACGTGTGCAAGCACTGCACCACCGCCGCGTGCCTCGACGTCTGCCCGACCGGCTCGCTGTTCCGCACCGAGTTCGGCACCGTCGTCGTCCAGCAGGACATCTGCAACGGCTGCGGCTACTGCGTGCCGGCCTGCCCGTTCGGGGTCATCGACCGTCGCGAGGAGGACGGCCGGGCGTGGAAGTGCACGTTGTGCTACGACCGGCTGAAGGCCGACCAGACCCCGGCGTGCGCGCAGGCCTGCCCGACGCAGTCGATCCAGTTCGGCGCGCTCGACGAGCTGCGCGAGCGCGCCGCGGCGCGGGTCGCGGACCTGCACGCATCCGGCGAGACGTCGGCGCAGCTGTACGGCGCCGATCCTGGCGACGGCGTGGACGGCGCCGGCGCGTTCTTCCTGCTGCTCGACGAACCCGAGGTGTACGGGCTGCCGTCCGACCCGGTCGCAGCCACCAAGCGCGCCGGCGCGGCCTGGCGGGCGGCGCTCGGCGCCGGCGCGGCACTCGCCGCCGCGGTCATTGCGTCGCTGATCGGCCGTGACGGGTGAGCGCGCCGGACCCCGGGTCACCGACACCGCCATCACCGACACCGGGCCCACCGACACCGCCGGCGCCGGATCCCGCATCAGGGTCCGGCCCGGTGCCGGCCTCGGTCGATGGGTACCACGGCCGCCCGATCCTCAAGCGCCCTGTGTGGACATGGGAGGTGCCGGCGTACTTCTTCACGGGCGGGCTGGCCGGCGCCGCGTCGATGCTCGCCGCCGCCGCGGACCTCTCGGGTCGCGCCGTCCTCGCCACCTCGGCGCGGCGGGTCGCCGCCGTCGCCGCGCTGACGGCTCCCCCGCTGCTGGTCTCGGACCTCGGCCGGCCTGCGCGGTTCGCCAACATGCTCCGGGTGGCCAAGCCGTCGTCGCCGATGAGCGTCGGCAGCTGGACCCTCGCCGGGTACGCACCGGCGGCGATCGCCTGCGCCGGGCTCGGTGAATTGCACCGAGCTCCCCGGGTGTGCCGCACAGCGGGCCTCGTCGCCGCCGCCACCGGGCCCGTGATGGCCACCTACACAGCCGTGCTGGTGTCCACCACCGCGATCCCGGTGTGGCAGGCGGCGCGGCGCGAGCTGCCGTACCTGTTCGCCGCCAGCGCGGCCGCAGCCGGCGCCGCCTCGACGGTGCTGGTCGCCCCGCCAGGGGCGGCCGGTCCGGCCCGCCGCCTCGCCGTCGCCGGCGCGGTGGGTGAGCTGGCCACGACCTGGCTGATGCGCCGCCGCCTCGGCACCCTCACCGAGTCGTACGACACGCCGCCATCGTCGACGTTGGAGCACACCAGCACGATCTGCACCGTGCTCGGTGCAGCCGTCCTCGCGATCGCCGGACGGAGCCGCGCCCGCGTGCCGGCGGCCGCACTGCTCGTCGCCGGGAGCGCATGCAAGCGGTTCGCCGTCCTCGCCGCCGGGCGTGACTCGGCCGGCCGTCCTGGCCAGTTGCGCAACCTCGCCTGAACGGAGGTTCGACGGCAGCGACCTCGCCACCAGCGAGCCGCACGGGTGCTGATCGGCGCGGCGAGGGTGGGATGCTCGCGATGCGGCCGGGCAGGACCCGGCGAATGATGAGAAGTGGGTGGTGCGATGCGGGTCGGGTTCGTGGGCACGGGAACGATGGGCGGACCGATCGCGATGTGTCTCGTCGGCGCCGGGTACGACGTGGCGGTGTTCGATCGATCGCCGGATGCGTACAGGGCCGTGGTGGCGGCGGGCGCAGCGGCGATGCCCAGCCCGGCGGCGGCGGCCGCCGGCGCGACGTGCGTCTTCCTGTCGCTGCCGGCCCCAGACGACGTCACCGCGGTTGTCACCGACGCTGATGGCCTGCTCGCCGCGTCCCCTCGTCCCGCGTATGTGGTCGACCTGTCGACGAACGCTCCCGACGTGGTCCGTGCACTGCACGAGCGCTGCGCCGAGGTGGGCGTGGTGTTCATCGACGCGCCGGTGTCGGGCGGCCGCGCCAAGGCGGAGACCGGCGAGCTGAGCGTGATGGTCGGCGCGACCGACGACGAGCTCGCCGCGGTCGAACCGGTGATCGACTGCTTCGCCGCTCAGGTCTTCCACGTCGGCCCGTGCGGGGCGGGGACGGTCGCCAAGCTGGTCAACAACCAGCTGTTCCTCGCCGCCGGCGTGCTCGTCCAGGAGGCCTACCTGTCCGGCGCCGCGGCCGGGTTGGAACCCGCCGTCCTGCACAGGATCCTCAAGGCGAGCTCCGCCGGACCATACGCAGCGTTGGCGCCGCTGCTGTTGGGGCGCGCGTTCGACGACGTCATCTTCCGCCTCGACATCGCCACGAAGGACCTGGCGCTGGCGGTGCGCGCCGCGCAGGATCTCGGCGTCGACGTCACCACGACCGCCGCCGCCCTCGACGTGTACCGCGCCGCGAACGATGCCGGCCTCGGCACCCGGGCCTTCCACGCCACCCTGCACCAGCTCGAGCAGTCCGCCGGGTTCGACCTGCCGGCGCTGACACGGGCACCGAAGACCACGTGAGCGAGCGCAGCGAGCGATCCATCGAGCAGGAGCAGGCCGCTTCGACGCGCCGCGCCGGATCGGTCATCCGCACACCGCCGACGAGGGCCGCTCGATGAGCGGGTCCGGTGTCGTCGCCGTCGACCTCTCCGACGACGAGACGTTCCGCCACGGGTTCCCGCACGACCGCTTCCGCTGGCTGCGCGACCACGACCCGGTGTCGTGGCACGAGCCCACTGCGCGCACGCCCGACGGCGAGGGCTTCTGGGTCGTCAGCCGGTACGCCGACATCGCCGCCATCCTGCGCGATCCGCAGACCTTCTCGTCGGACCGGGGCGGTGGCCTGCGTGTCCGCGGTGGCACCGCCATCAAGGACGAGCGCACCGCCGGCACGATGCTCAACCAGACCGACGATCCGCAACACCAGCGCTTGCGTTCACTCGTCAACCGCGGGTTCACGCCACGCGCGATCGCCACCCTGACCGGCGAGCTGCGCCGGCGGGGCGCGGCCCTGCTCGACGCGGTGGGCGACGAGCCGTTCGACTTCGTCCGCGCCTTCGCCAGGGAGCTGCCCTCGCAGGCGATCTGCCTCGTGCTCGGCGTGCCGGCCGACGACCAACCGCAGCTGCTCGACTGGCTCGACGCGGGGATCGAGGACGAGTCGACGTCGATCCTCTCAGCGGACACGATGCGCCGGATCCGGCACTACGCGACAGATCTGATCGCCCACAAGCGTGCCTACCCGGATCCGGGGATCATGTCGACCATCGTCCACGCCCGCGACGACACGGGGTCGGGGCTCAGCGACGAGGAGCTGATCGCGTTCTTCGCGCTGCTGTTCCCCGCCGGCGCCGAGACCACGCGCAGCGCACTCGCTGGCGCCGTCCACGCGTTCGCGGCGAACCCGGAGCAGTTCGACCGGCTGCGCGGCGACCCCTCGCTGCTGGCGACGGCGGTGGAGGAGATCATCCGCTGGACGACCCCGTCGATCTACAAGCGCCGCACCGCCAGCGCTGACGTCCAGCTCGCCGGCGTGCCGATCGCCGCCGGCGACAAGGTGACGTTCTGGGAGATGTCCGCCAATCGCGACGAGCGCACCTTCGTCGACCCGTTCCGCTTCGACGTCGGGCGCACGCCGAACGCCCACCTCGGCTTCGGCTGGGGGATGCACTTCTGCCTCGGGGCCAGCCTCGCCCGGCTCGAGATCACGACCACCCTCGAGCTGCTGGTCGAGCGCGTCGCCCGCGTCGAAGCGGCCGGCACACCCTCATGGACACCCAACAACCGGCTGCTCGGGCTGAAGACGCTGCCCGTGCGGCTCACCCGGCGAGCGCCTTCGGCGGTGCGCGGATGAGCAACTCGGCGCTGCGCGCCGAAGCAACGTGCCTGATGTTTCGCTTGCGCGACGGACGATCGAGGCGGCGATCACCCACCTCGCCCAGGTCGCCGGATGGCCCGTGGCCGTCAGTGCGCTGCGCGTCCTCGACGAGACGTGGCAGGAGATGGGCGCGCAGGAGGCGAGCGGCGAGACCGGCTGACGGGTTCGCCGCTGAGTTCGGCCGGTAGCCACAGCGAGAACCGTGCCCCGCCGAGGTCGGCGTCACCGACGACGACGTCGCCGCCGTGGGCGTGCGCCACCGAGGCGACGATCGCCAGCCCGAGGCCTGCGCCTCCCGCGTCGGCGTGCCGGGCCTCGTCCAGGCGACCGAACCGGCGCAGGGCGACCTCGCGATCGGCCGGGGCGATGCCAGGGCCGTCGTCGTCGACGCGGATCCACGCCCGTCCGTCTCGTGCCGCGACCTCGACGCGCACTTCATTTGCTGCGTGGCGGCATGCGTTCGCGAGCAGGTTGCGGACCGCACGCGCCACCAGCCGCGCATCGGCGGTGACCACGGTCTCCGCGCCGACCACCTCGATCACCGGGGTGTCCGCCCCCGCCGGCATCGCCGCGGCTTCGTTGCGCACCACCTCGAGCAGGTCCGTCTCGCGCCGGTCGAGCGGCGGCTGCTCGTCGAGCGTCGAGAGCAGCACCAGGTCGTCGACCCGCCGGGCCAGGCGGCGGCCGAGCGCCTCGACGCGCCGGAGCAGCGCTTCATCGAGCTGGCCGACGTCCGCCAGCGCAAGCTCGACCTCGCCCTGCAGTGCCATCAGCGGTGTGCGCAGCTCGTGCGCGGCATCGGACGTGAAGCGGCGTTGCACCGTTCGCCCCGCCGCGATCCGGTCGAGCATCTCGTTGAACGTGCGCGCGAGGTGCTCGATCTCGTCGTCGGTGTCGGGCACCGGCACCCGGGACGACACGTCGCGGGCGTCGACGGTGGCGGCCAGCTCGGTGATCACCGAGACGGGCCGCAGCGCGCGACTCGTCGCGACCCCGGCGATGATCGCGGTGAGGATCACCCCGAGCGGGACGCCGATCCACAGGCCGCGGTACAGCGAGCGCAGGCTGTCGGTCAGCGGCGCCTGGGAGGCCACGCCGACGAGGTGGTAGTGGTTGGCGCCGATCGTCAGGTCTCGCGAGGACTCGACGTCGCCGGCCGGCACAGCCGGCGCGGACCGTGCGTCGGCGACGAAGGCGTTGACGCCGTCCGGCGTGACGATGCTCACCGTCGCCGTTCCGCTGCGCAGCCCGGCCTCCAACTGGTCGAGGACCTCGCCGATCCGCTCGCGGATGGCATCGCGGCCGCTGTCGGCGATGTACAGGAAGCCGACGCTGCCGAGCAGCGAGTACAGCGCGGCGCTGACCACCACCACGGCGAGGACGACCCGACCTCGGATGCCCGAGAACGGCGCGAAGCGGCGCCGGCCGCGACGGACGGCGGTCATCTCGAGGTGATGCGATAGCCGAGGCCGCGCACGTTCTGCACCGCGACGGGGTCGAGCTTGGTGCGCAGCTTGCGCAGGTAGATGTCGACGATCGAGGCGTCGGTGCCGGAGTCGGAGCCCCACACCTCGTCGAGCAGCGTCTGGCGCGACATGCAGCCCCCGTTGGCGAGCAGCAGCGCAGCGAGCAGTTGGTGCTCGCGATTGGTCAGCGCGACCTCGGTGCCGGCCACCGAGCAGGTGCGGGTGGCGAGGTCGTAGCGCAGGGCACCGCGCTCGATCGTGTTCGTGACGACGGAGGCGCCACGCCGGATCAGCGCCCGCAGCCGCGCCGCGACCAGGGCGATGCTCGCCGGCTTGATCAGGAAGTCGTCAGCACCGGCATCGAGCAGGTCGATCTGGTCGTCGTCGCCCGACTTCGCCGTCAACACCAGGATCGGCGTCGTCACGCCCTCGCCGCGCAGCTTGTCGCAGACCAGGTAGCCGCTCATCCCGGGCAGGAGGAGGTCGAGCACGATCGCCGCGTGACCTCCCTCCAACGCCTTCCAGAGCCCGGACGGTCCGTCGTCGCACAGATCGACCTCGAAGCCCTCGGCCTCGAGCCCCCGACGCAGGACGCTGCGGATCGCCTCGTCGTCTTCGATCACGAGGACCCGCATCGGCCGACACCGTACCGAGGCGGCCTCCCGCACCGACGCCACGGCGGCGGGCGGTGTTCAGTCCGTGTTCAGTGTCGTGTGCGGTTCCATTCAGACACCGGTGGCGCATGGTGCACGCAGCGCTCGAACCCGGCGCACGGACGAAGGACACCATCATCATGCGAACACGACACAAGCTCACGGTGGCCGGCGCGCTGACGCTGGCCGCTGGCACGATCGGCACAGGCGCACTGATCACCTCCCACGCGATGGCCGACAGCACGCCCCCGGCGAAGGGCACGGTCACCGTCGTGTCGATGTCACCCGGCTCCGACACGGCGATCACGTGCACCTACGACGACATCGACCTGCCCGCGCTGTCGCCTGGACGCAGCGCAGGCGACCCGCGCTCCGTCGTGATCGGGACGCGCACCTCCGGCGAAGACGGATCGACCGGCACGCTGCCACCGCTGAACGCCGGCACGCCGGGAACCCCTGGCACCGTGCAGATCTCGGGCGGCGAGCAGTCGGCCGGCACGGACACGTCCGGCGCGGAGGCGTCTGGCACGGAGACGTCCGGCACCGAGTCGGCCGGGCCGGTGACCGCCGGCGGCAGCGGACCCGGCGAGATCACGACAGGCGTCGCCGTGGCGACCGGAGCAGGCGTGGCGAGCGCGACGCCGGCCCCGGACGGGCTCCCCGTCATCCGGTTGGACGGTCACGACGCGCGACCTGGCACGCCCGAGGAGTGCGCCGCGCTCCGTTCGACCGTGCCGACACCCTGACGCGGCGCGCTCAGCCGGGCGCCGGCCCGGGTCACCGGCGCTGGCGCCCGGCGGGTCGATGCCGACCTCGGCCGGCGGTCACGTGAACAGACCATCACCGATCCGTTCGGCGATCTCCCCATCGTCGAGCCCGAGCAGCGCGCCGTAGACATCGAAGTTGTGCTCACCGAGGTACGGCGACGGTCGATAGCCGATCGTCAGCTCCGTGCCGCCCGAATCGGTGAGCGTCGCGGGGAATCGGTCGGTGCGTTGCACACCGAAGACCGGGCTGGCCATCTCGATCAGCCAGTCGCGGTGGCGGAGCTGCGGATCCGCACCCGTGAGATCCGCGGCGTTCTGCGCGAGCGCCGCAGCTACCGTGGCCGCCTGCAGGACCTCGGCCGCGGCTGCCGCCGACCGGTCGCCCGCCCAGACCGCGAGCAGGTCGCGGACCTCGCCTCGACGGCGGCGTCGCGCCTCGAGGGTGTCCAACGAACCATCGGCGCCGAGCTCGCGCGCCAGGCGTCGCCACTCGTCGTCGTCTCGAGCCGTCACCGCCAACCATGCGCCGTCGCCGGCGCGCACGACGTCGTTGGGCACCGGATCCGTGAACGCGTCGTGCGTGCCGGCGGCGCGCGCCTCTCGTCCGTTGGCCCGCCAGTCGATCACGGCAGGGCCGACCAGGTAGCTGGCCAGCTCGAGCTGGGACAGGTCGATGTGCTGGCCGCGCCCGGTGGTGCGCCGCGCCTCCAGCGCGGACAGGACGGCGAGCGCGCCGGCGAGCCCGCTGGCATGGTCGTTCAGCGCGACGCCCGTGCCGCAGTCCGTGCGACCCTCCGGTCCGGTGAGCGCGGTCAGGCCGCTCAACGCGTGGACGGTGGGAGCGAACGTGACGTAGTCGCGCCATGGACCGTCGTTCCCGGCGCCCTGCATCGACACGTAGATGATCTGGTCGTTCCACGAGGACAGGTCCGACCAGCCGGCGCCCCACGAGTCGAGGACGCCGGCGGAGAAGTTCTCGATCACCACGTCCGATTGCTCGACCAAGCTGCGCAGCACCGCGACCGCCCTGGCGTCGGCCATGTTCAACGCGATCGAGGACTTCGAGCGGTTCCACATCGCGAAGTACGGGTGCTCGTTGGCATGGCCGCCGACGGCGCGTGCGTCGGTCTGGACCTTGATCACGTCGGCTCCGAGGTCGGCGAGGACACGTGTCGCGAACGGCCCGGCCAGGACGTGGGTGAAGTCGATCACCCGCACGCCTGCCAGCGGCAACGTCGCTCGGGCGGATGCGTGCGGATCGATCCCGTCCGCCGAGGTCGACGCCGATGGAGCCACCGCCGGCGCACCCCAGCGGGCGAGCAGGGCGTCGGCTTCCGCTGTCGTCATCGATCGCAGCTCCGGCGGCTCGGGCGGCGGGCACGGAGTGGAGGAGAACCGCGCGAAGGGTCCGGGCACGCGCACCTCGTCACCGATGCCGGCGACAGGCCGCAGGAAGCCGCGGGCGAGGTGCTGCGGGCTGGACGCGACCTCGGGCACCGTGAGGACCTCGCCGAAGGGGACGTGGCGCGCCTGGCCACCTTCGAACACCTCGGTCGCATCGAGCTCGACGGCGAAGGCGCGCAGCGCCGTCATCAACGAGTCGATGACGGCAGACGGATCGGTCGGGTCATCCGGTGCGATCGGCGCGTGGCCGCGGGCGGTGATCCACTCGATGAGGTCCGGCACCCCGCCGGCGCTCGGCGAGACCATGCAGAAGCCACGCGCGCATGGCACCACCTCGTAGGCCCGGCTCCAGTGCACCGACGCCTGTCGAGTGGCGATCGGTGCCCCGATCCCTGCGAACTCCTCCGGCCACCACCAGAACATCAGCACGTGCTCGCTGCACGAGACCACCGCCTGCTGCTGGGACAGGTCGAAGTGCGTCCCCCTGCCGGTGGCGCGGGCCCGCGCGACGCCGGCGAGCGCGCAGATCGCCGCGTACCAACCGCCGAGGTTGTCCATCTGCCGGCCCCAGATCGTGACGGGTTCTTCTGGCACGCCGTTGACCGAGAGGATGCCCCCGGCGGCGGCCATCACGAGGTCGCTGGACTGCCAGCCCGCCCGCGGACCATCGAGGCCGAAGGGCGTCAACGACACGTGCACCAGCCCGGCGTTGGCCTCGGCGAGGCGGGCGGCATCGACGCCCAGGTGAGCGAGCCGGCCAGGCGGCTCGGTCTCGATGAGCACGTCCGCTCCGGCGACGAGCCCGAGGAAGCGGTCACGGTCCGCGCCGCGATCGAGGTCGAGCGGCAGCGACGTCGTGTGGCCGTCGAACCACCAGTCGAGAAGGCCACCGGGCACCGTTGTCATCGCAGGACCGGGCTCACCGGCGCGCAGGCGAACGACGTCGGCGCCCAGCTCGCCGAGCAGCGCGCCGGCAAGACGCCCCGACGAATCACTGACGTCGACGACGCGCAGACCCTCCAGCGGACCGCCGCGACGTTCCCGGGCGTGACGGCGTGGAGCATCGGTCATCGGCCGGTTCCTAGCACACTCCGCCTGCACCTCGACCGAGGAGGAAGGCCGCCGGCGCAGCGGTCATCGAGTGCGGCGGCGTTCGAATGAGCGACGCTCCGCCGTCACGGACCGGGCTTGGTGGCCAGGTATCCGACCACGTCGAGCTCGGCGCGCAATGGCAGTCCGGCTCGGAGCTGTTGTCGAGCGTGCGTGACGGCGAGCTCGATGAAGGCCGGCTCGCCGATGTTCTCGATCGCCTCGTAGGCCGGTCCGGTCGACGCGATCGCACGCGCGTACAACCCGGGATCGGCGAACTCGCACGCGAACGGGACGCTGATCCGCTCGATGTCGGCGAAGCCGTAGCGGGCCAGCAGCTCCTCGCCGGCGCCGGGCCGGCCGAGCGAGACCATCGCTGCCTGGTTGACCACCTTCTGCGCCGTCGCCGTCGCCAACGCGGCCAGCGCCCACGCGCCGGGTGACTTCTTGATGTGTCCCCACACCGTCAGGCCGACGCGACCGCCGGGGACGAGGACGCGGAAGATCTCGCCGATCGCGGCGGGTGTCGTGGCCCACACACCCCGGAAGCTGGTGGCGACGTCGAAGCTGGCCTCGCCCCAGGGGAGCGCCATCATGTCGCCGACGCGCACGTCGGCATCCGGGTTGCGAAGCTGCGCGATGGCGACCAGGCGAGCGGACGCGTCGATCCCTGCGCACTCCGCGCCGCGCATGTGGGCGAGCTCGCACGCGAGGCCCGCCCCGCACGCCACGTCGAGCACACGGTCGCCGGCATCGATCCCGAGCCGGTGGTGGAGCGAGACGTACTCACGACAGTTGCCGGGCTCGCTCAACGTCGCGAAGTCGACGGCCCGGTGCCCCCAACCGCGATCGACGACGGTCCAGTCGGCCGGTTCGGGTTCGATCGGGCGTGGTGCACTCGGCGACGCGAGATGGGTGTCCATGGCTGAACAGCATTCGCCGCCAACGGCGTGAAGTCCTGAACATCTGCTGAAGATCACGTGGTTCCAGGCTCCACGAAGTCGTCAGGTGACCTCCATGACTCGGGCACCTGCCCGGGACGAAGGTGAGCTGACCAACACACCGGCCCGAACGGGCCCGCACAGGAGGACCACCATGACCGACACCCACTCTCCCACCGTCGACAACGGCGTCAACATCGACGCGCTCCGAGGCGCTCGCCAGGCGCTCACCGATGCACCGCCCGCGGCCAAGTTCCAATGGCGCGCCACCTGCGAATGGCAGAAGGGAACGCACAGCCGCACGACGATCACGGACTTCTCGGGCCTCGGCGCAGAGCACATGCATCGCATGGCGCACACGATCGACGCCGACCATCCGGAGGTGTTCGCGTCGGAGGACAATGGCGCCACACCGCCGGAGATCGTCCTCGCTGCGCTGGCCTCGTGCCTGACCGCCGGCATCGCCACCGTTGCCTCGCACCGAGGTGTCCAACTCCGCTCGGTCACGGCCACCGTCGAAGCGGGGATGGACCTGCAGGGGATCCTCGGCATCGACGGCGACGTGCGCAACGGCTTCGACGGCATCAAGGTCAGCTACAACATCGACGCGGATGCATCGAGGGACGACATCGAGGCGATCGTGGCCCAGTCGCAGAAGCGCTCGGCCGTGTTCGACATCGTTGCGAACCCGACCACCATCCAAGTCGTCGTTGCCTGACACCGGACCATGCGGACCCCCGTCGTCGTCATCGGCGCCGGTCAGGCCGGATTGGCGATCAGTCATCAGCTGACCGCACGATCGATCGACCATGTCGTCCTGGACCGGGGAGACGTCGGTCATTCATGGCGGACCGAGCGCTGGGATTCTCTCCGACTGCTCACTCCGAACTGGATGACCCGTCTTCCCGGTCGCTCCCACACGGGCAACGATCCCGACGGGTTCATGAGCAAGGACGAGACCGTCGCCCTGCTCGAGTGCTACTCGCGCCTCATCGGCGCGCCCGTGCACCGGCAGGTCACGGTGGAGGCCGTCGTGTCCAACGGCGCAGGGTTCCAGGTGGCGACCGACCAGGGCACGTGGCTGTGCGACGCGGTCGTGGCGGCGACGGGCGCGTCGAGCGAGCCGAAGATCCCGGCGCTGGCCGCCGATCTCCCGGCGCGCGTCCGCCAGCTCACCGCACTGCAGTACCGCAACCCCGAGCAGGTCGGCGACCGCGGGGTGCTGGTCGTCGGCGCGTCGGCATCCGGACTGCAGATCGCCGACGAGCTCAGCGGGAGCGGATGCGACGTGGTCTTGGCCGTCGGCGACCACGTCCGTGTGCCGCGCACGTATCGCGGGCGGGACATCCACTGGTGGATGGATGCGATCGGCCAGTTGGACGAACGATATGACGAGGTCGATGACATCGATCGTGCCCGCCGCCTGCCGTCGCTCCAGCTGATCGGCAGCCCGGAGCGGCGCGTGCTCGATCTCAACGCCCTGGTCAGTGCAGGAGTGGGCGTCGTCGGCAAGTTCATGCGGGTGCAGGGGAACCGCGCCCAGTGCTCCGGTTCTGTCGCCCACCTCGTCGCCGCCGCCGATCTGAAGCAGCAACGCCTGCTCGTCCGCATCGACGAGTTCGCCTGCGCGCATGGCCTCGATGCCGAGCTCCCCCTGCCGGACCGGCCCACCCGCACGATCCTCGGTGACGTGCCGACCGAGCTGGCGCTCGACCGGTTCGAGACCGTCGTGTGGGCCACCGGGTACCGGCCCTCGTACCGCTGGCTCGACCGTGCCGCCTTCGATCAACGCGGCCGGGTGGCGCACGACGGCGGTGTGTGCGCTCTGCCCGGTCTGTACCTGTTGGGGCTGCCGTTCTTGCGCCGCCGCAAGTCGAGCTTCATCGACGGGGTCGGCCAGGACGCGTCCGAGCTGGCGAGCCACCTCCACGCCTACCTCGATCACCGGGCGGGCGTGTAGGAGCCCGGCGTGCGGACCTCAGCGCCGATCGTCCGGTCGAGCAACGCATCGCGGATCCGATCGACGAGTGTCGCAACCGGGAGCGCGGCACCCACCGCGCGCTGTTCCAGGGTGCGGTCATCGCCGAGTTGCGCGGTCACCGAATCGCGAGTCTCGAAGGCCAGCGTGCGCAGGGTGCTGATCACCGGCGGACCGCCCATCGTGGTGTGGGCCTCGATCGCTCCCAGCACCTGCGCAGCGAGCTCGAGCTGGCCGATGCGATGCAGTGCGATCAGACAGCGCGACATCGTGTGCCACTGCTGCGCCCACTCACCGGCCCGGTACCACGTGTCGACCATCGCGGCCAGGCCCTCGCGGGCCTCGCCGAGGCGGCCCTGAACCACCAGCAGACCACTGGCCTCGGTGCGCGCGAACGCGCTCATCCAACGATTGCCCGCCGAGCGGGCGAGACGATCAGCCGTCGCGAACGCATCCAGCGCGACCGCGTCGTCCGACGTCGCGAAGCCCTCGGCGACGAACGCGGACGCGAGGTCGGTCGGCGCTCCGGTGCGTCGCCCGACCTCACGCGCGCAACCGATCAGGCGTCGCGCTTCGTCATAGTCTCCGATCGAGCTCGACCCGACGGACTGCATGTAATACGCGTGCGCCATGCGCGAATCGTTGCCCGACGCCTCGGCCAGATCGCGGAGGGAGCGCATCTCCGTGATGCCTGTCTCGATCTCGCCGGAGATGCTCAACACATTGGCGAGCACCCGCTCGGCCAGGCCGGAAGGATCGACACCGTGGGCGTGCTCGGCGGCCCTCGCCGCGTAGGCGAGTGACACCGCCGACTCGAACTCGCCACGCACCCAGGCGCCGTAGGCCCGCACTCCCGTCACCATCGGATGGAGTGGATGGTCCGCCGCACTGCTGTGCTGGGAGGCGGCGTCCGCCCACGCGAAGACCTCGTAGCGCATCGTTCGCATCGCGTACTCGCGCATCGAGCAGATGATTCCGAAGGCCGTCCCGAAGTCCTCGATGTCGAGCGCGAACCGCTGCGCGGCGCGCAGGTCGGCGAACGACCCGTCCGCTCTGGCCACCGCGTCGCGCTCCTGCGGGGTTCCGAGATCGACCTCCACCGAACGCCCGATCGCGGCGAAGTGACGAGCGTGCGCCCCGAACAGCTGGACGCTCTCCCGGTCGTCGAGCCGGCTGCGGCCGTATTCGCGCAGCGTCTCCAGCATCTCGTAGCGTGTCCCACCGGTCGAGGGTCGGCGGATGGCGAGCATCGAGCGTTGGGTGAGCCGGCTGAGCACATCGAGCACGTCGTCGCCGCGGCACACCGACTCCGCAGTACCCAGGTCGAACTGGCCGGCGAAGACCGCCAGCGACGCGAACAACCGCCGCTCCTCCTCATCGAGGAGGTCGTAGGACCAACTGATGGCGTCGTGCAACGTGTGATGGCGAGGATCGACACCACGACGCACGCCCTTCAACAGCCTGAATCGCTCGTCGAGCCTGCGCGCGATCTCGGTGACATCGATGGACCGTGCCCGCGACGCGGCCAGCTCCAGCGCGAGCGGGATCCCGTCGAGTCGCCGGCAGATCTCCAACACGGCAGGAGCCGTGACGCCCGACAGCTCGAAGGTGGGATCGGCGGCGCGAGCACGCTCCACGAACAACGCAACAGCCGGCGCGGCTGCCAGATCCCGACCCTCCGGATCGTCGAGGTCGCCGACCCTGAGCGGTTCCACCGTCCACACGTGCTCACCCGCGACGGCGAGCGGCTCGCGACTGGTGGCCACGATCGACACCTCCGGAGCCGCGCGCATGATCCGCCCGACCAGCTCCGCCACGGGCCCGACGAGATGCTCGCAGTTGTCGAGGACGAGCAGCGCCTGCCGGCCACCGAGCATGTCGACGATGGCATCGTCGATCGAGGACGACTGGTGCGTGCTGACTTCGAGCGCCGTGGCGAACGCCTCGAAGGTGGAACCTCCGTCGAGCACGGTGACGAGCTCCACGACATGGACCCCGTCCCGGTAGTCGGCGGCGACGCGCCTGGCGAGCTCGTAGCCGACGGACGTCTTGCCGACACCGCCCGTGCCGACCAGCGTGATCAGGCGGCTCGTGGCCAGATCCTGTTGGAGTTGCTGCAACAGGTGCTCGCGGCCGACCAGCGACTGCAGCGCAGACGGGAGCCCCGCCCGAACGTGGGCAGCGCCGACCGGGGCGGCATGGCGCGCCGGCGCGATCACATCGTCGATCACGCGCACCTCGGCGACGAACTCGTACCCCTTGCCGTGGACCGTGCGGATGACCCGCTGACTGGTTCCGTCGTCACCGACCGCGTGGCGCGCCGACTTGATCCGCGTCGTCAGCGCAGACTCGCTGACGAACCGGTCACCCCACACATGGTCGAGGAGCTCCTCCTTGCGCACCAACTGACCGCGCCGTTCGATCAGGAAGCAGAGCAGGTCGAACACCTGCGGTTCGATCCGTTCCTCACCGCCCGCACGGCGCAGCACGACGCGGCCGAGATCGAGCTCGCAATCCTCGAACGCGAAGATCATTGACCCCCCTCTCGCGAGCGCATGGACGCTCCAGTGTGTCAAACGTTCAGGGATGACTACGGCGAGGCGACTCGGATGGTTCGGCGAAAGCGTTCACGATGCAGGGTGAGGGTGGCCTCGGCGGGGACCTTCGGCACCGTCCTGACGGCAGGATCGAACAGTCCGGGCTCAGCGGAACAGTCCAGGGTCGTCGGACGGGAACGAGTCGAGGGCCTTGAACAGCGCATCGAGCTGCGACGTCAGCGTCGGCCACGACTCATGCAACGCGTCGTATCGGGCGGGTTCGCGGCGGGCGACGTCGTGGACTCGCATCGTCAGCGCGCTGACCTGTGCCCGCCACAACTGCTTCTCAGTCGACATGCGTTCATACTACGAACACATGTTCGACATCGCAAGTCGATCAGGTGGTGGTCGGTCGGCGTCGTCGGGTGATGATGCGGTGGCTCACCCGCCAGCCGGCGGGGGTCCGGACGACCTCGTCGTAGTAGGAGGCGGTGCCGACCTTGCCGCCGCCGAGAAGCGCGATGATGCGGAACCTGAGCTGCACGGGCGTGGACGTCTCGTCGACGTAGATGTTGGTCATCAAGTGGGTTCTGGGGTGTTCGGCGTGGACGTCCATGAACTCCTTGATCGCAGCGAGGCCTTCGCAGCGCGGGCCACCGAGATCGGTGAGGTCGAACACGCCGTCGCTGGTGAAGATGTCGTCGAGGCGGTCCCAGGCGCGGTCGTCGATGGCGTCGCCATAGCGGCCGGGGAGCTCGTGGAGCTCGAGTCGATCTGCTGGATCCATGGTGGTCTCCTTCTGGCCCTGTCAGGTTGACATGTCGATCCGGTGGAGCGCCTGGTCGCGGCTGTCGAAGCCGACGATCTCGACCAGCCGCGCGTCGCGAACGGTGAGCACCTGCCACCGCAGGTCGATCAGTGGCGGTGCTCGCCGGCCACACCGAGCCGTGCCACCGTGTCGCCTTCGAAGTCGAGCTCGATCAGCACGGCGGGCTCGCTGCTCACGACCCAGGCGTCGTGGCCTGGAGCGATGTCGACCCCTGCGGGAGCGACCACGTCGACGGAACACCCGTCGGGATACTCGAAATGCAAGCTCCCGTGGGCGAGGAAACCCACGTGGGCGTGACGGCACGTGTCCGTGCCGACGAGCTGCGCCAGATCGGCCGACCATCGCATCCCCACCGGATAGATGGACCGCTTCACGCGCGCCTCGCCGACCTTGATGATATCGATCTCGACCGGTCCGAACGTCTGATGCTCGGCCCCTGGGATCAGCGCGAAGAGCGCGTCGTCGTCCACGAAGGGGACGCTACCGCGCCGTACGTTGCCACATCCCGCCGTGGCGGATGCGCCCGCCGAGCACGGGTCATGGGACTTCGCGAACCGATGGTCGACCGCTCGACCGGCGCAACAGCGGACGCTCGCAAACGGGACGACGAGGGTGTCGGCCACCTGGGCCTCGACGGCCTCGACGACCTCGCCGCCGAGTACCGTTCTTTCGTGGGGCGGCATGCGCCGTCGCGCCGCCCGGCCGCGACGAGGACATCACACGTCACGGAGGGTTCACGTGGTTGATGTGTCACAGCAGGGGATCGACTTCGAGCGTTCGCCCGACACGTATCGACACTGGCAGCTCGCGTACGACGGTCCCGTCGCCACCCTCACCATCTCGGTCGACCCTGCCGGCGGCCTCCGCGACGGCTACGAGCTGAAGCTCAACAGCTACGACCTCGGGGTTGACATCGAGCTCCACGACGCAGTGCAGCGGCTTCGCTTCGAGCACCCGGGCGTCAAGGTGGTCGTCGTGACCGGCGGATTGGACAAGGTCTTCTGCGCCGGGGCGAACATCCAGATGCTCGCGACCAGCTCGCACTCGGACAAGGTCAACTTCTGCAAGTTCACGAACGAGACCCGGTGCGAGATGGAAGACGCGACCAGCCTCTCCGGGCAGACGTACATCGCAGCGGTGAACGGCACCGCGGCCGGCGGCGGTTATGAGCTCGCCCTCGCCTGCGACGAGATCGTTCTCGTCGACGACAAGTCGTCGGCCGTCTCGCTGCCGGAGATCCCACTGCTCGCCGTGCTTCCGGGCACGGGCGGGCTCACCAGAGTCGTCGACAAGCGACACGTCCGCCGCGACATCGCCGATGTGTTCTCCACCCGCGTCGAGGGCGTTCGCGGTGCGCAAGCCGTCGAGTGGGGCCTGGTCGACGTCGTCGCGCCACCGAGCACGTTCGCCGACGTCGTCGCCCGCCGCGCCCAGGAACGGGCGGCAACATCGAACCGATCCGACTCCGACGAGGGGATCGAGCTCACGCCGCTCCGGCCCAGCGTTCAAGGCGACACCATCGTCTATTCCTGCGTGTCCGTGTCGCTCGATCGCTCGACGGGCTCGGCGCACATCGCGGTGCACGGTCCGGCCGGCGAGCAGCCGGCGACCGCACCCGAACTGGCGGCCGGCGGCGATCGTTCCTGGATCCTCGCTGCAGCCCGGCAGCTGGATGACGCGATCCTTCGACTTCGATTCAACGAGCCGTCCGTCGGCACGTGGGTGCTGCACACCCGCGGCGACAGCGATGCGGTCCGCGGGGCCGAATCCGTCCTCGTCGACGAGCCGTCACAGTGGCTCGTCAACGAGGTGCGCCTGCTGTGGGCGCGGGTTCTCAGGCGGCTCGACCTGTCGGCCCGTACCCTCGTCGCCGTCGTCGAGCCTGAGAGCTGCTTCACCGGTGTCCTGGCCGAGCTGCTCCTCGTCGCCGATCGATCGTTCATGCTCGATGCGGATGGCACGGCCGACGTGCGCGCGCCGACGATTCGACTGACGAAGATCAACGACGGGCTGCTGCCGATGTCGAACCGGCTGAGCCGGCTCGAGAGCCGGTTCTGGCAGCGCCCCGACGATCTCGAGCGGGCGCTCGACACCGTCGGGTGCGATCTGGATGCTCGATCGGCGATGGCGGCGGGCTTGATCACCTTCGCCCCCGACGACCTCGACTGGGACGACGAGATCCGCATGATGCTGGAGGAGCGGAACAGCTTCTCACCGGACGCGCTCACCGCAATGGAGTGCAACTACCGTTTCGTCGGTCCCGAGACGATGGAGACCAAGATCTTCGGACGGCTGACGGCCTGGCAGAACTGGGTGTTCCAGCGGCCGAACGCCGTCGGCGCCGACGGTGCCCTGCGGCGGTTCGGCACGGGCACTCGCCCCACCTTCGATCGCCACCGAGTCTGAGCGCACACTTCCCAGGAGGAACCATGACCGCCGTCGACATCGACGCCCTCATTCCCAACAACGTCGACCTGGCAGGCGACCGTCGCCTGCAACGCGCGCTCGAATCCTGGCAACCGAGGTTCCTCGACTGGTGGAACCAGTCGGGCCCAGTGGCATATCAAGACCGCGGCGTGCTGCTGCGTACCGCGGTGTCTGTCGGCCAGGACGGATGGGCGCACTTCGATCACGTCCGCATGCCGGAGTATCGATGGGGCATCTTCCTCGCCGACCCGCAGACGGACCGCCGCGTCGGGTTCGGCGACCACATCGGGCAACCGGTGTGGAACGAGGTGCCCGGCGAGTTCCGTTCCGAGCTGCGCCGCCTGGTGGTCGTACAGGGCGATACCGAGCCGGCTTCCGTCGAGCAGCAGCGTGCGCTGTGCCTCACCGCGCCGAGCCTCTACGACCTGCGCAACCTGTTCCAGATCAACGTCGAGGAGGGCCGGCACCTCTGGGCGATGGTGTACCTGCTGCACCGGTACTTCGGCCGCGACGGTCGGGATGAGGCCGACGCACTGCTCGAACGCCGATCCGGAGACGTGGACAACCCGCGGATCCTTGGGGCGTTCAACGAGACCACGGCCGACTGGCTCGCGTACTTCTTCTTCACCTACTTCACCGATCGCGATGGCAAGTTCCAGCTGGCGACCCTTGCCGAGAGCGGCTTCGACCCGTTGGCGCGCACCTGTGAGTTCATGCTCAGAGAGGAGGCCCACCACCTGTTCGTGGGCGCGACCGGCATCGGTCGAGTGGTGCAGCGAACCGTCGAGCTGATGCGCGAGCACGAGACCGAGGATGTCGAACCCCACGGCGGCATCAACATCGACACGCTGCAGCGGTACCTCAACTTCCACTTCTCCGTCTCGTTGGATCTGTTCGGCGCCGAGACCTCCACGAATGCCGCCAACTACTTCGCGGCAGGTTTGAAAGGACGATTCCAGGAATCGAAACGGGCCGATGATCACCGCCTGCTCAGTGCGCGTCGTGTTGTGCCGTCGGTGGCCGAGGGAGCGATCGTCGAGCGGGAGGCGACAGCCCTCGCCGCCCTCAACGAGACGTTGCGGGAGGACTACATCGCCGACTGCCAGAAGGGTGTCGACCGTTGGAACCGGACGCTCGCCGAGGTCGGCGCCGAGCTGCGGCTACCGCACGTCGGGTTCAACCGCCACGTGGGTGCGTTCCGCAACCACCACGTCAGCCCCGACGGACAGCTGATCTCCGACGAGACCTGGACCGAGAACGTCTCGCGGTGGCTGCCCACCACAGCCGACCTGGACCACGTGCAGTCGTTGATGCACGCCGTGACCGAGCGGGGCTGTGTGGCGGGATGGATCGCGCCGCCCGCGACGGGTGTCAACCAACGTCCGCTCGACTACGAGTACGTCCAGCTCTGAGACGGCGCCGCGCCGGTTCCGACAAAACGTGAAGTGGGGGCAACCGTGACCAGCTACAACGCAGCCGATTGGCTCGTCGACAGGCAACTCGATCTCGGCAACGCGAGCCGCGTCGCGTATCGGATCGATGGCATCGACACGACGTATCGCCAGCTGAGCGAGCAGGTGTGGCGGGCGCAGAACGCGCTGCGCACCTTGGACGTCCGGCGCGGCGAGCGTGTGGCGATGGTCGTCAACGACGAGCTTGCGTTCCCGGCGTGGTTCCTCGGTGCGCTCCGATCCGGGGTCGTCCCTGTGCCGCTGTCCACCATGCTGACGGCATCCGAGCTCGCCGCGATCATCGCCGACTCGGAGGCGGGCGTGGTGGTGCTGTCGGCGGAGTTCGCCGCGCACCTGCCGACGGTCCAGCGGTCCGCACACGACCTGCGCGCTGGGGTCGTCATCGGCGACGTTCCGCGCGATCTCGAAGGCACTGCAACTGCGTGGTCCGCATTCACCGACGTCACCGAGGCAGCAGTGGCACCAACTCGCGAGGACTCGCCCGGCTTCTGGCTGTACAGCTCCGGTACGACAGGTCTGCCGAAGGGGGTCATGCACCGGCATGCCTCGCTCGAAGCCACTGCGCTCACCTACGCCCGGTCGATCCTCGACATCGGACCCGATGACCGGTTCTTCTCAGTGGCGAAGATGTTCTTCGCGTACGGTCTCGGCAACTCGTTGACCTTCCCGCTGTCGGTCGGCGCCACCGCGATCCTCGACCCGCGGCGCCCGACCCCTGCCGGCGTGACGCAGCTCGTCGCCGACGAGCGGCCGACGCTGTTCTTCGCATCGCCTGGGTTCGTGGCCGCCCTGCTCGACGCCGACCCGTCACCCGACTGCTTCTCGTCGGTGCGGCTGACGGTCACGGCAGGCGAGGCACTGCCCGCAACGCTGCAGCAACGGTTCTCTGACCGCTACCGCCACCCCGTGCTCGACGGGCTCGGCACCTCCGAGGCGCTGCACATCTTCCTGTCCAACCGCGTCGGGCAGATCCGCCCCGGCACGAGCGGCCTGCCGGTCGACGGCTTCGAACTACGGCTGACGACCGCAGACGGCGACCCGATCACTGCGCCGGACACACCCGGCTTCCTGCACGTGAAAGGCCCCTCGATCGCAACCGGCTACTGGTGTCGCGATGCGGCGTCCCGCGCCGCGTTCCGCGGTGAGTGGCTCGCAACAGGGGACGTCTACACGATGTCCGCGGACGGGTTCTGGTGCTTCCTGGGACGGAACAACGACATGATCAAGGCTGGCGGGATCTGGGTCTCCCCCGCCGAGGTCGAGTCGGTCCTCGTTGCTCATCCGGATGTCCTCGAGGCCGCCGTGGTCGGCGCCCGGGACGACGACGGCTTGGAGACCACCGTCGCGTTCGTCATACCGCGAGCAGGAGCAACGATCGAACCGGCATCGATCGACGCGCACTGCCGGGCAGCGATGGCGGCGTACAAGCGCCCTCGCCGGGTCATCGTCGTCGATGCTCTCCCGAAGACCGCAACCGGCAAGATCCAGCGGTTCGCCCTCCGTGAGCAGCTCGGCCGGGCTCCGCTGCAACGCTGACCGTCACGAGCTGTTCTTCGTGGTCGCCGACGCGATCGCGCCGCCGGGCGCACGATCCCGGAACCGCAGCCAGATCGACGCGGATCGCGGCCCACCCGGGCTGGATCGCGGCCAGGTGGGCGCGTGCTGTGCAGGGCGTTGGCACAGATCGCGCCCACCTGGGCTGGGTCGCAGCCAGGTGGGCGCGTGATGTGCCGGGTGTTGGCACAGATCGCGCCCACCCGGGCTGGATCTGGCGGAGTGGCCCGGCCACGTCGAGTCGCCCGCCCTGTCGCCATCATGCCGCTCTAGTCGTGACCTCGACGTGCTCCAATCGGGATCCGGCGCGAGGAGTCGCCCTGCACGATGGCAGGATCGGACACCTGCCGGAGGGAGGCGATCGGCGATGTTTCGACTCGACGTGCTGTGGCACTGCGCGGCGTTGAGCAGTGCCGAACACGCGATCCTGCGCGAGACGGCCGGCGGATGGGTGCTGTCCGGCGACGTGGTCGTGCCGGTCGAGGACGTTCCCGCTCACATCAGCTACCGGGTCGACGTCGACCTCGGCTGGCTTCCCACCGCAACCCGCGCCGACGTCACCGCCGGCGACCGGCAGGGGACGCTCGAGCTGCAGCACGGCGCCGGGGCG
>JBBQTN010000039.1:0-30428 GCA_038213195.1 Acidimicrobiales bacterium | reverse complement strand
GGTGGGTGGGGGGGGGGGTGGGGGGGGGGGGGGCGCCCCCCCCCCCCCCCGCGGTGGGCGGATCCGGCCCCGCGGGCCCGCCCACCACAAGCTGAGTGCGGCCGAAGGCCGCCCCAACAGATCGACCGAACGGAGCGAGCGCAGCGAGCGAGTGACGTCGACTAGTGCCCGAACGCGCCGGCGAGGTCGGTGAGCGAGCCATAGCGGCTGATGATGCCGGGCAGCACGCCGAACAGCAGCGTCGCCACGCCGGTGATCGCCAGCGCCGCCTGCAACGAGGCGGGGATGCGCACGGGTGTGACGTCGCCGTCGGGCGCCGGCTTCATCCACATCTCGCGCATCACGTTGATGTAGTAGGCCGTGGCGATCACGGTGTTGATCGCGGCGATCACCGCGAGTGTGTAGCCCCACCCTCCGCCGGCGTCGAGCACGGCGCGGAAGACGCCGAACTTGGCGTACCAACCACCGAGCGGCGGGATCCCGGCGAGCGACGCGAGGAAGATCGTCATCAGCGCGGTCAGCCCAGGTGCGTAGCCGAACAGGCCGCCGAGGCTGGAGATCTCCCCGCTGCGGGTCTTGCGCGACACGGCGATGATCACGGCCCATGCCCCGAGGTTGGTCGCCGCGTATATCACCAGGTAGACCATCACCGCGCGCAGCGAGGCGCCGGCCGCATCCTTGGTCCCGGCGACGGCGAGGGGCATCAGGATGAACCCGCCCTGGCTGACGCTGGAGTAGGCGAGCATCCGCACGATGTTCGTCTGGCGCAGGGCGAGCAGGTTGCCGATGCTCATCGTTAGCACTGCGAGCACCCACATGAACGGTTGGTAGACGTCCCTGGCCTGCGGGAACGCGAGGTAGACCATCAGGATCAGGGCGACGAAGCCAGCCGCTTTGGAGGCAACGCTGAAGAACGCGGTGATCGGCGTCGGCGCGCCCTCGTAGGTGTCGGGGGCCCACGTGTGGAACGGCACCGCGCTGATCTTGAACGCGAAGCCGACGATCACGAACACGATGCCGACGACCTCGACCCCCGCGAACCGGCCTTTCGCGGTGATCTGCTGACCGATCCCGCTGAGCAGCGTGGTCTTCGTCGTCCCGTACAACAGGCTCATCCCGTACAGCATCACCGCGCTCGCGAACACGCCGAGCAGGTAGTACTTCACGCCCGCCTCGTTGCTCTTGCTGTCGCGCTTGCGCCACGCGGCGAGCATGTACGACGGGATGGAGAGGAACTCGAGCGCGATGAACACGCTGATCAGGTCCCGGGCCGAGCACATCATCACCATCCCGGCGATCGAGCTCAGCAGGAGGGCGTAGTACTCGCCCTGGTAGTAGGTGCTCCCCTCGACGTCGTTGTCGGAGAGCAGCACCACGACGTAGCCGATCAGCAGGAACAGCGCTTTCAGCACGAGGCTGAAGTTGTCGATCACGTAGCGGCCACCGAACAGCGAGCGAGGATGCCCGCTGACGTGGCCACTCGTCGCCAGGGTGACGATCGGCAGGGTTGCGACGAGCAGCACGAGGCCGGCGACCGTCGAGGTGATCCACCGCCGTTGCTCGGAGACGAATAGATCGACGAGCAGCACCAGGCAGATGCCACCGGCGAGGATCAGCTCGGGCGCGATCGCGTGGTAGTCGACCTTCGGACTGGCGAAGTCGCTGGCGAGCAGGGTCGACAGCACGTCACTTGCCGCCGAACACGGCCAGCAGGTGCGTCACGGCAGGGTCGGTGACCCTGAACAGCAGCTGCGGATACACGCCGAAGAGGATGATCCCGACGAGCAGCGGCGTCCACGCGATCCACTCGTAGATGCTCACGTCGTGGATGTCGGCGTGCTGGTCGTCGTGCGGGTTGGCCGCCGCTCCTGCGGAGTGGGCGAGGTGGGTGTCGACGACGAAGTCGGGGTTCGGCTCACCGAACGCAGTGCGCTGGTACAGCCACAGCAAGTACCCAGCGGCGAGGACGGTGCCGATCGCGGCGACGACCATGTACGTGCGGAACGCGCCGAGGCTCAGGCCCCCGAACGGCAGGCCCTGGCCGTGCAGCGGGTTGTACGCGCTGAGGATCGCCGGGAACTCGCCCCAGAACCCCGCCAACCCCGGCAAGCCGAGGGAGGCCATCGCGCAGAACCCGAGGATCCACCCCATCCGCGGCACCTGCTTGAGCAGTCCCGTGAGCCGCTTGATCTCCAGCGTGTGGTAGCGGTCCTTGACCGAGCCGGCGATGAAGAACAGCATCCCGGTGATCAGGCCGTGGGCGACCATCCCGAACACCGCGGCGTTGACTCCGAGCGGCGTCAGCGTGGAGATGGCCAGCATCACGAAGCCCATGTGCGCGACCGACGAGAACGCGATGAGTCGCTTCATGTCGGTCTGCGCCAAGCAGCCGAGCGCGCCGTAGATGATCCCGATCACCGCCAGCACACCGATGAATGGCGCCCACTTCACCGCCGCCTGCGGCAGGAACGGCAGGGCGATGCGCACGAACCCATACGTGCCGAGCTTCAGCAGGATCGCGGCGAGGATCACCGAGCCCTGCGTCGGCGCCTGGGTGTGCGCGTCGGGCAACCACGTGTGGAACGGGAACATCGGCACCTTCACCGCGAAGCCGATGAACATCCCGGCGAAGATCCACACCGCCGTGGTGGTGGCGACCCCCGATCCGTGGGCCTCGAACCACGAGAACGCGAAGCTGCCGTTGGGGTCGGTGTTGCCCTTGGTGACGATGAACAGGGCGATGAACGAGACCAGCATCAGCGCCGAGCCGAACATCGTGTACAGGAAGAACTTCAGCGACGCGTACTGGCGCTGCTCGCCGCCCCACACGCCGATCATGAAGTACATCGGCAGCAGCACGACCTCGAAGAAGACGAAGAACAGGATCAGGTCCTGGGCGATGAACGTGCCGGCCATCCCCGTCTGCAGGATCAGCATCAACCCGAAGAACGCCTTCGGGTTGCCCGGCTCGGGGATGTGGTCCCACGAGTAGATCATCACCAGCAGGGTGATCAGCATCGACAGGATGTACAGCGGCAGGCTGATCCCATCGAGCCCGATCGTGTACGTCGCGCGGATCGGCTTGATCCAGCTGGTGTGCACCGAGAACTGCTGGAGGTCGGCGTGGTTGTACTTGAACAGCGCGAGCGTCCAGATCCCGACGCCGAGGGTGAGGGCAGCCGTGAAGATGGCGACGCCCTTGATCGCCGACTCCTCCTTCTTCGGGATGAACATCATCACGATCACACCGGCGAGCGGGAGGAACGTGCCGAGGCTGAGGATCCAGTTGTTCGATGTCATGGGCGTCGTCCTAGGTGTTCACGATGACGAGCACGAGCGCACCGACTGCTGCGGCACCGAACAGCAGCGCTCCGTACTGGTTGATCCTGCCTGATTGCACCGGGCGCAACGCGTCTCCGGACTCGCGAGCGACGAAGCCGCTGCCGTTGACCGCGCCGTCGACCAGTCGCTGGTCGATGTTGCGGTAGACCCACAGGCCCGTCTTGCGGCCACCGGTACCGACGCCGTTGACGATGCCGTCGATGAAGTTCTGGTTGACCCAGTACGCGGCCTGGGCGACCGGGTGGGCGATGCCGTGGACGATCACCTTCTCGTACAGCGCGTCGAGGTAGTACTTGTTGACGAGGAACTGGTGACCGGCGTGGAGCAGCTTGCTGCGCTGGGTGAGGCCCTTCAACGGTGACGGCGCCTCGCTGAACACGGCCTTGCTGATCGCCAGGCTGACCGCGAAGCCGGCCAGCACCAGCAGGATCGACGGCACGGCGTCGACCCACTTGAAGGTCGCCTCGGCGAGCTCGGGGAAGTACGTGCCGGGGACCGGGGCGACCCACTCCGTGAACTTCTCGACGTGGAACGCCGCGGCGTTCACGTACCCGGACAAGATCGCCAGGACGGCCAGGATCATCAGCGGCACGACGATCAGCAGCGGCGAGTCGTTCGGAGCGAACGACAGCGTCCGGCCGTGCGCCTCGTGCTCGTCGTGCGCACCGTGGGCGGCATGTGCGTCGTGCCCGCCGTGCAGCGAGTGCGCGGCGATGTGGTCATCGTGGGGGTCCTCCCCGGAGCGCACGAGCGCGAGCTGCGCTTCCTCTGTGGCGCTCGCCTCGGCCCCGTACGAGTGCGTCAAGGCCAGCGCCAGCGCAGGCTCCGGCGCCTCGGCGACCACGTAGTCGGGCGCCTCCTCGTCGAGCGCGCGGGCCACGGCGACAGCGGGGCGGTGGGCGTCCCCGTGCTCGGGCGACCGCGGGTCGGCGTCGAGCGGGTCCTCCTCGGCCGCGCTGTCGACGTCGTGGGCGTGCTCGCCAGCGGCGGCACCGCGAGCCTTGCCGAAGAACGTCAGGTAGGTCGCGCGAGTCATGTACGCCGTGGTCATGAACGCGCCGACCAGCCCGATGACGAAGAACACGTTGTACCCGTTGTTGTGGGCGTTGTCGATGATCTCGTCCTTGGAGAAGAACCCGCTGAAGAACGGCACGCCGCACAGGGCGAACGTGCAGATGATCCAGCACACGGTGGTGACCGGCATCTTCTTCCACAGGCCGCCCATGTCCTTCTTCATGTCGAAGCTGTGGTGCGAGCCGGTGTGGCTGACCGAGCCGGCGCACAGGAACAGGCAGCACTTGAAGAACGCGTGCGTGAAGATGTGGAACACCGCGGGCGTGAACGCGCCGACGCCGAGGCCCATCATCATGTAGCCGAGCTGGCTGACGGTGGAGTAGGCGAGCACCTTCTTGATGTCGTCCTGCACGAACGCCAGCAGCGCGGCGATGAGGATCGTGATCCCGCCGATGACTGCGATCAGGTTGAAGTGCTGTCCGGCGAGGTTGATGTCCAGACCGGTGTGGAACAACGGGTACAGCCTCGCGACGAGGAACACCCCGGCGACGACCATCGTCGACGAATGCAGCAGCGACGACACCGGCGTCGGGCCGGCCATCGCGTCCGGCAGCCAGGTGTGCAGCGGGAACTGGCCGCTCTTGCCGATGCAGGCGATGAACAACGCCACGCTGGCCGTGACGAGCAAGGTGTGGCTGGTGCTGCCGTCGAGCGCCTTGCGGCTGATCTCCTGGATGGAGAACGTGCCCATCCCCCCGAACAGGATCGCAGTGCCGACGAGCAGGCCGACGTCGCCGACGCGCACGGTGAAGAACGCCTTCAGCGCGGCGAGGCTGTTGGCCTCCTCCTCCCACCAGTGACCGATCAGCATGAACGAGCAGAGCCCCATGATCTCCCAGCCGAGGATCAGCTGGACCATGTTCTCGGCGACGACCATCACAAGCATCCCGGCGCTGAACAGCGTCAACGCGGCGAAGAAGTGGGTGTAGCGGCGGTCGCCGCGCACGTACTCGAGCGAGTAGATCTGGACGAGCAACGAGATGAACGAGACGAGCAGCAGCATCATCACCGACAGCCCGTCGACGTGCTCGCCGATCCCGAACTTCAGCCCGCCGGTCTGCCACCACGTCCAGCTCTTGATCACAGGCTGGGTGTAGGTCCCGTCGCCGACGCGGTGGATCCACTGGTACGTCGTGCCGATCGCGATCACGAGCGACGCCGCCATGCTGGCGATGCCGACCTCGGAGCCCTTCATGGGCATCCGCTTGCCGAACAGGATGATCACCGCGAACGCGACCGCTGGGATGAGCGGGATCAACCAGGCGTGGTCGAGGAACCAACCCGATGCGTGCGCCACGGCCTCGGCGCCAGACCCGCCTGTCGATGCGAACATCTCAGCCCTTCATCTCCGACAGCTCGTCGAGGGAGATGCTCTTGCGGTTGCGGTACACCAGCAGCACCATCGCCAGGCCGACGCCGACCTCGGCAGCGGCCACGGCGATGATGTACAGCGCGAACACGTTGCCGTCGACGTTGCCGTCGAGCTGACTGAACGCGAGCAGGTTGATGTTGACCGAGTTGAGGATCAGCTCGATGCTCATCAGCACCATCACTGCGTTCTTGCGCGCGATCACCCCGAACACGCCGATGCAGAACAGGACGGCGCCGAGGAGCAGGAACTCGTTGATCAGCATCTCTAATCCTTCCGAGCCAGCACGATCGCGCCGATGACGGCGGCGAGGAGGAGGAACGACAACGCCTCGAACGGCAGCAGGTAGGGCTTGAAGATGCTGTCGCTGAGAGTTGCCGTGGACACCGGGGCGGTGTTCTCCGGCAGCTTGGTGCCGCGGTACCCGTCGATCAAAACCCACGACATCACGCCGAGCATCAACAGCGCGACGGGGATGCCGACGCCCCAGTTCTTGTTGTTCAGGTCGCCCTCGCGCCCGAGCTTGGCCCGGGTCAGCATCACGCCGAAGAGGAACAGCACCATCACCGCGCCGATGTACACCAGCACCTGCGTGACGGCGACGAACTCGGCGGCGAGCAGCAGGTACTGAGCGGCTGCGCCGGCGAGCACCATCACCAGCGAGAGCGCCGCGTGGACGACGTTCCTGTTCGTCACGACGCTGATCGCCCCGGCGATCATCACCGCTGCGATGAGCCCGAAGCCGATGTTCTGGGCAACCTCGACGCGCGACGCGAGCATCACTTCTTGCCCTTCTTGTCCGCGCCGACCTCCAGGGCCGGAGCCTCCGGGACGGTCTCCATCCACTCGCCGAGCTTGGTCTTGTCGTGCAGCAGGCCGGCGATGTTCGGCTCGCTGTACTCGTACTCCGGGCTCCAGAACAGCGCGTCGAACGGGCAGACCTCGACGCAGATCCCGCAGTACATGCACAGCGCGTAGTCGATGTCGAAGCGGTCGAGCTTGTTGACCTTGCGCGGCGCACCCCCGGCGCGCCGCGGCGGGGCGAGCTCCTTGTGACCCTCGATGTAGATGCACCAGTCGGGGCAGCTGCGCGCGCAGAGCATGCACGACGTGCAGTTGTCCTCGCGCAGCGCGATCACGCCACGCGAGCGCAGCGTCGGCGCCTCCTTCTCGTGCGGGTACTGCACCGTGGCCGCGCCGCCACCCATCTTGCGCGGCTTCACCGTCTGGGCGAACTCCCCGAGGGTGATCTGCAACCCCTTGAGGAAGCTGCCCATCGTCGACTTGATCGGCATCAGAACACGACCTTCAACACTGCTGTCGCCATGATGTTCAGGAGCGAGATCGGGATCAGCACCTTCCAGGCGAAGCGCTGCAACTGGTCCTCGCGAAGCCGCGGGTAGCTGAACCGCACCCACATCACCAGGAAGCTGAGCACGATCATCTTCGTGAACAGGATCAGCGGCCCGACGATGTTCATCCAGTTGTCGACGCCGCCGAACAGCGTCGACCCGGTGTGCCATCCGAACCAGCTGAACGGCAGGGCCCACCCACCGAGGAACAGCACGCTGGCGATCAGGCTGAACACACCGACCGTGGCGAACTCGGCGATGAAGAAGATCAGGAAGCGGAACCCCGAGTACTCCGTCATGTAGCCCGAGACCAGCTCGGACTCGGCGATCGGCATGTCGAACGGCGTCTGGGTCAGCTCGGCCTGCACCGCGATCATGAACACCACGAACCCGATCAGCTGGGTGAACAGGTACGGGTCGCCGAGGCCGTTCCAGCCGAAGATCGCGGCGTGCTCGCTGTTCTGGCGCCACACGATCTGCTGCAGGTTCATCGTCCCTGCCTGGATCACGACCCCGACCACGGCGAGCACCATCGGCAGCTCGTAGGCGATCAGCTGACCGGCGGCGCGCAGACCGCCGAGCAATGAGTACTTGTTGGCGCTGCTCCACCCGGCGACGAGGATCCCGAGGGTGCTGATGCTGCTCACCGCGAGCATGTAGAACACACCTGCGTCGAAGTTCGTGAAGTACGCGTCCGGCCCGAACGGCACGACCGCGACGAGCAGGAACGTGCTGACCAGCACCACGAGCGGGGCGATCTTGAAGATCCGCTTGTCCGCCCGGGTCGGGTAGAGGTCCTCCTTCTGCAGCCACTTGCCGACCTCGGCGAACAGCTGCATCGAGCCGTACGGCCCCGCCTCCATCGGCCCCAGCCGGCTCTGCATGAAGCTCATCATCTTGAACAGGAACAGGTAGACGATCGTCCCGGCGGGCAGCAACACCGCGACCGTCCCCCCGAGCACCCGCAACAACGACTGCCCCCAATACGGAATCGTGACAGCGATCACCTGTCGATGTCCCCGAGGATGAAGTAGAGCGATGCCAGCACCGTGATCACATCCGGCACGTACACGCCGCGCAGGACCCACGGCACGACGGAGATGTTGTTGAAGCTGGCACTGCGGATCTTGACCCGGAACGGACCGAGATCGCCCTTGCTGACGACGTAGTAGCCCATCTCTCCGAGCGGGTTCTCCGTCGACACCCACGCCTCGCCGGCCGGCACCTTGATGATCCGCGGCACCTTGGCCATGATCGGGCCGGGCGGCAACCCGTCGAGCAGTTGCTCGACGATCTTGGTCGCTTCGCGGGTCTCCTGCAGGCGCACCCAGCAGCGGGCGAAGCTGTCGCCGTCGGGGTGCGTCCACACCTTGAACTCGACCTTGTCGTAGGCGAGCGGGGCGCGCTGGTCGCGCCGCAGGTCCCAGTCGACGCCGCTGGCGCGCAGGTTGGCGCCTGACAGGCCGTACTGCAACGCCACCTCGCGCGGGATCACGCCGACGCCGCGGGTCCTGGTCTGGAACACGACGTTGCCGAACAGCAGGTCCTCGACCTCGTCGCAGAAGTTGCGCAGCCGCTTCATCACGTGGCGGGTCTCGTCGATCCACCCGGCCGGGAGGTCGTCCTTGATGCCGCCGATGCGGTCGAAGTTGGGATGGAACCGGCCGCCGGTAGCCGACTCGATCAGGTTGAGCACGTACTCGCGGTCGCGGAACGCGTAGAAGACCGGCGTGACCGCGCCCATCTGCGCGCCGAGGTCGCCGAGGAACAGCGAGATGTTGGCGATCCGGCTGAGCTCGAACAGGATCGTGCGGATCCACTGGGCGCGCGGCGGCGCCTCGATGTCCATCAGCTTCTCGGCGGCGAGGATGAAGGGCACCTCGTTGGCGAAGCTGCCGAGCCAGTCGATGCGGTTGATCAGCGTCGTCACCTGCGGGAAGGTGCGCACCTCGGTCAGCTTCTCGTAGCCGCGGTGCATGTAACCGGCTGACGGCTCGGCCCACACCACTTGCTCGCCGTCGAGTCGGACGATGATCCGCAGCGTGCCGTGCGTCGCCGGGTGCTGCGGGCCGATGTTGAGGGTCATCCCCTCCGTCTCGAGCTCGACGTTGAGACGTGCATCGGCGGCCTGCGCGGCGATGTAGCTGAGCTTGCTGCGCTCGCTGAGGTCGGTCATGGGCGCCGCCCATGAACGGTCGGCCGTGCGAGCGCCAGCGAGCCGGACGACGATGGGGTGCGGGGGCGCAGTCCCCGGATGAGAACGGTCATGCCGGCGCCTCCTCTTCTTCTGCATCGTCGCCGGGCAGCTGCTCGACGTCGACGATGCCCGGCCACGGCTTGACCATCCGCGACAGCAGCGGGAAGTCCTTGCGCAGCGGAAAACCCTCGAAGTCCAGCGGGAGGTACATGTTGCGCAGGTCGTTGTGGCCGGCGAAGACGATCCCGAACATCTCGTGGGTCTCGCGCTCGTGCCAGTTGGCGCCGGCGTACACCGTGCTCCAGCTGTCGATGACCAGCTCGTCGTCGGGGACGTCGGCCTTGATCGTCACGCCGAAGTGGCGCCGGCTGCTGGACACCCTGGCGAACACCTGGAACCGGGTCTCGCCCCCTGTGTAGCCCTGGACGATGGTGGCGTCGCGCGCCGGCGCCGGCTCGGTGGGATCGTCCTCACCGCGGCCATACGGACTGGGCATCCAGTCGAGCCCGGAGAGGAAGCAGAAGTAGTCACAACTGACGACGTCGCGCAGCGCGAAGCCAACGGCGCGCCAGGCATCGGTGCGCACCCGCAGCCACACGTCGTCACCCGGCTTGACGAGGCTGTCGACGAGCCCGTCGCCGATCACGGCGCGCACGGCGTCGACGACGCCCTCGCGCAGGCCGTCGCCGGGCAGGGCGGGGACGTCCTGTTCAGTCGGGGTCGTGGTGTCACTCAATCGGACCACCCCCCACGACGACCGCCTCGCGCGACATCGGCTTCGTGCCCTCGCCGCGCCACCGCGCGCCCATGTCCTCGTTCTTGATCCGCTGCTGCAACAGGACGATCCCCTCGAGCAACGCCTCGGGCCGTGGCGGGCAGCCGGGGACGTAGATGTCGACCGGGATGATCTGGTCGACGCCCTTCGTCACCGAGTAGCTGTCCCAGTACGGACCGCCGCAGTTCGCGCACGAACCCATGCTGATGACGTACTTCGGTTCCGGCATCTGCTCGTAGAGGCGCTTGATCGCGGGGGCCATCTTGTCGGTGACGGTGCCGGACACGACGACGAGGTCGGCTTGGCGCGGGCTCGCCGGCAGCGGGATGACGCCGAGGCGCATCACGTCATAGCGCGGCGAGGCGAATGCCGCGCCCATCTCGATGGCACAGCAGGCGAGGCCCCACTGGTACACCCACAGGCTGTACGAGCGGCCCATGTTGAACAGCGTGGTCAGTGGCTTGGGCAGACGCCCGCGATCGACGATCCCCATGTGCGGCGGCCTACACCCAGCGCAACACGCCCTTGCGCCACGCGTACACGAGGCCCAAGAGGAGGACGAAGACGAAGATGCCCATCTCGGCGAGACCGAACCCGGCGTACCGCTCGAGCTGGGTGGCCCACGGGAAGATGAACACGGCCTCCACGTCGAAGATGACGAACAACAGCGCGAAGACGTAGTAGCGGACCTGGCTCTGCGACCAGCCCTCGCCGACGGGGTTGACCCCGCTCTCGTACGCGATGAGCTTCTGCTCGGTCGGATGGTCCGGACGGACGAGAGCGGCGACCCCCAGCAACAACCCGGCCAGGACCAGGGCGATCGCCCCGAACCAGACGACGTTGAGGTAGTCGCGGAGGAAGTCGGACATCGTGTCGGGACGCTACTACGGCACTCTCAACCGCCTACAAACCCACTCCAACCCTCGTCGTCATCTGCCCTCGTCGCACGTCGCGGCCTCCCTGGGAACGGGTCGCGCGACGCAGGCGCAGCTGATGAGGCACGTTTTTCGCTTCCGGAGCTGCTACACACGGTGAAATGCCGACGGCAATCGAGGCCTTGGTCGCTCGCGTGCCCCGGTGGGAAGGGCGCACCACGCTCATCCGACCGTTGCCGAGCAACCCCCGCCAGGAGCTGTTCGCCGTCACCGTCGATGGGCGCGAGTACATCGTCCGGAGCCGTCGCGCCGGCGAGATGCTCGGCTTCAGCGCGGCGAACGAGGCCGAGGCCACCCGCCGCGCCGCCGACGTCGGTGTCGGGCCGCCGGTCGCCGCTGAGCTGCCCGAGACCCAGACGTTGATCACCGAGGTCGTCCACGGGCGTCCGCTCGACGCCGACCACGTCACGGGCCACCTCGTGCAGATCGCCGACGCCCTGCGCACGTTCCACGACAGCGGACCGATGCGCGCCGACTTCCCCGTGCACCGGGTCGTCGAGCGCCATGCGCGCGACGCCGGCACCCACGACGTGATCGCCCCCGCCGCATACGAGCGCCTGCACCAGCTCAGCCGACGCATCGAGGCGGCGTTCGCGAAGGCGCCGATGGCGCCTGTGCCCTGCCACAACAACCTCGTCCCCGGGAACATGCTGTTCGGCGCGGACCGGATGTGGTTCGTCGACTTCGAGTGCGGCGGGATGAACGACGCGTTCTTCGACCTCGCCAACCTCAGCGTCAACTGCGGGTTCGACGGCGAGACCGACGATCGGTTGCTCGACGCCTACTTCGGCGAGGTCAGCGAGAGCGGCGTCGCCCGGCTGCGGCTGATGAAGGTGATGAGCGAGTTCCGCGAGGGCATGTGGGGAGTCGCCCAGCGTGCGGTCGGCGTGCCGGACACCGATGCGCTCGGGCCCGAGGAACGCTTGCGCAGCTGCGAGCGCCTGGCCTCGCGCCCCGAGCTGGAGCACTGGTTGTCCCTCGCCGGGCGGTTCCAACGGCCGTTGACGTTCACGTTCGCCGACCCCGACGGCGCCTGACAGCGCCGGCGTCGGCTCGGAGGAACAGCGTCTGCGGTGTGTCGGATCAGGCGCCGGCGACGTGCTCGGTGAACCAGTCGACGAGCCGGGACGCGTTGCGCCGGCTCTCGATCACGTTCGTGCGCGTCGCCGACAACAGCAGATCGGGCGTGGTGCCGACGCCGGCGAGCTCGTCCGCCGCGTTCGCCGACCACCGCGCGACGATCGTCTCGGTGGCCTCGGGGTGGAACTGGGTGCACAGGGTGCGCCCCGACCTCCACGCCTGCGGGCCCATCGAGTTGCGGGCCAGCTCGGTGGCGCCCGCCGGCACGGTGACGACGTCGGAGTGCCACTGCAACCACGGCCCCGACATGATCTCCGGAACGTCGCTGGCAACCTGGTGCCAGCCGATCTCCGGCGTCGCGGCACGGGCGACCGTGCCCCCGAGCGCGCAGGCGGCGACCTGGCTGCCGAAGCAGATCGCGAACAGCGGGATGCCGCGCTCGTGGACGGCGCGGATCAGCTCGATCTCCGCCGACACCGACGACTCGACCTGCGGCCAGTACACGCTCCAGTCGCTGCCGAGCGACACCACGAGGTCGTGCCCGGCGAGCGGTGGCCACTCCGCCGGGTGCTCGCGCGGGCATTCGGCGAACGCATATCCGTGACGGCGGAAGCGGTGCCCGACGAAGCCGGGGTCCGCGTCGTTGGCGTTGGCGATCAGCAGCGCACGCACGGCACTACCGTACGGTCCAGCATGTCCGTGCCGTCGATCTCCCCGTCGGACATCGACCGTGCGGTGCAGGCCGGGCTCGGCGTGGTCAAGCACACCCCGGTCACCTCATCGGCGGCGATCAGCGACC
This sequence comes from Acidimicrobiales bacterium, assembly GCA_038213195.1. Taxonomy (GTDB): domain Bacteria; phylum Actinomycetota; class Acidimicrobiia; order Acidimicrobiales; family Ilumatobacteraceae; genus JAODBQ01. Next base: position 17,505 of record JBBQTN010000039.1, on the reverse strand, counting down.
GGGTCGGCAGTCGGGTCGTGCTCAAGGCCGAGAACCTGCAGCGCACCGGGAGCTTCAAGGTCCGCGGGGCGATGAACAAGCTGGCCACCCTCGGCGGCCTCGCCGCCCCCGGCGTCACCGCAGGCAGTGCCGGCAACCACGCCCAGGCGATCGCCTTCGCGGCGCGCCAGGCCGGCGTGCGCTGCGAGATCTTCGTGCCGGCCGGCGCGCCGATCTCGAAGGTGGAGGCCTGCCGCGCCTACGGCGCCGTCGTGGTCGAGGGTGGCGATTCGCTCGACGAGGCGGTGCAAGCCGCGCGCGAGCGCGCCGCCGACGCGGGGATGCAGTTCTGTCACCCGTTCGACGACCTCGCCGTCGTCGCAGGTCAAGCGACGCTTGGTCGGGAGCTGCTCGTCGACGTTCCCGAGCTGCGCCGGGTGATCGTACCGCTCGGGGGCGGCGGCCTCGCCGGCGGCGTGGCGATCGCGCTCAAGCAGCACGACCCGACGATCGAGGTCGTCGGCGTGCAGGCCGCGGCGTGTGCCCCGTACGCCAACCAGCCCACGCACGGCGGGCCTGTGGTGACGCTCGCCGACGGCATCGCGGTGAAGCGACCCGGCCGGCTGACCGGGCCGTTGATCGAGCGGTGGCTGGACGACATCATCGTCGTCGACGAGGAGGCAGTTGCCGACGCGATGGTGCTGCTGATGGAGCGGGCGAAGCTGTTCGTCGAGGGGGCCGGAGCGGTGGGCGTCGCCGCGCTGATGTCCGGCAAGAGCGCTCCGGCGCCAGCCGGCACCACCTGCGTCGTGATCAGTGGCGGCAACGTCGACCTCGGTGTGCTGCCGGGGCTGATCCGGCGCCACGAGACGCGCGCCGGGCGGCGGCTGATCCTGTTCGCGCGGATCACCGACCGTCCGGGCAGCCTCGCCCGGCTGCTGACGATCTTCGCCGAGTGCGGCGCGAACCTGATCGTCGTCGAGCACGTGCGCGAAGGCGTCGACCTCGACGTGCGCGAGACCGGCGTGCAAGCAGTGCTCGAGGTGCGCGGTCCAGAACACGCGCAGGTGGTGATGGCCGCGGCGCGCCAGGCTGGTTACCTCGTCGAGCAGATCGCCCGCGCGTAGCCCGCTCCTGCTCCGGGTGAAGGGCGTCCACCACCGCACCGGATGACACAATGGAGCGGTGACCGCCCCGCTCGTGCTGATCGTCGGGCGGATCAGCCCGAAGGCGGACGGGCTGCGCACCCCCGTGTTCGCGATCGGCCAGCACTACCTGCGCGCGATCCGCCGCGCCGGCGGCGTCCCGCTGATGCTCCCGCCCGATCCCGGGGTGGTCGGCGACATCGAGTCCTTGCTGGCGCGCGTCGATGCGCTCGTCCTCGCCGGTGGCGGCGATGTCGATCCGCGCCGTTACGGCGAGCCGGCGACCGCGGAGGAGCTCTACGGCATCGTGCCCGACCACGACGAGGTCGAGTTCGTGGTCGCCGCCGCCGCGCTCGAGCGCAACCTGCCGCTGCTCGCGGTGTGCCGCGGCATGCAGGTGGTCAACGTCGCGCTCGGCGGCACGCTCTTCCAGCACATCGGCGACGACCACTGGTACGTGCACCATGACGTGTTCGTCGACCCGGGCTCACGGCTGGCGAAAGCCGTCGGCGACGAGCGGATCGGCGAGTGCCACAGCGTTCACCACCAGGCAGTCGACCGCCTCGGCAGCGGGTTGCGGGTCGTTGGGCGATCCGCCGATGGGATCACCGAGGCCTACGAGTCCGAGCGCAGCCCGTGGCTCGTCGGCGTGCAATGGCACCCGGAGGACAACGCCGGCGAGCTCGATTGGCAGCAGGCGCTGTACGACGACCTGCTCCGCCACGCCTGAGCGCCGCACGGCAGCCGGCGACGGTTCAAGCGCGCCCGGAGGATCGGGCGCCTGCGTCCTCCCACCGACGGAACGTGCGCTCTGCGGGAGGACGAAGAGCTGGTGACGACGATCAGTGAGCGAGGTTGGAAACGGACTTGCCGAGGTTGACGATCCAGCCGGGGGCCACGCCGACGGCGATCGTGAACCCGACCGACAGGGCGATCGCGACGCCCCCCGCCCAGGGCACGTGGATCGCCTCGCGGGTCTCGTCGCCTGGCTGCGGTTCGGCCACCCAGACGCTGGACATGATCCGCAGGTAGAGGAACGCGGCGATCACCGCGGTGACCATCGCGATGATCGCCAGCGCGTAGCTGTGCTCGTCCACCGCGGCCTGGATCACCCCGAACTTGGCGACGAACCCGCTGGTCAACGGGACACCGGCCTGGGCGAGCAACAGCACCGTCAACCCAACGGCGAGGACAGGGCGCGAACGGCCGAGCCCGCGGAACGAACCGACGTCGGTGGCGTTGTCCCCAGTGCGCGAGACGACGGCGACGACCGCGAACGTGCCGGTGACCAGCACCGAGTAGAGCAGCAGGTAGAGCAGCACCGAGGAGATCCCGCGACCGGGGCTCGGGTTGCCCGCGACGTGCCCGGCAGCCTCGACTCCGACCAGCATGAACCCGGCGTGGTTGATCGACGAGAACGCCAACATCCGCTTGACGTCGGTCTGGATGACGGCCATCGTCGCCCCGACCACGAGCGTCAGGACCGCCAGCACCCAGATCACCGGGCGGTAGTCGTCGCGCCAGTGCGGCAGCGCCGAGACCAGCACGCGCAGCATCGCCGCGAACGCGGCGGCCTTGCCGGCTGAGGCGAGGAACCCGCTGACCGGCGTCGGCGCGCCCTGGTAGACGTCCGGCGCCCAGAAGTGGAACGGCGCCGACGAGGTCTTGAACCCGAGCCCGACGATCAGCATCGCGACACCCGCGAGGATTAACCCGTCGTGGCGGTCGAGAGCGACGGTCGAGTTGAACGAGGCGATGATCGTCGAGAAGTTGGTGCTCCCCGCGCCGCCGTAGATCAGGGCCACGCCGTAGAGGAAGAACGCCGACGAGAACCCGCCGAGCACGAAGTACTTGATGCCCGCTTCCTGGCTCTGGACCCGCTTGCGATGGCTGGCGGCGAGGATGTACATCGCGATCGAGAGGATCTCCAGCCCCAGGAACAGCACGATCAGGTCGTTCGCCGCTGACATCACGATCCCGCCCACGGCGCAGAGCATGTACAGCGCGTAGATCTCCGGACCGTCCAGACCTTCGCGGCGGAGGTACCCGTCCGTCGACAACGCGGTGAGCAGGATCGCGACGGCGATCGTGATCGTCATCCACATCGAGAAGTGGTCGAACGCGATCGCGCCGCCGACGAGCGTCTTCGTGCCGTTCACGTCGATGCGGTGCCACAGCACGAGCGCGAGGACGATCGTCGCCACGGACGCGGCAACAGTGAGCCAGGCCGAGAGGAACCGCGGCCACACCGGCGCGAGCACGGCGACGAGCAGCAGGAGCAGTGCCGCGCCGAGCAGCACGATCAGCGGGCTCAGGGCGAACCAGTCGATCGAGGGCCCGTGCAGGGTGTCGGCGAGCAGCACGGCCATCAACCCGATGCTCCCGCGACGTGCACGAACACCGGTTGCGGTTGGACGTAGCCGGTGGTGTCGTGCACGTGTTGGATCAGCGCATCGACGCTCGGGGTGATGCGGTCGAGCATCGGCTTCGGGTACACCCCGACGAACACGATCGCGGCGATGAAGGGCAGCAGCAGCGCCCCTTCCTTCCAGCGCAGCTCGGCGAACGACTTGTTCTCCTCGTCCGGCTCGCCGTGGAAGACGCGCTGGTACGCCCACAGCAGGTACAGCGCGGCGAGGATCACGCCGGTGGCAGCGACCACGACCCACCACCGCGTCGTCAGGAACGACCCGATCAGGATCAGGTACTCCCCGATGAACCCGTTCAGGCCGGGCACCCCGATCGAGGAGAGCATCACCACCATGAACGCCGCGGCGAACACGGGGGCGACTCGCTGGATCCCGCGCAGCTTGGCGATCTCACGGGTGTGACGACGATCGGAGATCATCCCGACGAGCAGGAACAGCGCGCCGGTCGAGACGCCGTGGTTGATCATCTGCAACACGCCGCCGCTGACGGATTGCGAGGTGATCGCGAAGATGCCGAGCACGATGAACCCGAGGTGGGCGACCGACGAGTAGGCGACCAGCCGCTTGAGGTCCTTCTGCATCGTCGCCGCGATCGCGCCCCAGAGGATGCCGACCACCGCGAGGGTGACGAGCAACGGCTTGGCCCACCGCGCCGCCTCGGGGAACAGGAACAGGCCGAAGCGCAACAGGCCGTACGTGCCCAGCTTGAGCATCACCCCCGCGAGGATCACGGAACCGCCCGTCGGCGCCTGGGTGTGCGCGTCGGGCAGCCAGGTGTGCAACGGGAACAGCGGCACCTTGACCGCGAACGCGATCGCGAAGGCGAAGAACAGCCATCGCCCGGTGCTCCCCGCGAAGTGCGCCTTGTCGGCGATCTCGACGAGGTCGAACGTGACGTGGCCGACGCCGTTGCTCTTGGCCAGGAACGCGGTGGCGACGATGCCGATGAACATGAACGCGGAGCCGAACATCGTGAACACGAAGAACTTGGTCGCCGCGTAGACGCGGTTGTCGTAGCCCCACCCGCCGATCAGGAAGTACATCGGCACGAGCACGATCTCGAAGAACACGAAGAACAGGAACAGGTCGAGGCTGATGAACGCACCGAGCATCCCCGCCTCGAGCAGCAGCATCCACGCGTAGTACCGCTTGTGGTCGTGGTGCGGGTCGACGCCGACGAGGACCAGCGGGAACAGCACGCCGGTGAGGACGACGAGGAACAGCGAGATCCCGTCGATGCCGAGGTGCCAGGAGATGCCCCACGCCGGGACCCACGGATGCTTGCTGGTGAACTGGAACCCGGCGTCGCGGGTCTTGAACGCCACGAGCGTCCAGATCGTCAGGCCGGCGGTGAGGACCCCGGTGAGCAGTGTGACGAGGCGCACCCAGTCCGGGCGGCGGTTGGACAACACGAGCACCACCACCGCCCCGGCCGCAGGGGCGGCGACGATCGTCGTCAGGATCGGGAAGTCCATCAGAGGCCCCGCGCGATGACGAACCAGCCGAGCAGCAGCACGACCCCCACCGCGACCGCAGCGGCGTAGTTGCGGACGTTGCCGGACTGCACCTTGCGCCCCCCGGTCGCCGCCTCGCGCACGACCCGCCCTGCCCCGTTGACGGCGCCGTCGATGACGTTCGCGTCGGCCCACGCGACGCCGTCGAACGAGGCACGGCCGGGGCCGCCCATGAACGCGGTGACGGCCTTGTCGTAGTACCAGCCCTCGGCGAGCACCTCCGGCTCGACCGCCTTCACCTTGTGCCTGCCGTAGACCATGACGGCGAGGTAGATGCCACCGACGGAGGCGACGATGGCGATCGCCATCAACACGTACTTGTTGTCGTTGGCCCACGTACCGGTGATGTTGCGCTGGCTGAACTCGGTGACGGGGGCGAGCCACTTGTCGAGGAACTCGGTGTTGTGGTTGAACGGCAGTTGGATCACGCCGGCGACGAGGGCCAGGCCGGCGAGGACGACGAGCGGGGCGAGCATCGTCGGTGGGCTCTCGTGCGGGCGCATCTCACCGTGCGCGCCGTGCTCCTCGTGGGCGTCCTCCCACTTCGCCTTGCCGTAGAACACCATGATCACCTGGCGGGTCATGTAGTAGGCGGTGAGGATCGCCGTGACCAGGCCGATCGCCCACAGCGCCGGGCTCTTGGCATAGGCGTACAGCAGGATCTCGTCCTTGCTCCAGAAGCCGGAGAACGGTGGCACCCCGGCGATCGCCAGCCAGCCCACGATGAACGTCGCCGCGGTGATTGGCAGCAGCTTGCGCAGCGCGCCCATCTTGCGCATGTCCTGCTCGTCGTGCATCCCGTGGATCACCGAACCGGAGCCGAGGAACAGCAGCGCCTTGAAGAACGCGTGGGTGATCATGTGGAAGATCGCCGCCACGTACGCGCCGGACCCGACGGCGAGGAACATGTACCCGAGCTGGCTGACGGTCGAGTACGCGAGCACGCGCTTGATGTCGTTCTGAGCGAGGGCGATCGTCGCCGCGAACAGCGCCGTCACCGCGCCGATGATCGCGATCAGCGTCGGGCCCCATGTGTAGGCCTCGTGCAGGATGGGACTCGTCCGCACCATCAGGAAGACGCCCGCTGTGACCATCGTCGCCGCGTGGATCAGCGCGGAGACCGGTGTCGGGCCGGCCATCGCGTCCGGCAGCCAGATGTACAGGGGCAGCTGCGCGCTCTTGCCGACCGCGCCGATGAACAGCATCATCGCGATCGCAGTGGCCGTGCTGCGCGCCAGGCTGTGGGCTTCTGCGGCACCGTTGATCCCGAGGTAGCTGAGCGTGCCCGTGGCCTGGAACGCGAGGAACATCGCGATCATGAAGCCCCAGTCGCCGACGCGGTTGGTGACGAACGCCTTCTTGCCCGCGGTGGCCGCGCTCTCTCGCGTTTGCCAGAACGCGATGAGGAGGTAGCTGCAGGTGCCGACGCCCTCCCAACCGACGAACGTGACGAGCAGGTTCTCGCCGAGCACGAGGATCAACATGCTGAAGGCGAACAGGTTGAGGTAGAGGAAGAACTTCGAGAACTTCGGGTCGCCGTGCATGTAGCCGACGGAGTAGAGGTGGATCAGCGTGCCGACCCCGGTGACGAACAGGCACATCGTGATGCTCAGCGGATCGGCGAGGAAGGCCAGGTCGACGTGCAACGAGCCGACCGGCAGCCACGTCCACACCTTGACCACCTGCTCGCGCTGCGTCGCGGTCTTGGTGAGGAGGTCGATGAACACCCCGACGGTGACGAGGAACGCGGCGGCGACCATCGTGGTCGCGAAGTAGCCGGACCGCGGTTCGCCGAGCCTGCGACCGAACACGAGGATCACCAGGAACCCGAACAGCGGCAGGGCAGGGATGAGCCAGACGACGTGGATCATCGTCCGTTCAGCCCCTCAACTCGTCGAGATCGTCGGCGGTTGCGCCCGGCCTGCGGCGCAGGATCGCGACGATGATCCCCAACCCAACCACGACCTCGGCCGCGGCAACGACCAGCACGAAGAACACGGTGGTCTGGCCGCCGATGTCGCCGAGCTTGCGGGCCAGCGCGACGAAGGTCAGGTTCACGGCGTTGAGCATCAGCTCGACGCACATGAACAGCACGAGCGGGTTGCGCCGGACCATCACCCCGACCACCCCGACGCCGAACAGCACGGCCGACAGGATCAGGTACCACAGCGTTGTCGGCTGGGCGATGGCGATCACACCGACGCCTTCCCGGCATCGGTGCCGGCGGCCGCGGCGCGGTCCGGTCGGCGGGCCAGCAGGACCGTGCCGACGACGGCGATCACCAGCAGCACCGACGTCAACTCGAACGCGAACACGTGGTTGCTGAACAGGTCGCGAGCGAGCTCACGGATGTTGGTGTCGTGCGCGGGCGAGTTGGTCGCAGCATCCGCAACGGCGCTGCTCACCTGCGGCGTCGGCGTGAACGCCTTGCGCGAGGTGATCGCGGCGGTGATGATCAACCCGACGATGCCGACGCCGACCACGGCGGCCAGGGGCCGCTGGATCTTGAACGGCTCGATGCGCAAGTCCTCGGACTGGTCGACGCCGAGCAGCATGATCACGAACAGGAACAGCACGACGATCGCGCCGGCGTACACGATCACCTGCACCGCTGCGAGGAACTGGGCGTTCTGGGCGATGAACAGCACGGCGATCCCGAACAGGGTGAGGATCAGGCTCAGCGCGCAGTGGACAGGATGGGAGCGCGCAACGACACCGATCGCCCCGCCGAAGATCATCGCGGACGCGCAGATGAAGACGACCAGCTCCACTACGCAGGCCCAACTTGATCGTCGCTGGCGCTTCCCTCGCCGCCTGCGACCGCGCCCCTCGAGACCGTTCGAACGGTGGTTGGGGCCGGTTGCTTGGGTTCTGGTTGGCGGACGCCGTAGCCGAGCTCGCCACTCCAGCCGACCTCGCCGACGAAGCGGGCGTCGCCCGACGGCGACGTGGCCCGCATCCACCCGCTGGTCAGCAGGTCGTCGCCCTCACGCCAGTCCTCCCACGGCATCCGCTTCGGCTTGCCGTCGTCGGACACCAGCAGCTCGGCCTTCGTGTAGACCGCGTCGCGGCGGTTGGTGAAGCTGAACTCGAACAGCTTGCTCTCGGTGATCGCCTCGGTCGGGCACGCCTCCACGCACAGGTCGCAGTGGATGCAACGCAAGTAGTTGATCTCGTAGACGTACCCGAAGCGCTCACCGGGCGACGTCGGATCGGTCGGGTCGTTGTCCGCGCCGCGCACGAAGATGCACTTCGCGGGGCACACGCCGGCGCACAGCTCGCAGCCGATGCACTTCTCCATCCCGTCCTCGTAGCGGTTGAGGACGTGGCGCCCGTGCAGCCGCTCGGGCTTGTGGATCTTCTCGTCGCCGCCGTTGTCGTTGCTCGGGGCCGGGTCGGGGTGCTCGGGGTTGGCCTTCAGTGCCTGCTTCTTGGCGACGCGGCCGCCGGAGTAGGAGGTCGTGACCCGCTCGCCGCCGAACAGGCGGTGCTGGCGCAGGGTGACGAGGAACCCGCCGAAGTAGCCCATCAGAACATCGCCCCTTCACGTTCGCGGTTGCGCGCGCTGACCCGGTTGGCGAGCATCAGCAGCGAACCCGCCACGATCAGCACACCGACGCCGATGAAGCCGACCGCAACGCGGTTCCAGCCCTGGTCCTGACCGATGCGGAACGCGGCGAGGAGCATGAACCAGCCGAGCGACACCGGGATCAGCACCTTCCACCCGAGGTTCATCAACTGGTCGTAGCGCAGCCGCGGCAGCGTGGCCCGGAACCACACGTAGATGTACAGGAACACGAGCAGCTTGAGCACGAACCAGACCGTGCCGGTGAACGGGCCCAGCGGCAGATCGATGGTGTGGCCGTTGAAGCTGATCGGTTGCGGTCCGCCGAAGAACAGGGTGACGATCACCCCGCTCATCGTGATCGTGTTCATGAACTCGGCGAGGAAGAACAATGCGAAGCGGAGGCTCGAGTACTCGGTGTTGAACCCACCGACGAGCTCCTGCTCGGCCTCGACGAGGTCGAACGGCGGCCGGTTCAGCTCGGCGGTGGCGGAGATCATGAACATCGCGAACGGCAGGAAGCCCGTGGCGACGAGGCTCCACTTGCTGAAGCTGCTCTGCGCGACGACGATCCCGCTGGTGCTCAGGGTGCCGGTGACGAGGATGACCGCGGCGAGGCTGAGCCCGAGCGCGGCCTCGTAGCTGACCATCTGCGCCGACGCCCGCACCGATCCGAGCAGCGGGTACTTCGACCCCGAGCTCCAGCCGGCGAGCATGATCCCGTACACCGCGATCGAGCTGAGCGCGAGCAGCAGCAGCACACCGATCGGCGGATCGGCGAGCTGCAACTTGGTGACGTGCCCGAACAATCGGACCGTGCCGTCCTTGCCGTGGCTGAAGTCGCCGCCGAGCGGGATCACGGACCAGACCAGGAATGCCGGCACGAACGCGAGGTACGGGGCCAGCTTGAACACGAACCGGCTGGCCTGTTCGGGGACCAGGTCCTCCTTGAAGAACAGCTTGATCCCGTCGGCGAGCGTCTGCAGGATGCCGAACGGCCCGGCCTTGTTCGGGCCGATGCGGTTCTGCATCCCGGAGATGACCTTGCGCTCGAACCAGACCATCAGCATCGTGCCGACGAGGCCGACGACGAAGATCACGAGGACCTTCAGCAGCACGATCAGCACGTCGCCGAACGTGATCCCGCCGAGCAGGAGCGGATCGAGTCCGATCACAGCGTCTCGATCCGCACGTCGGTGACGGGCGCCGTGCAATCGATGAGGTCGCCGATGTTCGCACCCGGCTGGTTGAACGGCACCCATGCGGTACCACGCAGCACCGCAGGATCGGGCCGCACGACGAGCACGATCGTGCCGCGGGCACCAGACACCTTGACCTCTGCACCGTCACCCGCGCCGACGCGATCGAGGTCGAGAGGGTGGATGTGGACGGCCGCCGCGCCGGCGAGCGGCGCCATCGACGGCGAGTTGGTGGTGTTCACGCCACGGTCGTACATCTGCCGGCTGACCACGAGACGGAAGTCGTAGCTGTTCCGGTCGGGTGCCGCCAAACCAGAGACCACGAGCGGCTCGCGACGCGCCGGCGGTGCGGCGACGATCCCGTCGGGATTGGCGGCGAGCGCGGCGACGGTGATCCCCGCGTACGCCGGCACGCTGTCCGCGATGGCGGCGGTGATCTCGTCGACGCTGGTGTAGCCGAGGTCGGTCCCCAGCTCCATCCCCAGCTCGACGGCGATCATCCAATCGGGCCGCGCGGTGCCGTGCGGTGTGACCTTCTCGGCGAGTTGGGAGACGCGGCCCTCGATGTTGGTGTGCGTCCCGCGCTTCTCGCCGGCGGCCGCTGCGGGGAACACGACCTGGGCGTGCCTGCTGGAGTCGTTGAGGAACGTGTCGACGGCGATGATCCGCGGCACGTTGGCCATCGCCCGGCGGGCGAGGTCGCTGTCGGGGTGGTCGCGCAACGGGTCGGCGCCGAGCAGCACGAGGCATTCGAGCCTGCCGTTGACCGCGTCCTCGAACATCCCCAGCGTGTGCTTGCCGCCGTCGCGCGGCTGCATCCCCACCTGCAGCGCACCGACGACGTTGCCGCGCCGGAACGCCGGCAGCACCGTCGCGCCGGGGTGGCGGGCGAGCAGCACGTCGAGGGCTGCCGCGCCGAACTCCGCAGATTCGGCGAGGTTGGCGCGGCCGACGACGACCACGATCGGGCCGGATGACAGCTGGGCGTCGATCTCCGGGTCGGCGAGGGCCCGGCTCATCGCCGCGACCTGCGTCCCCGGCTCGTAGCCGATCGAGCGCCACGCGTACCGGGTCATCCCGGTCTGCTTCGGGCCCAGCTCGATGATCTTCTTGCGGCCGCGCTCGACGGCGTCGCGCAGCCGCAGGTAGAGCACGCCGAGCTCCTCTTTGAGGTCCGGTCCGAGGAGCACGATCGTCGAGGCGGCCGCGGCGTCCGCAATGGTCGCCCGCGGCAGCTCCAGCACTGCGGCCGGCAGGCCGTCACCGAACTGCGGGTAGAGGTTCGGTGTCCCGATCACCTGCGTGGCCAGCTGGGCCCAGGCGAACGCGTCCTCGTTGGTGCCGTGCGCGCCACCGAGCACGCCGATGCTCGACGCGCCGCCGGCGGCGACAGCCTCGTTGATCAGCTTCGCCGCTGCCACGAGCGCTTCGTTCCACGTCGTCGCAACCAGTTCGTCGCCGCGGCGGACCAGCGGCTCGCCGAGGCGTGCCGGGCTGGCGGTGGACTCGTAGCTGAACCGTCCCTTGTCGCACAGCCAGCTCCAGTTGACGGGCTCGCTGTCGACGCCGAGGTAGCGCACGACCTCGTCGCGGCTCGACTGGACGACGATCCGGCAGCCGACCGAGCAGGCGGTGCAGGTGCTCTCGATCTCGGCGAGGTCCCACGGGCGGGCCTTGAACCGGTACGGCTTCGCGGTCAGCGCTCCGACGGGGCAGATCTGCACCGTGTTGCCGCTGAAGTACGAGCTGAACGGCTCGTCGGGGAACGTGCTGATCTGCGTCGAGTTGCCGCGGTGGGTGAAGTGGATCAGCGGATCGCCCGCTACCTGGTCGGCGAAGCGGGTGCACCGGTCGCAGAGGATGCACCGCTCACGGTCGAGGTAGACGAGGTCGCTGATCGGGATCGGCTTCTCGTAGTGCCGCTTCTCCTCCACGTACCGGCTCTCGCCGGGGCCGTGGCTGAACGACTGGTCCTGAAGCGGGCACTCTCCGCCCTTGTCGCACACCGGGCAGTCCAGCGGATGGTTGGCCAGGAGCAGCTCGATGATCCCTTCCTGGACGCGCTTCGATGTCGGCGAGTTGACCTCGACCTTCATCCCCTCGGCGACTGCGACCATGCACGTCGCGACGATCTGCGGGCCGCGACCGGAGTCCACCTCGCACAGGCACATCCGGCACATCCCGACCGGATCCATCCGGTTGTGGTAGCAGAACCGCGGGATGTACTCGTCGTTGTCGTCGGCGGCCTTGATGATCATCTCGCCCTTCTGGGCGGTGACGGCCTTGCCGTTGATCGTCAGGTGGACGTCGTTGGGGTTGGGCGGCGGCGCGTCGGTCGCCTCGGTGCTGACGGTGTCGGTCATCGGGCCACACTCCGGATCTGCGCGCAGGCGCCGAGGGAAGCGCCAGCGGCGAGGCGCACTGGAGCGAGCCGAACCGCAGGGCCGGTGAGCGACAGCATCAGACTCGGCCTCCGGCAGCGCTCGACGCGGCGACGACCGGGATCATCGTGCGCCGCGGGTTGACCCGGGTGCACTTGGCCTCGAACTCGTCGCGGAACAGGGTGAGCGCGGAGTGCACCGGCACGTAGGCCGACGGCCCGACGAAGCAGATCGTGGTCATCTTGTACGGGAACGGCACCGCCTCGATCCCGAGGCGGGCACTGGCCGCGTGCGGGAACGCGCCGGGGCAGATCGTCTCGCCGACCTGGTACAGCTGGTCGAGATCGGTGAGCGTGCCATGGCCATCGACGATCCGGTCGAGGATCCGGGTCAGCCACGTCGCGCCCTCGCGGCACGGCGTGCACTTGCCGCAGGACTCCTCGGCGTAGAAGCGCACGAGCGTCAGCGCCGCGGCGGGGATGTCGGTGGTCTCGTCCATCACGATGATCGCCCCGGAGCCGGTCATCGACCCGGCGGCGCTGACGAGTCGGTTCTCGAACGGCAGATCGAGCTGGTCGGCGACGAACCACGGCGCCGAACCGCCGCCGGGCACGAACGCCTTCAGCTCGTTGCCGTCGCGGATCCCGCCGGAGAAGTCCTCGCCGTAGATCAGGTCACGAAAGGTGGTGGTGCCGTTGACGATCTCGAACACGCCGGGTCGCTCGACGTGCCCGGAGACGGCAACCATGCGGGTGCCCGGCGAGGTCGCCGAACCGATCGCGGTGTATGCGGCGACGCCGTTGACGAGCAGCCACGGCAGGTTGGCCAGCGTCTCGACGTTGTTGACGATGGTCGGCTTGCCGTACAAGCCGTTCGCCGCCGGGAAGAACGGCGGCTTCACCCGAGGCATGCCGCGATTGCCCTCGAGGCTCTCGATCAGACCGGTCTCCTCGCCGACGACGTACGCCCCGGCACCCCAGTGCAGCACGATGTCGACCGACAGCTCGCTGCCGAGGATGTTCTTACCGATGTACCCGGCGGCGTAGGCCTCGTTCAACGCCGTCGCGACGCGCTCCTGGGCGAGGGCCATCTCACCGCGGATGTAGAGGAAGCACTGCGACAGGCCGGCGGCGTAGCAGGCGATCAGGCATCCCTCGATCAGCTGGTGTGGGTCGCGCTCCATCAACAGGCGGTCCTTGTAGGTGCCCGGCTCGCTCTCGTCGCCGTTGACGACGAGGTAGCGCGGCCACACCGCCTGGGGCGTGAGCCCCCACTTCACGCCGGCGGGGAAGCCTGCGCCGCCGCGCCCGAGGACCGTCGAGTCCTTGACCATCGTGTGGACGTCGGCGGCGGATGTCGCCAGCGCCCGCTTCAACCCTTCGTACCCGCCGGTGGCCAGTGCGCGATGCAGCGTGTGCGAGTCCTCGAACTCGAACCGCGACGTGACGATCTTCGGCCGGTCGCCGGCGTAGAAGCCGGGCGTGAACGGATAGGTGGTGGCACTCATGCAGGTCCTGCTCCGGGACGAGGCGGCTCGGCGTTCATCCACAACGGCGCTGCTGTGACGTCGTCGGGCGCCGGCACACCGACGGCGCGGTCTGCGGGGATGGTCTGTCGGACGCGGGCCAGCGTGCCGTGCGGCGGGATCTCGCCGTCGAGGCGGCCGCTGCGCAGCTCGCCGACCAGCTGGTCGAACATCGCGTTGGTGACCCGGAAGCGGTAGCGGTAGTTGACCTGCAGCACCGGGCCCTCGGTGCACGCCGCCTGGCACTCGGCGTGCGACAGGGTGAACAAGCCGTCGGGGGTGGTCGCGCCGGATTTGATCCCGAGGCTCTGCTCGGCGTGGTGGATCAGCTCCTCGGCGCCAGTCAACGCGCACGACATGGTGTCGCAGATGTTGATCAGGTACTTGCCGACCGGCTCGAACTTGAACATCTCGTAGAACGTGGCCACGCCGAGGACCTCGGCCGAGGTCGCCCCGACCAGCTCGCCGACGTGGACCATCGCCTCGTCGGTGACGTAGCCATCCTGCTGCTGGGCGAGGTGCAGCAACGGGATCGTCGCCGATCGCGGCCTCGGGTAGCGCCCGATGATCTCCTTCGCCAGCGTCACGTTGGCGTCGTTCAGCCTGCTCACGCCGGGGACCCTTGCACAGGCGGCGAGGGAAGCGCCAGCGACGAGCCGCACCGAGGGAGCGGCGAAAGAAAGCGCAGCGAACGGACGCCAGTCCCGACCATTCTCACCGATCCACGTCACCCAAGACGGGATCGACGGAGGAGATCACCGCGACAGCGTCAGCGACCAGTCCGCCGCGCATCATGTGCGGCAGGCATTGGATGTTGACGAAGCTCGGCGCACGGATGTGCATCCGGTACGGGATCGCCGATCCGTCGCTGGCGATGTAGCAGCCGAGCTCGCCGCGCGGGCTCTCGATCGCCATGTAGACCTCGCCCTCCGGCACCTTGAAGCCCTCCGTGAAGATCTTGAAGTGATGGATCAGCGCCTCCATCGACTCGTCGATGCGCGCTCGGGGCGGCGGGGTGACCTTCTTGTCCTGGATCCGATAATCGCCGACGGGCATCGCCTCGAGGATCTGGTGGACGATGCGCATGCTCTCGCGCACCTCGTTGAGGCGGATCGCGTAGCGGTCGAAGGCGTCGCCGAAGCTGCCGACGATGACGTCGAACTCCATCTGGTCGTAGTGCAGGTAGGGCATGTCGCGGCGCAGGTCCCACGTGATCCCCGTGCTGCGCAGCGTCGGTCCTGTGGCCCCGAGGGCGATCGCCTCCTGTTCGGTGATCACCCCGACGCCCTGCAACCGCTCGCGCCAGATCGGCTGACCGGTCATCAGCGTGTCGTACTCCTCCAGACGCGGCGGGATCAGCTCGAGCAGGCGCAACACGTCGTCACGCCAGCCGGGCGGGAGGTCGGCGGCGACGCCTCCGGGGCGGATGAAGTTGTGGTTCATCCGCAGCCCCGTGACCTTCTGGAAGAAGCGCAGCACCTCCTCGCGCTCGCGCCAGCCGTAGATCATCATGCTCACCGCGCCGAGGTCCATCCCGTTCGTGGCGAGGAACAGCAGGTGGCTGCTCATCCGGTTCAGCTCGCACAGCAGCATCCGCATCCACACGGCGCGCTCGGGGATGTCGCCGTCGATGCCGAGCAGCCGCTCGGTGGCCATCGAGAACACCAACTCGTTGTGGAACGGGCTGAGGTAGTCCATGCGGGTGACGTTCGTCGTCCCCTGCATGTAGGTCAGCGTCTCGCCGGTCTTCTCCATCCCGGTGTGCAGGTAGCCGATGATCGGCTTGCAGCGCAGCACCGTTTCGCCCTGCAGCTCGAGCATCAACCGCAGCACGCCGTGGGTGCTCGGGTGCTGCGGGCCCATGTTGATGATCATCGTCTGGTCTTCCGACGGCTCCGGCACGACCTGGCCGAGCTTGGCGGCGTCGGCCTCGCTCATCCTCAGCACCGATCCGACCTCGCGCAACAGCTCCCGCGCGGTCAGCTCGCTGCGCGCCCTGAGGCCCTGCTGCTCGTCGTTGCCCTCGCGGATCGTCTCGACGATGTCGGTCATCCGCGGACCGCCTTCGGCGGTGTACGAATGACCGACTCGGCGCTGCGCCCCGAAACGACCTGCTTGATGATTCGCTCGCTGCGCTCACTCATCCGGCGACCCCCGCGGCGCCCGGGTTGGCGGAGCTGAACTGCACGGGGATGTGGCCGACCTCGTAGTCCTTGCGCAACGGATGACCGTCCCAGTCTTCCGGCATCAGGATCCGGGTCAGGTCGGGGTGGTCGGTGAAGGTGATCCCGAACATGTCGAAGATCTCCCGCTCCATCGCCTCGGTGCCCGGGTAGAGGTCGAACAGGGTCGGCATCGCAGGGTCGCCACCAGGGACCTGCACGCGCAGCCGGACCCGCGTGCGCGCGTTGAACGAGAGCAGGTTGACGACGAGCTCGAAGCGCTCGGCGTGCACCTCGGCCGGCAGCGCACGACCGGGGAACGCGAGGTAGTCGACCGCGGTGACGTCGATGCACATCTCGTAGCCGTCGTCGAGCAACTGCTTGACGACCGAGACGTACTCGTCGCGGGTCGGGTGGAGCACGGTCTGCCCGTATGCATCGGCGCGCAGCACGCCGTACAACGTCGCCGCCTCAGCGGGCGCGTCGGCGTCGTCGTGGGTTTCTTCGCCGGTGGAGGCCATCGCTCACCGAGTCCCCAGCAGCACCTGCACCGGCGCGTCGCCGGCGGGGACCTCCTCGACGTGCACGTCCGCTCCCGCACCGGTGACCGCACGACGCTTGAGCAGCTGTCCCGTCTCGATCAGACCGTGCAGCGTCTCGATCGCGTGGATCAACGTCTCCGGCGTCGGCGGGCAGCCCGGAGCGTAGACGTCGACGGGCACGACCTGGTCGACGCCCTGCACGATGGCGTAGTTGTTGAACATCCCGCCCGTCGAGGCGCACACCCCCATCGAGATCACCCACTTCGGCTCCATCATCTGGTCGTAGACCTGACGCAGCACCGGGGCCATCTTCTGGCTGACGCGACCGGCGACGATCATGATGTCGGCCTGGCGGGGCGAGGCGCGGAACACCTCCATCCCGAACCTGGAGATGTCGTAGTGGGCACCGCCGGTGGCCATCATCTCGATCGCGCAGCACGCCAGCCCGAAGTTGGCCGGCCAGCTGCTGCGGGCGCGAGCCCAGTTGACCAGGTCCTCGATGCGCGCCGTGATCATGTTGTGCTGGAGGCCGCCCATCCCGTCGTCGAGCAAGCCCTGGACGAAGCTCTTGTCGGTGGCGGGTGAGGGCGGGCTCGTCGACGCGATCTCGTCGCTCATGCGGCTTCCTCGACGCGGCCTTCGAGGCCGACGCGACGGATGGTGCTCGACAGGGTCCGCTCCGGCGAGACGCTCTGTTGGTCGACCGGGCGGGCGAGGTGGGCAGGACCCCACTCGAGGGCCCCGCGGGCAACGACGTAGACGAAGGCGGCGAAGAACACCGCGGCGAACGCAAGCATCTCCCAGAAGGCGTAACTGCCGAGGAACACACGGTCGACCGCGAACGGATAGATGAAGATCAACTCGATGTCGAACATCACGAACAACATCGCAACTACGTAGAAGGTGACTGGAAAGCGCTCCGGTGGCTCGCGGCTAGGCACGATGCCGCATTCGTATGGAGCTGCCTTGGCCGACGAGGGCCGGCGCGGCGCCAACAGTCGTGACGCGAAGAAGCTGAGTGCGCCGAACAAGGTGGCGAGTACCAACAGGCACACGACCGGCAG
>JBBQTN010000038.1:0-30454 GCA_038213195.1 Acidimicrobiales bacterium | reverse complement strand
TCCCTGGTCGCCGGCTTGATGCCGCAGACGCGCAGGTTTCGCCACCTACGTGCTGCGGACGTACGTGGCCTTGAGGTCGTCGTGGCAGTTGAGATCGTCGTGGCGCTGCACAAGTGCGCACCCTGTAGGTGTCTCCAACTGCTCCGCCTGGGAGCAGCTCGGGAACACATATCGCCGGCGCCGAACTCCGCAATCGGCGGACGGCCACATCACACAGATCGGCATATCCGCGGCCGACGGCCCGTCGCACAACACCGCATTCATCACCGTCGGCACCGTCCTCAACGCCGGCTCGATGTGCATACGCGCTCGGCAAGCTGGTCCCGCATCGCGCACATCAATCGACCAGACCGACAAGTCCCACCTGCGATTGTCCGAGAGGTGTCTGGGTGTCGCGTCGTTCGGCAACGGATCAACACCGTGCGTCTGCTGCTGTGTGTGAACTCGATTGACCACCTGCGGCGACTGAGCGCCGCCGTCACCATGCCGCGGCGTGGATGAAGCGGGCAGCCGGAAGCCGCAGCCATTGCGTGATCCGCATCATCAACTCCATGTCAGCAAGCTTCGCCGTCCGCAGATTGGTGAGTCTGTTCGCAGTGCACCCGAGCTCCGCGGCCAACTCTGCCCACGTCAGGTTCCTGTCGCGGCGTGCGGCATCAAGCGCTGCGTGCAACTCGCTCAGATCCCACCGCAACCGACGGTCAGCTCCGGCTGTCGGGAGTTGCGTTGCGCCGACATCGACCGTGGATCCGGTCACGAAGTCCTCGGGCGCCCGATCGAGCCAGCGCAGCAGGAACAGCGCGTACTGACACGATGTCGCTCCTCGCGTCTCCAGACGCGACAGGGCTCCGCCTCAAAGAGGGTGATCGCCGCGGCGCGCGTTGAGTTGAGCGGACTGTTCCCAGAGCACGTCGGCGAGGTCATACCATCGCAATCCGCGCTCACGGCGCTCGCTGTCGACCGCAGACATGAACGCCTCGAAGTCGAACGTGGCGCTCAATGACACCCGTGTCACGCTAGCGGCCTCACCAGCGGGTGGTGAGCCGAGTTGGGCCCAACTCGCTGTCGTGGTCGCTCCGGGTGGACGACTCGTCGAGCGGTGTCGGCTAGGCATGGTGCATGGACCCACAGTCGGCCCCCGACCGCGAGCCTGGTGCGGACGATGTCGGTCGAGGAGACCGGGAGATCGATCGGAAGCCGGGTGCGGAGAACGTTCATCAGGCGTTCGAGCGGGCGATCGACGAGGGACTTGCACGGAGTGAACGCAGTTGGCCGTCGTTGTGCGCGACGGGGCTCGTTGGTGGACTGGACGTTGGTGTCGGCGTGTTGGCGCTGTTGGTCGTGCGAGCCCAGACCGGTAGCGCGTTGGTCGGCGCGTTGGCCTTCCCAGTCGGTTTCCTCGCACTGACGTTGGGCAACAGCGAACTGTTCACCGAGAACTTCCTCGTCCCCGTCGCGGCACTCGTCGCCAAACGGGTCACGCTCGGGCAGCTCATCCGCTTGTGGGTCACCACGCTGGCGGCCAACCTCGCCGGCGGGTGGGTCATCGCCTGGCTGATCGCCAACGCCCTCCCCGACGTGCGCACGGCGGCCATCGACGCCGCCTCGGGCTACCACGTCGCCGGGATCGGCGCAGCATCGTTCGCCAGCGCTGTGCTCGGCGGCATGGTCATCACCCTGCTCACGTGGCTGCAGCACAGCACCAACTCCGTGCCCGCCAAGATCGTCGCCGCCTACGCATTCGCCTTCGTCCTCGCTGCGCCACCGCTCGCGCACTCCATCGTCGGCTCATTGGAACAGTTCGTGGCGCTCATTCAAGGCGCACCCTTCGGCTACGCGGACTGGCTCGGCTTCCTCGGATGGGTGGTGCTCGGCAACACACTCGGCGGCGTCGGCCTCGTCACCGCACTCCGACTCGTCCAAGTCGGTCGAACCAAGATCGAAGCCGAACAACCGACCACGTCCACCTGACCAAACAAGGAACGGCCGCCGATAACAACGAGCAGCAGATGCGCCTCGGGCCGGGGAGAACGACGGCTATCCGACGCAACTGATCGTCAGCCGACCGTCGAGTCCTGTGGTTTGCAATCAACGGCGCTCCGATCTTGCCGTCTCGCACGACGAAGGTATCGGTGCCGAGCCGAATGTCAGCAGCAGTGCACTTGGCGTGCCAGGCGATGAACGCGACTTCACCACACACATCGACTTGGTCCATGACGAACTCGAACGTACCAGGAGCAAAGAGGCCAGCGAAGAAAGCGTCAAATGTCGCTGCGAGCGCTTCAAGTCCACGGACGGTTCCGTCCACCGTCATGAGCACCGACTCCTCCGTGTAGTCGTCAAGCACCATCTTGGTCTCGCCGCTCATCAGTGCCGCGAGGTGATGGTCGAGAACCGACTTCGTATCCATCGTCATGAACCCCCTGGTTTGGATGCTCAGCCCTGGATCAATATCCTTACACTCCTCGCAACCCAACGATCCCGACCACAGTGGGAACACCTGCCTCGGGGAGGTCTGCGGGAAGGGCCTCGGTGCCGTACCGCCACGCAGCTGGAGCGCGGCTGCTCGACCAAGTGTCATAGAACGTGCGCCGACCGCCACGGAGAAAGTGTCCGTGACCGCCGGAGCTGCTGACACACCCGTCGCACTTCGACCGGCAGGTCGTCGAACGGACGCAGGCCCTGTCGCCTGCTGCATCTGGTGGCGGCGAGTTGGAACGACTTCCCGGCCCGGGGCAGCACCTGTTGCGACAGATGACGCGCTTCGCGCAGCAACGACTGAGGCGACCGTGGCTGCGATGACGCAGATTCCGCCCGACTCACACGGCTTGGAGCGTTTCGACCGCGCCCTTGCTGGGGAGCGAGCCACGGATGCCGCTGGTGCCGAACGCTGAAACCAACCAGCGATCCGCTTGAGGCAAGGTCCGGACACTGCACAGTCCTCGTGCGCTCACGCTGCTGTATGCGACGTAGCGACGGCTCCGCACGGATCCCATACCGCGCCCGCTCAACGGTGCAGGCCCTGTCCCAGAACGCCGGCTCGACGCGCGCGACGGCTCTGGTGGGGCGCCAGGGCTCGCGACCACTCAGCGAGGTCTCGTCGCCCGCAAGGTCGACGCCGTCGCGATCGTTGAACGACGGGAGCTGGCACCCGCATCTCGCGGCACGACAGCTCGGTTCACCGGCCGAGCATGACCGTCATCGAGCGGGGCGGGGTTGCGGAGTGGCATTATCGGAGTGACATTCTCGGACAGGTGCTTCCGTCCTCCTTTTCGTTCAGCCGATCCTCGTCCGTCTTGTGGTCGAGACCGTTCTGCGAGGGCCCATCACGTGGTGCGACGCCAGAGCTGACCGATGGCCGGCAGGCCGCATGGTAGACAGGTCGACGGCGGGCGAGTGTGGTCTCGCCTGCCGACACGAGCGCATTGGGGGCAACGATGAGCGGACCGGTGGACATCTACCGGCAGGTAGCGGCGACGTGGAGTAATCTGACGAGCGGTATCGCGTCAGACCAATGGAACAACTCGACTCCCTGTAGCGACTGGAATGTCCGTCAGCTCGTTGACCACGTGCACGCCTGGCAAGCGCAGGGCGGCAACCTGCTCGGCATCGAGATCCCCGCCGGTGCAGCGTGGCCCGACATCCAGGCGGCCTTCGACGCGACGCTGTCCGAGCCGTCACAACTGACCGGCAATGTCCCCGAGTTCGGCGGGATCCCGAAGCATGACCTGGCCGGCTTCCTCATCGGCGATCTGCTCATCCACTGCTGGGACCTGGCCCGCTCGATCGGTGCCGACGACACGCTGCCGCCCGCGGCGGTCGAGGCGACCACGGCGGGACTGCACCATGCTCCCGAGCCGCTGCTGCGGGGCACGAACCCTCTTGGGACGCCAATGATGGCAGGGGCCGTCGAGGTCTCGGACGACGCCAGCGCCCAGGACAGGATGATCGCCTACACCGGCCGGCGCCCGTAGCCCACGGACGCGCCGGCCCGCCGCCACCCATACGGATGTCGGCGGACCGGATCCCTTCAGGCCGTGGCGTTCAGCCGATCGAGACCTCGGGCTCGTTCGGGTCGATGCGGCCGAGGTTCTTGAGGACCTTGAACGTGCCGCCCTGCGACTGGGCGATGTACATGTTCATTCGCACGTGATGCTGGCCCGGCACCATCTCGGCCGGCCCACCAGGTCCCTGCGCGATGCGGGCGTGATCGAGCGCGGCGATGACGTCGTGCTGCTGCAGCGATCCCGCCTCGTTGACCGCCGCCTCCCACATCTTCAGGGCCCGGTAGGTGCCCGTGCATGCCGACCCGGCAGTGAACATCGCGCTTCCCGGGTAGCGAGCTTCGTACCGGTTGAGCAGGTCGATGCTGAACGGGTCGTGGACGTCCCGGTAGTAGTCGAGGCACCCGTACAGGCCCTCGACGTGCTCGGCTGGGACGAGGTTGAGGAAGTTCTCGTCGAAGTATGTGCACACCAACTTCCCACCGCGAGCCAGGAAGCCGGCGTCGTGGAGCCGGGCAAGGAACGGCGTCAGCCCGGGCGGGACGATGGTGTTGAACACAACGTCGGCGTCCGACGCCATGATGTCGGCCACGACCCGCTCGTACTCCATGTGGTCGAGCGGGAAGTACTCCTCGCCGACGATCTCGCCGCCGCGAGCGCTCACGACCTCGCGCACCGACTTGTTCATGGTGTGCGGCCAGATGTAGTCGGCTGATGGCATGTAGAACCGCGACGCACCTGTCTGCTCCATCAGCCACGGGAAGAACGGCTCGACCTGCTGGGCCGGCACGGGACCGGTGCAGAAGATCAGCTGATGGGATTCCTGGCCCTCGTACTGCTCGGGATAGATGTAGAGCTTGCCGGCCTCGTCGACGACAGGGCCCTTGATGGCTTGGCGCGTCGAGCTGTAGATTCCGCCGACGACGACGTCCACGTTGGCAGCGACGAGCCTTCCGGCGGCCGCGCGGGCCACCTCGTCGTCGGTGGCGCTGTCCTCGACGAACAACTCGATGGGGCGGCCGAGCAGGCCGCCTCGCGAATTGATGTCGTCGATGACCATCTTCGCCACGTTCACGTTGGCTATACCCATGAAGGAGAGGGCGCCGGTCTGGTCGGTGATCACACCGACCCGTGCCGGCCGATCGATTGTGCTGTTCATTGGTCCGCTCCTATGCCCGGTACGTAGCCAGAAGCGCGGCGGACTGGGGCTTGCCGAGGTGCCCGGCCGCCTTGAGGATCGGCGGTACCTCGGGGTCGGACACGAAGGCCTGCCAGCCCTGCTCGTCCCAGTCGAACAGGGCCCAGACCCGATTCTCCTCGGACGGGTCGCGGAAGACGGTCGAACCCTTCGAGCCGTGTACAGCTCGCTTGTCGGCGCCCGAGGTGCCGAACACCTCCAGGAACCGGTCGACGTTCTCGACGGTGGTCGTGGCCAGCAGCATGACATTCTCCCTTGCTCGGATCACGTGGATCTCGTTGCTCCCCACCGGCTGGCGGGGTGGGGTCATTGTGGGGAAACGTCCAGGTCAGAGGCATCGGTAGATCTACCCATTTGCGGGTTAGATACCGGGGAGACCGGGTCAGCCGGCGACGGCGTCCTCGACCGCGCGATGTGTCACCGCCCAGCGCGTCGCCGCCGCTCGATTCGACACGCCGATCTTCGTGTAGATGTTGGCGATGTGGTGCTCGGCGGTCCGCGTCGAGATGAACAGCTCGGCGGCGATCTCCTGCGACGTGCGCCCGGCCGCCACGAGGCGGAGCACCTCGAGTTCGCGCCGGCTGAGACCACCAGGTCGTGCTCGATGTTCTCGCGGCGTGGGATCGCGGCGGGCGGCGTCGATCTGCTGGCGGGCGTAGACGGCAGCGCCGTTGAGGTCGAAGCCCGCGCCAGTCGCTTCGAGCTCCACCGCCCGCGCGCCGAGGCGGAGGCCGACGCGCGCCCTGATGTCGGCCAGCTCCGGCACGTGGTGGAGGCTCGACTGCTGCTGTGACATCGCACCGAGCAGCGTGGCCGCGGCGTCGAAGCGCTCGAGCCGTTCGAACAACGCCGGCACGCTGGCCAGCGTGATGACGAGCTGCGGCACGTTGCCGGCGCGGTGGAACGCCTCGATTGCCTCGCCGAAGAGGACGAGAGCCGCCTCCGGCTCGCCGTCGGAGGTGTGCAGTCGCGCCGCGTCGCGGGCGAGGAAACCCTCGAAGAAGTGGACACGGTGCTCGCGCACGAAGGCCACGCCTTCGTCCCACGCCGCCAGGGCCCGCCGTGCGTCGGCCCGCGAGAACGCCATGCCGGCGATCCAGAGCGCGTAGGAGATCCAGTACGGGTTGCCGAGGTCGCGAGCGGCGGCGACCGATTGCTCGGTGAGCGCCAGCGCCTCCTCGACCCGTCCCGCAGACTGGAGCCCATCGACGTACGATGCCAGGCCGTACCCGCGCGTCGCGCCATAGCGGCGGACCACCTCGCCGGTCAGCTCGACGTAGCGCTCGAGGTCGCCGCAGTAGACCTGGCAGAGGGCTTCGATGAACATCGAGTAGCCCGGCTCGCACGGGTCATAGCCGCCGGCGTCTTCGAGCTCGCAGGCGCGATGGGCGTTCTCACGACCGGCGGCGGGGCGGCCGGCGAAGCAGGCGTAGCCGGCGCCGGTGTACAGACGGGGCAGACGGGGCACGTCGGCCGCCGCGGCAGCATCGATCTGTTCCTCGGCCCACGACAGGGTCTCGAAGAGTTGAACCGAGAACCCCATCAGCGCTGCATGGGCGGCGATGTCGGTCCCCACCTCGACGAGGTTGCGGGCCGCGGCCCACCGGAACGCCGAGCGCAGATTTCCCAGCTCGAGCTCGACCCAGTCGACGGCCTCACGCCAGCGAGGCCCGTTCCAGTGGTGCCAGTGGGCTGCCGCCTGGTGCGCGAAGAACCCCGCATGTCGGTCGCGCGTGGCCTCCGCGTCGCCGTTGTCCGTCAACCTGTCGGCAGCGAACTGTCGGATCGTCTCGAACATGCCGTAGCGCGTGCGCGCGACCGCGAGGTCCGCAATGACGAGCGACTTTCGCACGAGGGAATCGAGCGTCTGGAGCACGTCGATCTCGTCACCGCTCTCGGCCACGGCTGAGATGCTGGCGAGATCGAATCCTCCGGCGAACACCGAGATGGTCCGCAGCAGCGTTCGCTCGCTCTCGCCCAGCAAGTCGTAGGACCACTCGACTGCGTGCCGCAAGGTGAGCTGGCGCTCGGGTCCGGGCGCCGTGCCGCGCAGCAGGCGAAAGCGGTCCGCCAGACGATCCCGGACCTCGACAGCGCTCATCGCTGCCATCCGGGCGGCCGCCAGCTCGATCCCGAGCGGGAGACCGTCGACGGCTTCGCAGATCTCGGTGACCGCCGCCGCGTCGGTCGGGTCCTGGACCTCGAAATTGGGTCGGACCGCACGGGCCCGATCGACGAAGAGCGCGACGGCGTCGGACGTGATCCCGCCGTCCACGCTGAGCGGCCGCACCGTCACACCCACCTCCCCGGCGAGGGCCAGCAGCTCGCGTGACGTGGCCACGATCTTGAGGTTCCCGGCGCGGCCGAGCATCGCCTCCACAGCGCGCGCTGCGTCGGCGAGCACATGCTCGCAGTTGTCGAGGAGCAGCAGCATTCGCCGGCCGCCCAGGGCCTCGGCGATCGTGTCGAGCAGCGATACGTCGCCCTGCGGAGTGATGCCCATCACCGTGGCGATCGCCGCCGGCAACGCGGAGCCCTCCCCGACGGCCGCCAGGTCGACCACCCACACCCCGTCCGGGAACTCGCTCGCCAGTTCGACGCCCACCTCGAACGACAACCGAGTCTTGCCGACGCCGCCGACTCCGCACACCGTCACCAACCGGTCCGATCGGATCAGCTCGGCCACGTCGGCGACCAGCTGTTCGCGCCCGACGAACGAGCTGACCTGCTGCGGCAGATTGCCGACGAAATCGTCGACGCTGCGCAGGACAGGGAACTCGCTCGGCAGTCCATCGGCGACGACCTGGAACACGGCGATCCGTCCTCGCAGGCCGCGCACGACGTGCTCGCCGAGGGCCCGCAGCGTCAGCCGGTTGCGCAGCATCGCCGCCGTCGTGTCCGACACAAGGATCTGTCCACCGTGGCCGAGGGCCATCAAACGCGCCGTCCGGTTGACCTCGCTGCCGACGTAATTCCGGTCGCGTTCGATCGCCTCTCCAGTGTGGAGGCCCATCCGGACGGCGAACCCCACGTTGGGGTCGGCCCGCAACTCGCGTTGGGACTCGATGGCGGCCGCGGCGGCGCCGGCCGGCGTGGCGAACGCCGCAGCGAACCCGTCGCCATCCCTCGCGAAGACGTACCCGGCGTGGCGGTCGATGGTGTTGCGCACGATCGCGTCGTGGACCTGCACGGCAACGGCCATATCGGCCGGGGATTCGTCCCAGAGGCGCGTCGAATCCTGGATGTCGGTGAAGAGGAACGTCACCGTCCCCGATGGCGCCCCCGTGGCCACCGGCGCATGGTAGTTGCCGAGCGCGACACCCCGACCAACGGGAACGCCGGGACTTCGGCGCCGGGAGCCAGCGGCAGTCCGTGCGCCGCCGGCACCGACCGCTGGCCCGGCGCTGCGACCACCGCTGGTGGATCGAACCACGCCACCACCACCTCGTCGGTATTCCCAAGGCCCAATCACTGGTGCACGGAATGGCGTGCACGATGTTCGAGTCAGGCAACGGCCAGCCACGACGCTGCACACCCGCTCATCTACCTGCTTCATCAGCGAGCTATCCCGCACCCAGCCAGTACGGCGAGAGGTCCCGCACACTGCATGACCCGGCTGTCTGCCCACCACACAGCGAACTGGCGATCGCCATCCGGAAACCAACGGCTGCGCCGCCCGAAGTCCGCGCCTTCGATCGCCGGTTATCCAGCGCAACAAGCTGACCGCCGATGGCGTCGAGCGAGCCTTCGAACGTCGAGCCCGGCCAGGGCCTCAGCCGGGCGTCGCTCGTGAAGGTCCGCAGCGTCCTGGGCAAGGCGCTCGACTACGCGCTGCGAGGCCAGCTCGTCACCACCAATGTCGCCCCGGATCGTCGAGCTCCCGGCGCAGGCCAGACGCACTGCCGAAGGTCCTTCGCTCACCCGAGAACAGGCAAAGGCACTCATCGCCACGACGGTCGGCCACCCGTTGCATGCGCTGTGGATCGTCATGCTCTACCTCCGACTTCGACCCGGCGAGGTGTCGGGCCTCACCTGGGCCGACGTTGACTTCGACACCGCGGTCATCCATGTGAGGCGATCGCCGAAAATCGAACGAGGAAAGCTCCTGGTCGACGAATGCCTGAAGACCGACCGCAGTCGCCGCAGCCTCGACGCTCCCCCGCCCGTGCTCGAAGCGCTTCAAGCTGACGGGGCAGGGGTGCTACCCGCCGGCCGGGCCCGCCGTCGGTCGGCGACTCACGCCTGGAACTCTTCTACGCTGAGGCTCGACCCTTGGTGCACATCGAACCGTGCGATCCCCTCCATGACAGACGACTTCCTCGATCCGCGCCGAGTTCGCAGCGCATCCGCCTCGCCACCGAACCCTTCGAGCTCCGACGTCACACGAGCCAGCGAGTGGCGCCCAGATCAAAGCTGGACGATCGTACGATCAATGCCACAGTGAGCCTGTAGTTCGCATTCGCGCCACTCGCCAGCGCAAGAGCTCGACATGGGCGCCTTCGACCCGTCGTTTTTTCGCGTCAACCACTGCTCTTGATGAAGTCCTGGTGGGCGAAGTGTTTGCCGCGCACCGGGCAGGGATCGGTGTTGAGCGGGGTGAAGCTCAGTGTTGAACCCATTAAAGACCATCGATAACGGCCGACGCCCTCTGGCAACGTGAGCCCGCACTCCCGGACGTTGAACAGGTCGATCTCGTCTCCGTTGACCACCAGCTCACCGTGACCGCCCCCCAGGTTGTCAGCAACCCGAAAACCATCGGCCGTAAAGCTAACGACGACGGCAGCGTCTGCGGTGTGCGCGACTCGCGTCCAGGAGCCGATCAGCTCCGCAGGTGCGGGCCCGCCGGGCGGCGATGCGGCGTTGGTCATCGTCGTGGGGGTGCCCGCCGTTGCGGGGATAGTCGCAGCCGTGGCCGGGCGCGGCAGCGCCGTCGCGCCCGTCGATCGGCCACCGTTCCCGCCGCACGCCACCAGCGCGCACGAGGAGAGAAAGAGCATGAGCGTGCTCCCGGCGCGAGTAGACAGACTTGTAATCATGGTGTCCTCCTGGACGGGGCGCATCCCTTCAAGGGTTGGCAGGAGCGCTACCGCCGGATGGCGGCGGCTCGGCGCGTCCAACACCGACCCCGGGGATGGCGGTGCCCGTCGGTCCAGTTGTTAGCGGAAGGTTGTGCCGTACTTCGCGTAGAGCGCAGTCCACGTTGGCATGTCAGGTGGCGCTCCGGTCTCCTCGATGTGAGCGGCGAGCTCGTGGAAGTACTGCGAGAAGCGGCCGGGAGTGAACGTGCCGACGATGGTGCCCGGCGCATCACCAGCGTTGCGGAACGTGTGCGCCACGTCGCGCGGCACGTCGAGAAAGGTCCCTGGAGGCGCCTGGACGATGCTGTCGTCGAGGATGAACTCGAAGAGCCCGTCGATCACCAGGAACGTCTCGTCGTGCTCGCGGTGGATGTGCTGCGGCGGACCGACAGCACCGGGGGGCGCGACATACTCGTAGAACACGCTTGCTGCCGTTACCGCCTTCAGTTGCATCGTGCTGTCGCCCAGGAAGCGGAGGTGCTCGCCAGCGCCGGGGACAAGCACAGTCCACCCCGTGGTCGTCGTTGTCATGTCCACGATGGTGACGCCAACAGGTGGGACGCGCATCCCTGGAATCAGTGAGGTCTGCCTCCCTCGAGCACGATGCGTGCGAGCTCAACGCGCGACCGCAGACCAAGTCGCACGAACGTCTGCTTCAAGTGCGACTCGACAGTGTGGCGGGACACGCCCAGGCGCCGTGCGATCTGGTCGTTCGTCAGCCCGTCGGCAACGAGCTCGGCAACGCGACGTTGACCGCCCGTGAGCGCAGCGACGCCGCCGAGCCGAGTTGGTGGGGGCGCCGCCTGCTGCCACGGACCGCGGGCGCGCCCCGTAATGAAGCGGGCGACTTCGTCAACGACAGCATCGACGTCGCCGACGTAGGGCAGGTGGTCTTCGCCCTCGAGCATCACCAGCTTCGAGCCGGTGATGTGCTCGGCAAGGTACTGGCCGTTGCAAGGCGGCACGAACCGATCACCTCGCCGCTGCAGGATCAGGGTGGGGGCGACGATGTCACCGAGCAGGTGACGGACGTCGTTGGTCAGGTTGAAATCGAAGTGGGCCAGTGCCGCCGCCGGCGTCGCAGCGGAGCGCTCGAACTTCGCCACCCAGTCTCGCGCGCCGGGATACTGCCACATCGACGGCGCGAGATGCTCCAACGACGCCCCTTCACCCCATCGATCCGTCACCACGCCACGCATCCACTCCAGTGCCGGCTCAGCGTCGTAGCCGCACGGGAAGTCGGCGGCCCCACGCACCCTGCCGGCGTGGCTGGCGTAGAGCACAAGCTTCTCGACCCTTTCCGGATGCCGTGCGGCGAAGGCCGCCGCCATTGCACCGCCCTCGGAGAGGCCGAACAGAACCACCCGTGTGGAACCCACCGCCTCCATGACCGCAGCGATGTCTTGCGCCCGTTCCTCGAGACTTGGTGAACCCCAATCTCGATCCGACATACCAGTTCCCCGCTTGTCGAACCTCACCAGCCGAGTGAACGACGCCAACCGTTCATAAAACGACCTCGACAGCGGATTCTCCATCTCCAACTCAACGTGGGACAGCCACCCGGGCACATACAACAGAACACCCGGCCCTGCACCGAGAACCTGGTACGCGACGTGCACCCCACCCCCACGCGCGTACAAAGTGACAGACGCCACCCAACCAGACTGCCCGAGACTCAGCCTCGAAGTCCATCCCGCCGGCAAGTTGATCGATCCCTCACATCGACGGCTTCACCTCCTCGCGCTGGCTGCGTGCCGCAGAGAAGCGAACAGAACGGGCGGCGAGTGCGTCCGAGAACGACCGGGAACGCCGCGTGCGCGAACTCCGGCTCGTGGACCCACGGGGGAATGAGGACCTCGATCGAGACTCCGTTACCGTCGGCGGCGGGGCTGCGGCGACGCAGGGCGCGACCGATCAAGTCGGCACTGATGAGCGAGGGCCTGCCTACAGCGACCGTCGTAATCATGGGAGGCGCGCGATCGCGGAAGTCGGCGCTGAGCGGGCTAGCAGAGCGATGGACCCGCTCCCCGGACTCGGCACTGGCCTCGGCGCCGTCGACCGACTCGCCGAGATGGACGCACTGGAGCCGCTGGCGACCCGCGGTTCGCACCTCGTCACGACGCTCTTGCCGCGGCGGCGACGCTGCCGGTTCGGGCGGTCGACCTCGACGACAGTGATCTCGTGCGCGTGTACGAACCGGGTCAGCCCGGCCCCGTAGGAGCCGGTGCCTTCGACACCGACCCGTTCCACCTCGCCGAACCCGGTGAGCCAGCCAAGCAGCCCGGCGTAAACGGCCGGTGTCGTGGCGAACGTCTCGACGCCGAGCAGGCCGCCTCGTTCGTCGAGCGCAGCACGACGTGGATGTCGAGGTGGGTGTCGACACCGCCAGTGATTCGTGATGGCATGGGGCAGGCTCGAGCGTCGTTCACCCTCCGTCGCCCGGCCCGATGCGCCGGCTCAGCGCCTCGTCGCCCGGCACCATCGGCACACTGCGAGGATGATCCACGAGAGCGTCCACCTGGGCATATCGATCGAGCGGTCCGCCGACGAGGTCTACGCCTACGTCACGGACCCGACCAACCTGCCCAGGTGGGCGGCCGGCCTCGCAAGCACCGCCCTCCGCCAGGTCGACGGCGAGTGGGTGGCCGACTCACCGCTCGGGCGCGTCGTCGTCGCCTTCGTCCCCCCGAATGGTATGGGCGTCGCCGACCACGACGTGACGTTGCCGTCGGGTGAGACCGTGACGAATCCGATGCGCGTCATCGCCAACGGAGACGGGTGCGATGTCGTTTTCAGCGTGCGGCGGCGGCCCCGGATGAGCGACGCCGAGTTCGCCGCCGATGCGGACGCCGTCTCGCGTGACCTCGCCGTGCTGCGTTCCATCATGGACGCCTGACGTCCCGGACGGTCTGCGCGACCGGGTGTTGAGGAGTCTGCGCCGACGGTTCAACCCGACAACTGACCCGGTCCACACTGCGCGCCCCAACGCGCCCCAACGACGCTTCGTGCGCCGAACTCGTGAAGGAGGGCTTCATAGTGGTCGAGATCGAGGTTGCCGGCTCGGGGGTGCTTGTCGGGCTCGGGATCGGGCTTGATCGACGTTGGCGCACGGCACTCGGCGGTCGGCGTGCATCGGGAGGACTCGTCGGACCGGCGCGCCGGCTCCGCCGTGCGGGGGCGGAGTGCGACAATCCAGGGCAGCATCGAACTCGTCGAAGCACGTGGGAACCAACCGGCGACTCGTTGACGTCGAAGACTCAAGCGACGCACAGGTTGCTGCAGACATCGAGGGGGAGGGGTGCCGTGCCGAGATCGGGACGCAGGTCGCATCATCGCTGGCGACGAGTCACCGCGCTGGCACTCGTCGCATCCGTCGTCGCCGGCGCATGCAGCTCCGGTCACGACACGGCTGGACCGACGACCACGGCCACGCCGGTCCGGTCGACCACGAAGCCCGGGTCGACCTCGACGCCGCCGACGACCGACTCGGGCGACGGCACCGGAGCAGCCGCGCTGCTCACCAAGGGGATCCGGCTCAGCAAGGGCACCGCGCGCGGGGCGACCGCGACGCCGACGGGGGTGGTCGACGGGACGCCGCTCGACGACGGCGCGGTGCAGGCGGTCGTCGACCGCCTCCCGGCGTGGACGCCCGCCGGTTCCGGCGCGCAGCCGTTCAACTTCCCGGCGCAGACGATCCAGCGGCCGCAATCGGGAGCGACGGTCGACGTCCCCTTCCCGTCGATCGATCAGCCGCCGCCCGTGGCGGTGCCGAGC
Organism: Acidimicrobiales bacterium; assembly: GCA_038213195.1. Lineage (GTDB taxonomy): Bacteria > Actinomycetota > Acidimicrobiia > Acidimicrobiales > Ilumatobacteraceae > JAODBQ01. The sequence goes on along the minus strand of JBBQTN010000038.1, from coordinate 16,400 downwards.
GGGCCGTTGCACGTGCTGCGTACGCAACCGCAGGGCGATGTGCCGATCGCTCCGTTCGTCAGCGTCACCTTCGACCAACCGATGGTGCCGGTCGCCACGGTGGGTCAGCTCGCTGCGGCCGACGTGCCGGCCACGATCACGCCGGTCATCGCCGGGCACTGGCAGTGGATCGGCCCCACCACGTTGCGGTTCGACGCCGACGCCGAGGCCGACGAGTTGGACCGGCTGCCGATGGCGACCGACTACACCGTCACGATCCCCGCCGGAACGCGTTCGGCGAACGGGGGCGTGCTCGCCGACGCCGTTTCGTGGCAGTTCTCCACGCCGTCGCCGACCGTGCAGTCGTTCCAGCCGACAGGGCCGAGCTTGCCGCTGTCGCCGATCTTCCTGGCCACGTTCGACCAGCGCATCGACGCAGCCGCAGTGCTTGCCACGATCGTCGTCACCGCCGACGGCAGGGTCGCGCCGATGCAGCTGGCGACCGCGGAGGAGATTGCCGCCGATGCATCGGTGCAACAGGTCGTAGACGCCGTGCCGGACGCGCGCTGGGTGGCTTTCCGGCCGGTTCGGCCGTTCCCCGCCGACACCGCGGTCGGGATCGAGATCGGACCCGGCACGCCGTCGACGGAAGGGTCGCTGACGTCTACCGACCCGGCCGACTACTCGGCGCACACCTTCGAGCCGCTGCGGATCGAGAACGTCGGATGCGGATATGGCGATGGCTGCGTTCCCGGCAGCGAGATCGACATCACGTTCAACAACGCGATCGACGCGAAGTCGTTCGACCCGGCGTTCGTGGTCGTCGAGCCCGTCGTCGCCGACGCGGCGATCGGTGTCTCCGGAAACGTGCTCGCCATCCGCGGCGTCACCACCGGCAACACGACGTACCACGTGACGATCCCCGGCGCGCTCACGGACACGTTCGGCCAACAGCTCGGCAAGGCCGACACCCGCAGGGTGGACGTCGGCGCACCGAGGCCGCTACTGCAGCAGTTCGGGCTGCCGTTGACCACGCTCGATCCGAGCGCCGATCATCCCTCCGTCTCGGTCGTCTCGATCGGCCATCACCGGCTGCGCGTTCGCGTGTTCCGTGCGGATCCGAACGATTGGTCCGGGTACATGCAGTCGGCCGGGCAGATCACCTACGGCGATCCGTCCCGCCGGCCGGCGGCGCCCCCGTGGACGAAGTTGACCGACGCCACCGTCGATGTCGCCGGTGGCGAGAACAGCGTCGCGGTGACGGCGATCGATCTCTCCGAGCAGCTGCCGAACGGTCTCGGGCACGTGATCGTGATCGTCGAGCCGACCGAGACGTACGGCACCGACAGCCCGGACTACTGGAACAACCGCCCGACGATCACGTGGGTCCAGTCCACCCACATCGGCCTCGACGCGCTCGCCGATGCGGACGAACTGCGCACCTGGGCGACGGACCTCGGCTCCGGCGCACCGCTGACCGACGTCGCAGTGCAGTTGTCGGGCACCGCGACGACGGCGACGACCGACGCCGACGGGCTCGCCGCGCTGGTGCTGCCGGGATCGAGCCCGCCTGCGGTGGTGGCCACGAAGGGCGACGATGTCGCACTGTTGCCGAACCTGTACGGCGGCGGATGGCAGCGCACCGACGTCCTCGACAACAGCCTGTGGTACGTCTTCGACGATCGCCAGGTCTACCGGCCGACCGAGACCGTGTCGATCAAGGGGTGGGTCCGGCGGCTGACGACGAGCGGCGACGTGCAGCTCCAGCTGTGGGCCGCGACGAGCGTGGCGTTCACCGCCCGCGATTCGCAGGGCAACGTGATCGGCAGCGGCGACGCGAAGGTCAACCCGCTCGGCGGCTTCGACCTCACGTTCACCATCCCCGCTGGGGCGAACCTCGGCGCAGGCAGCGTGGAGCTGGATCTCGCCGACGGCGCCGGGGCGCCCAACTCGTTCGTGCACCAGTACCACATCGAGAAGTTCCGGCGCCCGGAGTTCGAGGTCACCACTCGCGCCGACAGCGCCGGGCCGTACCTGCGCGGCGCACCGGCGACGCTCGCGGTGGATGCCGATTACTACGCCGGCGGCCCGCTCGGAGCGGCCCCGGTCAGCTGGGAGGTCACGGCTGCCGCCGCGTCCTACGCACCGCCGGGCTGGGACGGGTTCGGGTTCGGGCGATGGACACCGTGGTGGTCGCGAACCGACAGCTTCGCCGGCGCGACCGACTCGGTCTGTTGCAATCCGCCGGGACCAGAGGCGGACGTGCACACGTACAGCGGAACCACCGACGCGAGTGGGTCGGACTACCTCCAGGTCGACGTCGGCGCGCTCGACGACGATCTCGCCGGTCTGCCGGTGAGCGTGTCTGCGCAGGCCTCGGTGCAGGACGTCAACGGGCAGGCGTGGGCATCGACCACCAGCCTGCTGCTGCACCCCGCCGACTTCTACGTCGGCCTGCGCAGCGATCGCACCTTCGTCCGTCGCGGCGACCCGCTCTCGATCGACACGATCGTCACCGACATCGACGGCATGGCCGTCGCCGGCCGCACCGTCGAGGCGACAGCGACTCGCACCGAGTCGGTTTTCACGAACGGGGCCTGGACCGACAAGCAGGTCGACCCGCAGACGTGCACGACGACATCCACGACGGCGCCGATGTCATGCGTGTTCACCACCGCAGTCGGCGGCACGTACACGATCAACGCGACCGTCACCGACGACGGCGGCCGGTCCAGCCGGAGCGAACTGACCCGCTGGGTCAGCGCGGCGGAGAGCGTCCCGACGCGAACCGTCGACAAGGACGCGCTGACGATCGTGCCGGACAAGCAGGAGCACCAGCCGGGCGACACGGCGGAGCTGCTCGTCCAGGCGCCGTTCGCCACCGGGGACGGCCTGCTCACCGTCAGCCGCGGCGGCATCGTCTCGACCAACCGGTTCGACGTCGTCGACGGTTCGGCGATCGTTCGGATCCCGATCACCGACCACGACGTCCCCAACATCGACGCGTCGATCGAGGTCGTCGGATCAGCGCCCCGGACCGCCGACGACGGCTCGCCGCTGCCCGACGCGCCGCAACGGCCGGCCTACGCCGCCGGTGACGTGACCCTGCCCGTTTCGACCACGTCGCGGGCGCTGACCGTCACGGCCACGCCTCACGACGCACAGCTTCAACCCGGTGCGTCGACACAGGTCGACGTGGGCGTCACCGATGCAGCGGGTCAGCCGGTCGCCGGCGGCGAGCTCGCCGTCGTCGTCGTCGACGAAGCGGTGTTGGCGCTCAGCGACTACCAGCTGCAGGATCCGCTGGCGGCCTTCTACGCCCAGCTCCCGTCGCAGCTGACGGCGCAGTTCGGCCGGCAGAGCATCGTGCTCGTCGATCCGAGCAGCTTCCTGTTGGGTGTCGCGAACGGCGACACCAAGTCCTCGGCTACGACGGTCGCTTCCGGCACCACGGCCGCGGGCGGGGCGAGCGGGACGGTGCCGGCGAGCGCCGACAGCAGTGGTCGGTCCGCCGCTCCGACGAGCGCAGCGGCCCCGCAGCTGGGCGGAGGTACCGGGGCGACGACGCCGATCGACGTGCGCACCAACTTCGACGCCCTCGCCGTGTTCGCTCCCGCGGTGACGACCGACGCGTCCGGTCATGCGCTGATCGACGTGCCCCTGCCGGACAACCTCACCCGCTACCGGGTGATGGTCGTGGCCGTGTCGGGCGTCGACCGGTTCGGCTCCGGCGAGGCCAACATCACGGCACGGCTGCCGCTGATGGTCCGCCCGTCCGCGCCACGGTTCCTGAACTTCGGCGACACGTTCGAGCTGCCCGTCGTCGTCCAGAACCAGACCGATGCGGCGATGGATGTCGACGTCGTGGTGCAGACAGCCAACCTCACCCCGGCGAGCGCGTCCGGCAAGCGGGTCAGCGTGCCGGCGAACGACCGGGTCGAGGTCCGCTTCCCGATGTCGGCGGCGGAGGCTGGGACCGCATCCATGCGGGTCAGCGCGGCGAGCCGCGCCGTCGCGGACTCGGCGACCGTCGACGTCCCCGTCTACACACCGGCAACCGCCGACGCGTTCGCCACCTACGGCGTCCTCGACGACGGGGCGGTCGCACAGCCCGTCGCCATCCCGACCGGCGTGATCCCGCAGTTCGGCGGGCTGGACATCTCGACGTCGTCGACGTCGCTGCAGGCGTTGACCGATGCCGTGATCTACCTGACCGACTACCCGTACGACTCCTCCGACGCGCTGGCGTCGCGGATCCTCTCGATCGCCGCGCTGCGCCCCGTGCTCGCCGCGTTCGCCGCGCCGGACCTGCCCGGAGCGGGGGACCTCGATGCCGCCGTCGATCGCGACGTCGCCCTGCTCGTCGCGTTGCAGAACGACGACGGTGGGTTCGCGTACTGGCAGCGTTCCGCCCGCTCGGAGCCGTTCAACTCGCTGCAGGCGGCGCAGGCGCTGGTCGCCGCCCGCGATGCGGGCTACACCGTGCCGCGGCCGGCCATCGACCGGGCGCTGGCGTTCGCGGTCGACATCGAATCGCACATCCCCGCCGAGTACGGGCAGAACGCCCGAGACACGATCAGCGCCTACGCCGTCAACGTGCGGATGCGCGCCGGCGACCGCGACTCCGTGAAGGCCAAGGCCCTGTTCGATCGACACGGCGAGCTGCTGCCGCTCGACGCCGTCGCCTGGTTGTGGCCGGTGATCGACGACCCGGCGACCAGCACGACGATCGGGCGCCTCCTCGCCAACCGAGCGGTGGACACCGCCGGCGCGGTCACGTTCACGACCGCCGTCGACGACGGCGCGTCCGTGACGCTCTCATCCGATCGCCGCACCGACGGGTTGCTCCTCGACGCGCTGATCGCCGTCGAGCCGAAGAGCGACCTGATCCCGAAGGTCGTCAACGGGCTCCTCGCCGCGCAGACCCAGGGACGCTGGGACAACGTGCAGGAGAACGCGTTCATCCTCCTCGCGTTGAAGCGCTACTTCGACAGCTACGAGAGCCAGACGCCGGACTTCGTCGCCCGGGTGTGGCTCGGTGATCGATACGCCGGGGAACAGCCGTTCTCGGGTCGCTCGACTGACCGGGACCTCCTCACCGTGCCGACCGCGCAACTGCTCGACACCGGCGACGCCGACCTGACGATCAGCAAGGAGGGCACCGGCCGGCTGTACTACCGGATCGGGCTGCGCACCGCGCCGGCCGATCTGCACCTCGAACCCCTCGATCGCGGTTTCGTCGTCGCCCGTACCTACGAGGGCGTCGACGACCCTGCCGACGTCACCCGCGACGCCGACGGCACGTGGCACGTCAAAGCCGGTGCGAGGGTACGAGTGCGGCTGACGATGGTCGCCGAGAGCCAGCGCACCCACGTCGCGCTGGTCGACCCGTTGCCTGCCGGGCTGGAGATCCTCAACCCCGCGCTCACCGTGAGCCAGGACTCTCCGCCCGATCACGGCAGCGCGCCGACAACGACTTCGGGGGTGGAGCCATCGGTCACCAACCAATCCGGTCACAACGCCGGCACCTCCATCGCCCGCGCCTTCGGCCCGTGGTACCCGACCTGGTTCGATCACCAGAACCTGCGCGACGACCGCGCCGAAGCGTTCGCCACCCTCCTCCCGGCGGGTACCTACGACTACGGCTACATGGCGCGAGCCACGACACCCGGCACGTTCGTGACCCCACCGCCGCGCGCCGAGGAGATCTACGCACCGGAGACCTTCGGGCGCGGACGCACCGACACCGTGGTCATCGGCGGCTGACGACACCGCTTCTCGATCGCAGCCTCTTCGTCGTCGTGCGCCTGCTGCACGTCGCCTACTTGGTGAAACGATAGATCCCGATTCAGCGGCGGACGGTTGGTGTGCTTGCCTTGCGCACGCCCAGCATTGGCGCTCAATCCGAGCTGGACGCAGGGCGGTTGTGCTCAGGCGATCCAGCACTGCTGGTCACCAATGACTGCCCATGTGCCGTTGGCGGCGCGAGCGAGGGAGTGCTCGCTGCCGACGCCGCACAAGCCGCCGCACCACAGTTGCGACGCAACTCGAGCGCGATCACCATCAAGATGGGGTGAGGCGAGGGTGAGCACGAAACGCGTGGGCGCCACGGGGTGCCGGGAGGCGCTGACCGAACCGCTGTCATCCGGTCGGCGATCAGTGCCGCCGCCTCGGTCGGCAACGCCCACTTGATTCGTGTCGGCGCGAGAGCTGCCTCGATCGCAGCCCACTCGACGATGCTGGGCGCTGCGCCTGCCAAGGTTGCGATGTCGGCAGCGCCAGATGTGGGAGCGAACGTGCCGATGCGATCGACGATCACGACCGTCGAGCCCGCAGGTAGGCCGCCGCCGAAGGTGTTGTCGACGAGGACCTTTGCGCAGCGGCGGTGGCTGCGAGCGTCGCCGACCGATCAGCCGCGAGGTGATCCGGGACCGCGGTCACCGTCAAGGAGCTGCTGACGGTGGCGGCGGTCCGATCGACGCGGCTGTCGCATCCAGCGGGTACAACGAGCGCCGCGAACGTGACGAGGATCGACGATCGGCCGCTCATGCCCGTTTGGACGACGCGACGCACGCCACGGTTCCCGGGAGCAGGCGCGCACCATCCGATGCCAGCGAACCGTCCCAGAACGCGTCGAGCTCCGCCGGCGGCCGTGCGTCGCTACCGCCGGGCGTGCCTGGACGGAGCCGTGTCACATACCACCCGCTCGTGACCTCCGTGCGCGGCTCAGGAACTCCGATCGAACGGCCCGGCGGCTCTTTGTCGCCGCGACAGGGCAGCGATGAGCACAACGCTGATGACCGAACAAGCCAAGACAGCGAGCACGATCCAGGGGACCCGGTCATCGCGGAGGCGGTCGTCGTTTCGAAGCGGCAGAGTCGTGCGAAGCCCGTTCGGCGAGCCGCCACTACCCCACGTCTGCGTCCGCCTCAGCGAGAGATCTCCCGCCTGTGCCGTAGGACGGCGGACGCGTCGGTCGACCACCAGGCCCACGCGACGAGCATGGGTTGGAAGAACAGGCGGTTGCGTCGGGCGGTGTCGGAGTTCAAGCCGAACGCGTCATGGCCGTCGATGAACTGGCTGATGTTGCCCGGGAACACGGCGATGAAGAAGAGGCCTGCAGCAAGGCCGAGCAGGGGGCGGCGACGACGTACCACGATCAACGCCGAACCGAGCGCTACCTCGACGAGGCCGGACAGGATCACGACGGCGTTCTTGTCGATCCCGACCCAATCGGGCACCTGCGCCTGAAAAGTTCTGCGGGCAAACGTCAGGTGGCCGACCCCGGCGATGATGAGCGAGCCACCGAGGACGGCCCGAGCAGCAGACCGAACTCGATGGGAGCGAGCGGTGGCCATCGTCCGAATCGTACGGACACTCGTGCGCCGATGAAGACCGAGACGAGTAATCAACTGCCGGGCTCCGGCAGTGATCGCCGGAGACAGGGCAAACGGCGGGGAGATGTCCCTCACACCTGCGGCACCCTGCATCGGTGAAGGCCACGTCGAAGCTCGTGATTGCCCGGTGTCGACGGCAATGGCCCAGGACCCGGTGGGTGCAACACGAACTTGGTTGTGGGGGACACTCCGTGACGGCCGGCTGGCCGGTAGCTGCTGGCGCGCTCGAGGAGCCGGTAGACGTTGAGGTGGCGTACTTGGCGAGCCCGCACGAGTCACCGGACTGCGCGGCTCGGGGGGCGGTGATCGCGTCTTGTGGGTCGCTCTTGCCGCGTCGGCGGCAACGTTGTCGGTTGGGGCGTTCGACTTCGACGACGGTGATCCTCGTTGGCATGGAGGAACCGGGTCAGTCCGGCACCGTGGGAGCCGGTGCCCTCGACACCGGCCAGTTCGACGGCACCGAAGTTGCTGAGCCAGTCGAGCAGTTGCTGGTAGCCGGCGGGTGTCGTGGCGAACGTCTCGATACCGAGCAGGCCGCCGCGTTCGTCGAGGGTGGCGGCGACGTGGATGTCGAGGTGGGTGTCGACACCGGCGGTGATTCGTGATGGCATGGTCATCGTCAAACCTTTCGTGATCGTCTCGCGTGGGGATTGGCACCGACCCTTCGGAACGACGGACAGGACAGCGACGAGCCTTTGCGGCAGGCTCCCAGTAGGTCACTCCGTCCGACCGATGGGTGTATGAGAAGGGGTGCCCGGTCGGGTCGACGGATCGATATCAGGACAATCCGAAGACGTCAGCCCGGTACAAGTTGTGTCAGACCCGACCGAACACCCCCCACTCACACGCTGACCGAAACCAACGACCCCGATCAACATGCTCAATCCTCGCTGCCGGGTTGTTTCGATGTCGCGTGACCGAGAACGACATTTCAATCGACAGTTGGGTAGCGGGCGCCGGCACTTCGGAGCGCCCGACATGTGGAGGTCAGTCATCGGCGCGTGCGGCCGTGGGACGCGGCGCGTCGAGCGGAGGGCCAAGCGTTCGGCTTCGGCGCGGTCGTTGACTACCGTTACCTGGGTGGCATCGCCATGGTTGCCGTCGGGGATAGTGACGTTCGTGTTCACTGACATCGAGGGTTCGACGCGACTGTTCCGCCGAATCGGGGATCGCTACCCCTCGTTGTTGCAGCGTCATCGCGAGATTCTGCGCGCCGCGTGGGTGGCGTACGGAGGCTTCGAGCTGGCCACGGAAGGCGACTCCTTCTTCGTCGCGTTCGCCGAGACAGCGGATGCGATCGAGGCGTGCGCGAAGGGGCAACGAGATCTGACGGCCGAGGGGTGGCCGGTCGACGCGCCGATCCGCGTTCGGATGGGAGTTCATTCGGGGCTGGCGGTGCCGCGTGGTGACAACGACGTCGCGTTTGTTGTACATCAGGCTGCTCGCGTTGTCAGCGCAGGCCATGGTGGGCAGGTCGTCGTGTCGGCCGACGCTGTCGCACGTGTTACGAGTCTCGGTGGTGTGGCGTTGCGATCGTTGGGCAGGTATCGCGTTCGAGATTTTGAGGAGCCGATCGAGCTGTTCCAGTTAGCAGGGTCGGGTCTTCCGGAGGGGTTTCCGGCTCTGCGTGTGCTGCCGGCTGACCGGCATAACCTGGTCGCGCCGATCAGTTCGTTGGTCGGCCGCGACAACGACATCGTGGAACTGGCCGGCTTGATAGCCGATCACCGGCTGGTCAGCGTGGTTGGTCCGGGTGGCTTGGGCAAGACCCGTCTCGTTGTGGAGTACGGCATGGCCCACGCGTCGCGCTGGGATGATGGCATCTGGTTCGTGGATCTCGCGTCGGTGGGCGATCCATCTGGGATCGCCCAGGCGGTCGCCGGCGCTGTCGGCGCGCCAATAGCTGACCGGAGTGACGCGTGGGTCGCCGTCGTCGACCATCTGCGCGACCGCACAACCGTGGTGATCATGGACAACTGCGAACATCTCGCCCCGGGCGCAAGCGCGTACATCGAAGCGCTGTTGAGGTCCTGCCCAGCAGTGAAAGTGGTGACGACGACGCGCGAACCACTGGGGCTCCGAGCAGAACGGATATGGCGGCCGGGACGGCTGGCGTCTGACACAACCGCCGTCGAGTTGTTCTGCCAACGCGCCGGACTCGACCAACCCGACTCGGGAACGAGGGCGGCGGTGGCTGAGCTGTGCGAACGTGTCGACGGACTACCCCTCGCGATCGAACTCGCCGCGGCGCGAGCGGACGTGCTCTCACCCGCAGAGATCCTTGCCCGGCTCGATCGCCACAACGGTCTGCTGCGAAGTCCCGACCCAACCCTAGGCGCCCGACAACGCAGCGTGGAGGACTTGATCGACTGGAGCTACCAACTGCTCACCGCTTCCGAGCAGCTGGCGTTCTGTCGCCTCGCAGTGTTCGCAGCGGGGTTCAGCGGCGAAGCTGCCGAGGCAGCAGTCAGCGACGAGCACGTTGACAGGTACGACGTGCCCGAACTCGTGTGGTCGCTCCAATCAAAGTCATTGGTGACCAGCGACCCCGGCGCTGGCGCCACTCGGTATCGGATGCTCGAGACGACACGCGCCTTCGCTGCCCGCCGACTCGCGCAGATCGACGAGATGGGTGACACCGCTGCGCGAGCCGGCCGCTACTACATGTCGATTTTCGGGCCCGCACTGCGCAAGCTCGATCCCAGCGCAGTCTCTGACCGTGGACGCGAGATCGACAACCTGCGCCATCTCGTCACCGTGCTCAGTTCACACGACGCCGATCTAGCCCAAACCATCGCCAGCACGATTGTTCAGCAACGAGCGCTCACGACAATGGACGGGGCACTCGAGGAGGGACTTGACCACCTAGAACGCCTCCCGATCGCAACACCGAGTCGAGCGCGACTACTCCTGTCCTGCGCAAGAGCCGCTGCGGTGTCCGGCCGAACCGACCAGGCCTCCGAGCTGATCAACGATGCAGAAGCAACGGCCGCGATCGTCGGTCTACCAATCGACGCAGATGGAACGATCGAGTTCGGCCGCGGACTCATCGCGATTCATCGAGCCGACTTCGGTGCCGCACACGCGATGGCACTCGCAGGACTCCAGAGAGCGACCACGCCGTCCGGCCGTTCACTGATGTTCAACGTATTGAGCATCGCATCATTGAACATGGGCCTCAACCGCGAGGCCCGTGAAGCCGACGAGCGATGCCTGGAGATCCGCACGGAAATGGGCGACCTCTTCGGCCGTTCCGTCGCTCTCAGCAACCTCGCCGAGGCCGCACTACGCGACGGCGAAGTGATCGGAGCCGCCCGCTATCAATTGAGTTCGCTCACCCTTGCACTCCAACTCGGTGCTCGCTTCTTCGTCGCCAGCGCCATCGTCGTCGCCGCGCGCCTCGCCGCCACGACACACGACTGGGCGACCGCAACCCGTCTGCAAGCGGCGGCCGACACCGCTCTCACCGCAGCCGGCGCAATGCTTGTCGTCTCCGACCGGGCACTCTGCGACGAGCTCATCGCCGATGCCAGGTCACAACTCGACGAACATGACTACCAAACCGAACTCAAAGCCGGGCAACAACTCAGCGTCGAACTCGCCGTCCTCCAAACCCAGCACGTACTCACCACGATGGCGTCGCTGGAGACCTGACCATCCTCGAACCCGACTGAACTCGCCACCGAGAACTGCCCTCCCGCCCGGTGGGTGTGCTGGACCACGGTCGTCGTATCGGTCAAGACCGCCCACACCCGGGGTTTGGTCGGGTTGCCGCTCGTGCCGGCGGCGGCGAACGCCCCGACCCGTAGGCCGAAGTACTCGGATTCGATACACGCTGTGTCGTTGATCTTGACCTGCGCGACCCTGCCGGGGACGCTACGTCTTCAGAGCGCTTGAACGAGCGGTGCCGCGCCGGCAGGGCCAGCGTCTCTACTCACCTCGGCGCGCATCCCAGATCTACTACTCGCTCACCCGGCAGATTCTCGAGCGATCAACGACGGCAGGCCTGTGACCAGGGACGATGTGGAGCTGAGGGGAATTGAACCCCTGACCTCTTCCATGCCATGGACAGAACAGTTGCTGGCAGATGACGCGTAAGGGCGGCTGACCAGGTGTTTCATGTCAACCGATGTCAACGGACGTCTCCTGCTATTGCTCCCCACATTGCTCCCCGGTGGTACTTTTCAAGCATGGAAGAGGTCGGGGAGCAATGACGGGGAGCACCAGGTGACCGGAAGGCGGCGCGCCGTCGGCGAAGGCAGCCTCTACTTCGACGCCAGCAAGGACCGATGGGTCGGCGCCGTTGTCATCGACGACAAGCGTCGCAAGGTCCTCGCCCGCACCAAGACCGAGGCGCGACAGAAGCTCGACGCCATGCGTTCCAGGGTCGCGGCGGGCGACGCCATCGGAAGCGGCAATCTCACCGTCAAGGAGATCCTCGGCACCTGGCAACGCCGCACAGTCGCGTCACGAGACCTCGCCCCCGCGACCGTCGAGACGTACCGCTGGTGCTGCGAGCGCCTCTGCGACGAACTCGGAACCCGACGTATCCGCACGCTCACCGCCGAACATGTCGAATCGGCCTTCGATCGGCTCACCGCCGGCGACAACGATCATCGGACGATGGGCCGAGCCGCGTTGATCAAGGCCCGCTCGACCCTCGGTCAGGCCCTCGACGAAGCCGTCCGGCGCGGGCACGCCAGCCGCAACGTGGCACGCATGGCCGTCCTCACGCCTGACGCCGCACGTACCAAGCCGCGGCGGAGCCTGACGGCGGTCGAGGCCCGTCAGCTGCTCGACACGATCCTCGACCACCGACTCGCCGCCTTGTTCATCATCATGCTTTGCGTCGGCCTCCGCCCAGGTGAAGCTGCCGGCCTCACCTGGGACGACTGCGACGTAGCGGCCGGACGCATCTCGATCCGTCACGCAGTGCGAGTCGAACGCCGCCGCGCCGTCCTCGTCGACGAACTCAAGACGACCAGGTCCCGACGGACGATCACGCTCCCCGAACACGCCGCCGACGCGCTCCGCCGACATCGCCAGCAACACACCGCTGAACGGCTGGTTGCGCGTCGCTGGGATGACGACCGCCTCGTGTTCTCGACAACCGTCGGGACCGTGCTCGAACCGCGCAACGTCGCACGCGATCTGCGCACCCTGACCGAGCAGGCTGGGCTCGGCATCTGGACACCGAATGAGCTGCGCCACAGCGCCGCGTCGCTCCTGTCGGCCGCCGGCGTGCCGCTAGAGCAGATCGCCGACCTCCTCGGCCACGCATCCACGCGCATGCTCGAGTCAACATACCGACACTCCGTACAACCGTCGATCGACGCCGCCGTGGTCGCGATGGACCGGATGATGAGCGCCGGCTGAGGTCATCAGTCGCCTCATACCGCAGCTGTCGCGGCGGAGGCGACGACGGTCGCCAGCTGCTCGCGTCCGTGAATCGTGCCCTCGGTGTAATTGACCGCCTCTTCGATCGAGCGCCCTGTTCTCGAGCGTCCTGTATGTCAAGTGACTTCGGTCATAGCGGCGAGGGTGACTTAGTGATGTTCAGAGAGTGTTGGAGCGTTCTTGTTGTGTTCAGTTCAGGTCGGCGAAACCTCGGGTGGGATACCTGGTGTTGGATGCGGTCATGACCGCAACGACTTCCGCAACGCCGGCGCCGGGCCCCCGAGTGCGCGGACACCCCAGCGCCGACCCCACCGTCGAACTGACCGTACCGAAACTCGCGTTGACGATCGAGGAAGCCTGCCGTGCGCTCACGATCAGTCGCCCCACGTTATATGCGCTGATCGGCCAGGGACGCCTGCGAACTGTGAAGATCGGTCGGCGTCGACTCGTGCCGACAAGCGAGCTCGAGCGCCTTCTCGCCGCCTGATCGCACCAAGCCCACGATCTGCACGCAAAGATCATATACGTCATTCCGTAAATGCGCGCCTGTGCCACCACTCCAACGACGGTCGCCGACGAACGAGCACCTGCGACCCCCGATCCACCCAGGTCCACCCTCTATGGATGCGACGGGCGTCGACGAAGTCGAGGTCAGCTTCTCTCCGTCAGCGACGGCGCTAACCGCCCCCCATCGGTGCGACCACAAAGTAGTCGACCGAGCACTCGTGATCTATCGGTCAGAGGTTCTCGAGCGGCCGTCCCGAAGGCGGTCAGGGACGACTCCTCCGGCTGCTCGACAGCAGGCCAACTCGGCCCCATCTCAGACACTGTCTTCGCTGGACACGAGACGAATCTCGAGCTCGTGCCCACTACCCGGACCTCGGCACGCCGGCGTGTGTACCTGCCGATCAAGTCGAAGGGGACTCCCCCACGGGTTTTCTGGGCCTGAACCGCGAAAAGCCCGCAATCTCCGACCAACTTCGGCTTCCAGGAGACACCGGACCGTCGGTACGAGGCCTGCGTCACTCCGTTTCGTTGCGCACCCGAGCGTAACGCCCCGCATCGGGACGACAGGATTGCGCGGCCCGCGCGCCCGGCGGCCGATCCGCGGGTACAGGCCGTCCCGACCGAACAGTCAAGAGCTGAGCATGATGAGGTTGGTCTCACCATGGCAAGGTCCCAGACGCGTCCACGCTGCCACAGAAGCCGCTGAGCAGGCCACCGTCCAACGAACGGTCCACAAGATCCACAGACTCACCCGCAGTCCGGTGGCGTGAGGAGCCGGCTGGTGCCAGACACGATCTCGCAGAACGCGCCGACCCTGCGGTGACCATCCCCGCTGCCGCAGACACTCGACACGGGCCATCGACGCCGACCGCCTCCAACGCCGGCACAGGCAATCCGAGCCCCGGCGAAGTAGGTCGAGATATCCGTCCCCGCGTAGCCGCCGCCGAGTTCGACGATCGACAACGTCTTCCCGGTGCCGTCGGTTCCGTCGCTTCCGGCCGTGACCGGTCGATCTTGTTGGCCAACTACAACGCGTGCAACTTGTGGGCACCGCTGCGTTGGCGACGACGAAATGGGCCTGTGCCTGTTGGCGATCATCGGGCCCGGGCACCGCTACGACCAAGCCCGCTACGCCACCGGCACGGTCAGGCCACCGGTCCGCTGGCGCTACTCAACGGGTGCCAGCATCGGGTCGGATCGACATGCACGGCGAACCAGACTCGTCCCGAGCAACCCGCTCAGCACCGACCTGATCGCCCGCTATCGGGGTGACGAGTTCGTGTGCGGAATGCTCATCTGAGAATGACCGGGCCGGCGCCTCGGCGTGAGTTGATCCACACCTACCCGGTCGAGGCCGGCGACGTGTCGATCAGGGGCCTCGCCGAGCTGAGTGCAGGCGACGGGATCGACGATCTCGTCCTGCGCGCCGGCGCGCGGAGCCAACATGCTTCAAGAGGTCGGTCGCACTGTCCCGGGCCGTGATCGCATCCGTCGAGGCGTCCTCGCGGGTCGGCGGCGGCGCGTTGGCCGGTGCCACAGCGATGTGGGCGTCGGCGAGGTGAGGGTTGATGTGACGGGAGCGGGGTCGGAAGGTCTTTCGTTCAGTTGTGAAGCTCTTAACAGCCTGGTCGCGCACCCGGATGTGACCGTGGAGGTCGGGACCGAGACGATCCCGGTGCGGGCGCGGGCCGACGCGAAGGCGAACTTCGACGAGTACGCCATGGCGACGACCCGCGATCCCGTCGGCGTCCTCGAGCGGCCCTGATGTGGAGGTCAACTCGCCCGGCGCAACGCTGCTAAACCGTGGCGACGGCGCATTTGGTGGAAGATCGGCCTCAGGGATCGCGGGGTCGGTGCCGATAGATCCATCGTGTGATGATGTGAGGCGGCCCTCCAACGGGTCGCGGCGTGGCGTGGTGGTTCGGCGGTGAGCTCCGTTCGGCGCCGGCCGTGGAAGGGTTTGCGCTACCGGTACCGGTTGTTGGGCGGGATGATGGTGATCCTGGTTCCGCTCACGGTCCTGCTGTCGACGCTGCTGATCTCGGCATCCGCGGCGAGCCTGACCGGCGCCGCGACGAACAAGGGCGTGCCGTTGCGCTGCGGATGGAGGATTGGATGTCGGAGCGGCGCGAGGACCTCGTCGTCCTGACGGGCGACATGAGCGGAACGGCGGCCGCCGACGCGGACGCGGGAGGGCTGTCCCGGCTGGTCAAGGCGGGGAGCCTCGCCGACCTCGCCGGCAACCTCGAGACCACCGCCGCCGTGGCGCGGGACCGGTACTGACGTGGACGGCACGCCCCTTCAGCGGAGGCGCAACCCGTTCCGCCGCCTCGACGTGCGGCTCGTGCTCGGGATGCTGGCGGTGGCCCTGCCGGTGATGCTCGGGCTGACCGCGCTGCTGGTCACGACGTCCTCGAGGAGTCTCACGCGAGCGGCTGGGAGTAGCGCCGAGTCGCTGTCGCGCAGCGTCACACTGCGGATCGAGGACTGGATGTCCGAGCGCCGCGACGACATGTCGGTCGTCGCGACCGCAGCAACCGGCGGTCTCGACAGCTCCGCCACCAAGAACCTCCTCGACGAGGTCGACACGACCAGCCAGGACTTCGTCGTGATCGAGGTGACCGACCTGTCCGGCAAGGTCGTCGCCAGCAGCCAGCCGGGCGTCACGATCGACACGTCGACGCAGGCGTGGTTCCGCATCGCCGCATCGGGTCAGGTCGCCGAGACCTCGCCGGAGAACGTCGACGGCAGGATCGAGTGGGTGCTCAGCAGGCCGGTGCTCGGAGGTGACGGCAAGCCGCTCGGGGTGGTCGTCGGCTACCTGCGTGCCACGGTGCTTCCTGAGCTCCTCAACCCGGAGCTCGAAGGGGGCACGCAGGTCGTCGCCGTCGGCGCAGACAAGCGACTGATCTACGACTCGGACATGGGCAAGGTCGCCGACGACGCCGCACTGCTCGCCGCAGGCGCATTGACCACCGTGGTCGACAACGTCGCGGTCACCCGCGCCCTCGGCGGCGACACGGGGAGTGCCCGCTACCACGACCTGAGCGGCCGTGAGGTGATCGGCGGGTTCGACAGGGTCGACGTCCTCAACTGGACGGTGCTCACCCAGAACCCGAC
>JBBQTN010000037.1:0-30865 GCA_038213195.1 Acidimicrobiales bacterium | reverse complement strand
GTGTCGTGGTCGACTGGGTGGTCAGAGACGTTTGTACCGCCGTCGAAGTCGGGGATCTTCCAGGCACGGGCGAGGCTGAGGTCCGAGCCGGTGGAGGCGTTGTTCCGTCGTGTGGTGCCGCCGTTAGCAGAGCCGGACCCGCCGGGGATCGTGGGTGGCCGGGCAAGCTGTTGGTGGCCATCGACGGGACCGGTCTGGATGTTGCCGACACTTGGTGATCGCCCGAGTTCCGGTGCTACTCAGAGTCCCACAATGTGCGCAGGGTGGGCTAGCCCAGGCGTCACTCATCGAGGGATGATCGCGCGGCTCGTCGCCTTGGCACGGCCCAGTCTCGACCACTCAGCGCGCGAGGGGTTCCCGAGCGCCAGATCCTCCTTGATCGGCACTTCGGCTACGCGCCTGAAGGCGGGACCAGCGCACGTCAGGGGATGGCTGACGCCGCCACCAGGCCCTCCCAGGAGCATCCGCCAACGACAGTTCGGTGATGCGCCGAAACGTGAGTGAGCGTCATTTCGGGCGCGCGGTATCAGACGAACCCGATTGTGGCGGTGGGCGTGTTCCACGGGCGCTTCAAGGACGTGCTCGGCCGACTCGACTGGCACACGATCGGCGTGACGCTTCCGACGGCACCGCGCAGGCATCGAACTCGACGCTCGCTGCGCGTCCCGTGCGTTTCGCCCGATGTTTGCAGTGCGCGCTCGAATTCGTTGAGTTTCAGTGGGCGAGCGCGTGCGGTCGCTGATTGCCAAGTGCTCGGTCGATGGCGGTGAGGGCGATCGTCACGATGTCTGGGGCGCTGGCATTGGTGACGAGGTCTCTGATTTGGTTGATGTCGCGTGGTGAGAGGCGTTGCTCGCACTCGGTGACGAGGGCGTCGAGGCGTGTTGCGACATCGGGTGTCAGGCTGGGTGCGGCGCGGGCGGATCCTGCGGCGAGAATGAGCGTGAGTGCGGTGGTGTGGTCATCGACTACGGCGATGGTTTCAGCGAGGTTGCGCAGGGTTGTCCATTGCTGGGTCCACGAGCCTGCTCGGCGCCATCGTTGGATGAGCGCCGCGTAACTGGTCAACGCGTCTGTGGTCCGGCCGGTGACGGTCTGTATTGAGGCCAGGCCGACGAGTGCGATACCTTCGATGAAGCCGGCTCTGGCCTGTGCCGCACGCCGAAGCGCGACCTCGTAGTGCTGGATGGCTGTTGACGGGTTGCTGGTGGCGGCGAGCTCACCTTCGACGTAGTAGCCCAGGGCACGACCGAGATCAGAGTCGCATCCCTCCGCGATCGTCATGCCGACCTTGTTGTACTGCCTGGCGGCGTCGTGGTCGCCGAGGTAGGTAGCGGCGAGCGCGGCGCAGGCATCGAGGGTCAGTCGGTCCGCCGGTTCGGGGCTGGCGTCGGCTGCGGCCAGGAGGATGTCGATCGCCTCGGCCATTCGGCCTCGGTACATCATCACGGCGCTGAGGGCGTCGAGCGCGGCGAGATCGGTGGATGTCTGGGCGAGGCTGTGTCGGGCGAGCACTTCGGCGAGGTCGATCTTGCCCTGCATGACTGCACTGCGAGCCGCCAGGCCGAACAGCGCGGGTTCGTGTTCACTTCCATCGGTGGGGTCGTCGGTGACGAGGTCGATCGCCCACGTGTGGATGTCAGGTAGCTCCCGGTAGGTGGCGATGTGGTCGAGGCCGACGACCAGCGCCCGTCGGGTGGCCAGGTCTCGCGATGCGCAGGCCCGCTCGTGCGCCGCCCGCAGGTTGACGAGCTCGCGTTGCAGCACATCGGCGGCGGCTGCTTCGTGAGGTCCGCCGTAGCAGGAACCGATAAAGCCGGCGAGTGAACGGGCCCACGCAGCATGGGCGGCGACCGCGAGCGGCCGTCGACCCGTGTCGTCCAACATCGTCAAGGCGAACGCGCGGATCGGTTCGAGCATCCGGTAGCGGGCCGGTTCGTGGTCGAGCACCGGTTCCAGGATCGAGGCGTCGACGAGCCGCCCGACGCTGAGCGCGGGTTCGAAGGGCAGGTCGATGGCCACAGCGATCGTCTCAGCGGCGTCGAGCGTGAATCCGTCGACGAAGAGGGAAAGAGCGCAGAACAGGCCTTGGTCGTGCGGGTCGAGGAGCTGATAAGACCATTCGAGGGTGGCTCGCAGGCTCGCATGACGCCTGCTCTTCGTGGTCCGTCCGCCCTGAAGCAGGGTCAAGGCTCCGCCAAAGCGATCGTGGAGGTCGGTCACGCTGAACGCACTCAAGCGACCGGCAGCCAGTTCGAGGGCGAGGGGAAGGCCGTCCAAGGCCCGGACGATGCCAGCGATCGAGGGCCCGAGGCCGGCATGGACCCGCAGCCCAGGGTTCGCCTGTCGGGCACGATCGAGGAACAGCTGCCCGGCAGCGCTCCGCTCGATGTCACCAAGGTCGGCGTCCGGCGGTGGAAGCCCGAGCGGCGCGAGGCGCAGTCGGACTTCGCCAGCGAGGCCGAGCGGGTGGCGGCTGGTGGTCAAGACCGTCAGGTAGGGGCAGGCGTCGAGCAACTCCACGACGAGGTCACGCACCGCCTGGATGACGTGTTCACAGTTGTCGAGCACGAGCAGCCGATTGTCGATGTGGATGACCTCTGTGAGCAATGTGGTCAGCGGAGTCGTACCGGTCGATCTCACCCCGAGCGCAGCCGCCACCGCGGCCGGAACATCAGCCGAAGCACTCACGGTGGCAAGTTCGACGACGCTGCGTCGCGCAGATTCGTGTAGCGAGTTGACGAACTCGAGCGCGAGGCGAGTCTTGCCGACCCCGCCCGCTCCGACGAGCGTCACGAGCCCCGGCTTCGTCGCTGCCGATGCAAGCTGGACGACTTCGTCACGGCGTCCCACAAATGACGTCACCGATCTTGTCGGTGCGACCGGCAGCGGACGACCTCCGGCGATCCGGTACTCGAGCCCGGCGAAACCATCCCCGGGGTCGAGTCCACTCGTTGTCTTCAGCCGTCGGCGGTACTCGTGACCGACCCGGAGCGCGTCGACGGCCTGGCCGTCTGCGGCGAGGGCCTCCATGAGCAGCTGATGGGTCCGCTCGCGGAGCGGCTGGGCTGTCGTCGCCCGACGTGCTTCGGCGACCACGTCTCGATCGCCGGCAGCCAGCATCGCCGCGAGGAGATCATCGATGAGCTCGCATCGGACTTCGGCAAGAGCAGCCGCCTCGCCGGCGAACACGGTCAGTTCATCGAACTCGGCGAGCGCATCGCCTCGCCACAGATCGACCAACGCTCGCAACATGCGCACGGCGTCGTCAGGTGACGTCGCCAACATTGCGTGGGCACGAGGCAACTCGGCCCGGAGAGCCAACACGTCGAGCTCGCTGCCATCAAGCTCCAGGCGATAACCCACAGGTGAGCGCCGCAGCCGTTCCGCGTGCGGCCCCAAGTGGCGTCGGATCCGAGACAGATGAGTGTGCAGCGCCCGACGGGCCGCCTCCGGAGGATCGCTCGGCCAGAGGTCATCGATCAGGGTGCTCACGAGCACCACCTCGCTGCGGGCGATTGCGAGGCGAGCCAACAGCGACCGTCGCACCCGACCTGGAACCTCGACGAGCTTCCCCTGCACGAACAGCCGCATTGGGCCGAGCAGTTCCAGCCATAATGCCGGGACCGGCGTCAACCTCGATGCCACATCGGTGTCACCGTCGTGCAACACCACCAGAACATCCTTGCACACACCCAACCAGCCGACGTCAGGACAACCCATGGCTCCGCTCGACACGACGATGACGCTTCCCGACGGGCGAACTCTCGCCTACACCCAACTCGGTGCCGCCCACGGACCGCTCATCATCTACTTCCACGGCGCACCGACGAGCCGCCTCGACCTCGTTGCAATGAGCGACGCCTTCACCGCCCTCGACGTCTGCGTCGTATGCCCCGACCGGCCGGGCTACGGGAACTCAACGCCTCAGCCCGGACGCCAGCTTCACGACTGGCCCGCCGATGCGCTTGCCCTCGCCGACCAGCTCGGACGTCGACGCTTCGCCGTCATCGGCATCTCATCGGGCAGCCCGTACGCGATCGTCACCGCGGCGGCGCTTCCTGACCGTGTGACGGCGGGCGCAGTCGTCGCCGGCGTCACCGACTTCAGCTGGCCCAACGCTTGGACCGGTTTCTTCGACAATGAAGCAGCACTGATGAGGATCGGCGACGAACTCAAAGCCAAAGATTGGTGCGACGAGCACTACGGCGTCGACGGCGAACGCTTCGCGGCGAGCTTCCCTGAGCTCGCCGCCGCCGACAACGCCCTCCTCGCCGACCAGAGCGTCGCAGACGGCTTCGCCGCCACCATCAACGAAGCCTTCCGACAAGGCACCAGCGGCTACGCCCAGGACATCACCGTGCAAGCACGACCATGGCAATTCGATCCGGGCAGCATCCGCGTCCCGATCCGGATCCTTCACGGCGAGAGCGACACCCTCGTCCCCGTCGACCACGCCCACCACAACGCAGACCTCATTCCACACGCCACCCTCGAACTCCTCCCCAACGAGGGCCACATCAGCATGCTCGCCCAGCTGCCCGCCATCGCCAGTGACCTCGGGGCGTCTCTCAGGTAGAACTCCGACCACAAGCGTTCGCGCACCAGGCGACGCATCGTGTGATTTCCCATCGTCGCTGTTGCTCGCTGGGGAACGCGGGATCGTTGGAGGCGTTCGGGCCCGAGGGTGCGGGCTCGTGGGTGGCGCATGTTGGCGCCGACCGAGAAACATGCGGATCGCCTGCCGAGTTCCGCGTCGTCGCTGGCGGCACGGTCGTCGCGGCGACGGTGGTCATCGCACGAACCGCGAGACGGCCAACTGACCGTGCAGGACACTGTGACCGAGTCAACGAGCCGAACGACCACCTATCCGGAACGCGCGGCCGAATCGACCGACCCGCGCATCCGCTACCGCCGGCTCGTGGTTGTTTCGCAGCCGTCGTTCCGTACTTGCGTTGCGCTGCCTGCTCGGACACGCCGAGCCTCGCGGCGAGCGTCCGCCACCCCGCAGCTGTGAGGCGCAGGGCGCGTTGTTCGCCGGGACTCGGTCTCAGACCACGAACTCTGACAGCTAAGGAGCGAAGTGTTCGACGCAAGGAGAGCAGAACGGCACGTTGAACGGTCACCCCAGGATGCCACGCAGGGGCATGCACGTCTGACCGGGGCCAATTTTTGTGGGTTCGAGTTGAATCAACGTTTCGCCACGATTCTCGCTCTGGAGCGTGTGGCCCAGATCCTCGAGCGCCTCCTCCACTGATTGCCTGTCACATCGAAGGATTCCGCATCCGCCTTGGACTCCCAGACGACGATCGCCGTGTTGATGCCGTTCGCCTCATCGCACACGAGGTAGAAGCCGACGAATCCGGAAGCGGCCTGCAACTTGGGGAAGCTCGCTGTGCGCCCGCTGAACAGTTTCGTCCATGGTTGCCTCGATGAAGCGTGCACACGCCCCTGTGTGCAGATCAGGTTCGCGGACAAATCAGTTGCCCTCGGGCAACCTGAGCAGACACTGTGGTGTCGTGTCCGCAGGGCTGAGTCCAGACGAGCTCGAAAGTTTCGAGAGGAACGGTTTCGTGCGCATAACAGGTGCGTTCAGCCGCGGGTGTGCTGCGGCGTGCGTTGATGAGATGTGGTCTGCCTCTCCCCTGTGATCGCAGCGACAGCTCGACATGGACCGCGCCCGTGATCCGCCTCTGGTCCTTCCAAACGGCGCCGTTCCTCGCGGCGCGAACAGCCCTCGACTCGTGACAGCGATCGATCAGCTCCTCAAAGTGGTGCGTGGGTGTCACTCGTGGGGATCGGGACCTTTCCGGTGCGGTTCCCCAGTGTCGTCGATCCGGGCGACGCTGGCTGGCACATCGACGGCAGTTTCGAACGTGCCGGTGAGTACTGGGTGAACCACAAGTCACGCGGCCGCGCGCTCCTCGCGCTGTTCTTGTTCAGCGACGTCACCGTTGATGATGCACCGACGCGGATTCGTCGCGGATCGCACCGCGTTTTGGGTCCGATGCTCGAACCCCTCGGCGATGCCGGACTCCCGTTCTCGTGGGTCGACCTCGACCTTCCGGAGATCAACAGCCTCCCGGTCGAATTCGCGACCGGTGACGCAGGCGACGTGTACCTGTGTCATCCGTTCCTCGTTCACGCTGCGTCGTACCCTCATCGAGGGACGCAACCTCGCTTTGTCGCGCAACCGCCGATTGTGCTTCGCTGAGGCCGGCAGGTGCCGTATCTGTCGTGACGCGCCGGAGGGTTTGCGCTCTGCTCCCCGTTCGTCACAGCCGCCACTGTGGATATTGGGTCATCGGTGAGCTGCGTTGACTCCTGTGTGGTCTCGCGAAGTCGTGTGTTTGTCACCTGTTGTGCCGGCAGGTCCGTGGCCTCGGGCGTCGTCGATGCGCGTCGATGATTGGCTGCTGGAGCGTGGGCCTGGTGCGGATCTTGCGGCCGAGCTGGTTTGCGCGTTGTGTTGATTGCATCGCCGCATGTACGCTCGATCTCCCAGTCGTCGCGTTGCTCCGGACCGTGGTGGCGCCCCCCGAAGGGAAGAGAGCCCTGTGGTGTCGGAGACCGAAGCGATAGTCGATTTGGCGCGACCGCAGCGCAGCATGCCTCGTGGGCCGGTGGTTGCCAGGCTTGCCGTCGATCAATGGTTGCTCGAACGCGGCCCGGCCAATGATCTGTCCGGGCAGCTTGTTTGTACGTGGCGTGGAGACCTGGGCGCGTTGCGGATGCCGTTGCCTGACGAGTGTTTCGATCTTGTGTCGGTCAACGATGGCTCGGTCTGGTTGTCTGGGCCGGAGACGATGTCGTGGTCGCGCGAGCAGCCGCCCGGTACGAACGCGGTCGGGGTCCGTTTCCGTCCTGGGTTCGGGCCGGCGCTGCTTGGCGTTGCCGCATCCGAAATTCGGGACGCTCGGATCCGCCTGGATGAGTTGTGGGGGGATCAACCTGCGCGCGAACTCGTCGACCGCGTCGGGAGTTGTCTCGACGATCGTGGACGGGTTCTGGTTCTTGAGGGTGCGGTGCGCGGTCTGGTCGGGCGGGCCCGACCGGTCGATGAGGTCGCGCTCGAGGTCGCGGCCGGTCTCGGTCGAACTCATCCGTTGTCGGTGCGCGACCTGTGTCGCTTCACCGGCGTCTCCGAGCGTCAGATCCATCGTCGCTGCACTGCCGCGTTCGGGTACGGGCCGGCGGTGCTGGCACGGATTCTTCGGTTGCGACGCGTCTTGCAGGTTGCTCGCTGCCATGATCGGCGCCCCGGTTTGGCGGATCTTGCTGCTGCTGCCGGCTACAGCGACCAGCAACACCTGAGCCACGACGTTCGGTCGATCGTTGGCACGACGCCCGCGACGCTTCTTGCTTCGCCGGGTGTCCGATCGGTACAAGACTTGGCTGCGTAAATCAACGACGATCGTCCCGTGGGTCGCCAGCCGACAACCCGCCACCGACGAGTTCGAGCGCATCAAGCGCAACGCCGACAAGCCACTCGAGGAAGTCGCGAGGTCTGCGTCGCCGCGGGTCTGATTCGTCGAGCACCGAGCAGAGGAGAAACCGATGGAACATCCGCACGAGCGGTCCACGAATTCTCTTCTCGCACTGATGTGCGGTGTGGCGGCGATGGCCGCTATCGACTTGTCCGTGGTCAACGTCGCCCTCCCCTCGATCCAGGCCGACCTCCACGCCAAGTCGGCCGACCTCCAGTGGGTCGTTGTCATCTACGGCGTCACCGTGGCCGGCTTTTTGATGTTGGGCGGGCGCGCCGGTGATCTCGTCGGTCATCGCAAGGTCCTCGTGACTGGTATTGGTGTGTTGGCCGTGGCGTCGTTCGTTGGTGGCATGTCCGGCACGCTTGGCCTCTTGATCGTGGCCCGTGCCGGTCAGGGTTTCGGTGCTGCGCTTGCCGTGCCGAACGCGCTCGCCATTCTTTCCCGGACCTTCGCCGAAGGCCCGGAACGCAACCGCGCGCTCGGCATCTTCGGCGCGGCAGCCGGCGGCGCCGCGATCGCAGGGTCGGTGTTGGGCGGCATGTTGGTCCAAGGACCGGGCTGGCAGTGGGCCTTCTTCTTGAGCGCACCGCTGGGAGCCATTGTGGCCGGACTGGTGCTGGCCGGGCTGCCACCCGACGCGTCGCGCACGAAGCGCGCTCGGATTGACATCGGCGGCGCCGCTTCGCTGACCGCTGGTCTCATCGCGGTCACCATTGGCGTCCACGACACAGTCGGTTCGGGCTGGTTGTCGACGCAGACGCTCGTGCCGCTTCTCGGTGGTATCGGGCTGCTCGGCGCCTTCATCGCCGTTGAGGCGCACGTCAACGTGCCGCTGATTCCTCTCGCCACGCTGCGCAAGCGTTCGCTGCTGTTCGCCAACCTCGCAGCCGGGCTGCTGTGGGCGAGCTTTCTCGGGTTGATCTACGAGGCGACGCTGTTCACCCAGCAAGTCCTCCATTACACGCCGCTGCTGGCGGGATCGGCCACCATCCCGATCGCAGTGCTGTCCCTGAGCATCTCCGCGCGCGTCGCGCCGAAAGTCATCACCCGCATCGGTGCTGCGAAGACGCTCGCCATCGGAATGGCGGTGCAGGGCGTCGGGCTACTGCTGCTCACCCGCGTGCCGTCCGACGCCTCCTACGCGGTCAACGTTCTTCCAGCGTTCTCGATCGTCGGCGTGGGCCTCGGCTTCGCGCAAGTCGCGATGCAGATCGCGGCGCTCGCCGGCGTCGAGCGCGACGAAGCCGGGCTCGCCGGCGGAGCCGTCGAGACTTCCCGCGAAATGGGAGGTGCGCTCGGCGTCGCGCTAGTGGTGTCGATCGCCTTGCGCGGCACGACGAACGGCACACAGATCTTCCACCGCAGCATGCTGGCAGCCGCAGTGTTCGCCGTCGCGAGCGCGGTCGTCGCGATCGCATTGTTGCGGCCCGCCGAACGCCCCGTTCCAGTGACAGCCGACAGCGGTTCGGGTGATGAGGACGGCGGGCATCCGGAGTCACCCTCAGCGCAGCGTCGCCCAATGACCGACACGATCCACGCAATCCAAGGAGAGCACACATGAGTACCACTACCCACCGCATCACGCAGCTCCAGCTCGTGGTCATCCCATCGACTGACCAGGAGCGATCACTCGCGTTCTATGAGGCGCTGGGTTTCGAGCGGCGCAACGATTCTCCCTGGGGCGACGGCTACCGCTGGGTGGAGGTCTACCCGCCGGGCGGCACCGCAGGGATGGCCCTCGTGCCGCCACGGCACGGAGATCCGACGGGAGTACAGACCGGCATCATCTTGAACACCGATGACATCGACGCCGCGCACGCCGAGATGAAGGCGAACGGTGTCGACGTCGACACCGAGGTCGCACGGGTCGGCGCGCCGGCCGCGATTCGGATCGGTGCGGTTGAACTCGTCGGCCCCGTTCCCCCGATGTTCTGGTTCCGCGATCCAGACGGCAACCAGCTGCTGGTCGTCGAGAACAAGATGAGCTCCTGACGTGAACCCTGCAGACGACCCCACGTCGGCTTCGTCGCCGAGACCATCGAGCCAGTCGGCGACCGTGACGGGCCCAAACGGAGGCACGAAATGATCGAAGCGAACCCGACCACACAACCCTGCGCGCATCATCGTCGCGCTCGCCGAAGACCTGCGCCGACCCGACGGCGATACTTCCGGCCCGTCGGAACCTGTCGACGATCGCGATGAGTGAGATACAGGACCGAATTCAACGTCATATCGATGGGCTGGTCAGTGACGGGGCGGAGACCGGTGTGCAGGTCGCCGTCTGTCAACGCGGCGCGCTCATCGTCGACGCGGTCGCCGGCACCGCCGACTCGGCCACCGGGCGACCACTCACCTCCGACACGCCGATCTTCGGTTTCTCCACTGGCAAGAACGTGGCGGCCACGCTCGCCCATCTGCTCGTCGCCCGAGGCTTCCTCGACTACGACAGCCCGGTCACGGACCTCTGGCCGGAGTTCGGCGTGCACGGAAAGGCCACGGCGACATTTCGGCACGTGTTGACCCACACCGTCGGACTTCCCGCCATGCCGCGTGAGATCACCCCGGCCGAGCTTCCCGATTGGCAGCGGGTCTGTGAGTCGCTGGCCGCCGCCGAGCCGCGCTGGCAGCCCGGTACCGCGATGGGGTACCACTCCTACACCTTTGGCTATCTCGTCGGCGAGATCGCCCGCCGCGCGACCGGCCAGCCCATGGGCGAGCTGCTGCACGAGTGGATCACCGCACCGCTCGGCATCGAAGGCCACATCTACTTCGCCGCGCCGCAGGAGGCGCTGAGAGGGTTCGCGCGCTTGGATCAGCAGCCGGGCCAATGGCCCGCTGGCCAGGACGACGACGCGATCCTCGCGCCGTGGGAAAGGCAGCCGAGCGCCGAGTTTGGCAACAACACTGAGATCCTGCGCGCCGACATACCGTCGGTGACTACCGCCACTGCGCACGGGCTGGCCGCGATGTACAACGCCGTGCTGCAGGGCACGCTCGTGGACTCTGCGCGGTTGATGGAAATGTCCGCGCTCGCGTTCGAAGGCACGGACCAGGTTTTCGGCACTCCGGCACGGATGGCACTGGGCTTCCCGATCGGCAGGATGGGCGCACCTGACGAGGAGAACTCTGTGGCGATCGGCTGGCCGGGCGGCGGCGGCAGCTACGCCTACGCAGACCCCGCCCGAGGGATTGCCTTCGCGCTGACCAAGACGCGGCTCGTCGCCAACTTCGACGCCGCCCTGTCGGTCTCCACGATCCTGGCCGACTATCTCACCGGGACACACTAAGACTTTCCCGGCGTATGCCCGGCGAAGGGAGACGCGACGAACACAAGGAGAGAATCATGTCCACTCATACGGCAGACGAGTCGAACACCCCACACACCAGCCTCGGTCCGTTCTCCACGCCGGACGCCACCCCGACGCTGTGGGAGGCGACGGAGTGGGCCCTACGCCGAATCCAGAAATTCCAGCTGTGCACGGTCCGCCACGATGGCCGCCCCCACGTGACACCGTTGCTGGCGATCTGGGCGTTCGACGCAATGTGGTTCACCACCGGAGACAACGAGCAGAAAGCCAAGAACCTCGGCGCCAACCAGCACTGTGCGCTGACCACCGGAACCGACACCCTGACAGGGATGGACTATGTCATCGAAGGCACCGCGAGCCTCGTCACCGACCAGACCACCAGGCAGGCCGTGGCCGTCGCGTTCGAGCAGGCCTACGGCTGGCAGCTCACCCGCGAGGACGGAACCTGGTATCAACTGGGCGACG
Organism: Acidimicrobiales bacterium; assembly: GCA_038213195.1. Classification (GTDB taxonomy): domain Bacteria; phylum Actinomycetota; class Acidimicrobiia; order Acidimicrobiales; family Ilumatobacteraceae; genus JAODBQ01. Next base: position 19,602 of record JBBQTN010000037.1, on the reverse strand, counting down.
CCGTCCGGGCCGGAACCGTTCAGCTCTACCGGATCCTGCCAGTCAGGGGGTTCGCCTTCTCCACCGGTCGCGAGTCGTCGCAGACTCGCTACGAGTGGAGCTGAGGGCACGGCGCCCTCGATCGCTCCCGGCTTCAACTTCCTCGTCAGTCCGGGCCGTCGGCAGGAAGTAGCGGTTTCATGAACGTGCGGCGGTAGCGAATGATGCATCCGCTGTCGTCGCGGATCTTGTCTGCCTCGATGAAGTCCGGATGTACACCGAACAACTGCCGGTACTGCTCATAGTGAGCGAGACTCGGGAAGCTGTACAGAGCAAGTGCTTCGTCGCGCGCACCCTCAGCTGGCAGGAAGTAGCCGTGATGAGTTCCGCCGTTCAGGTTGACCAAGGCGATCCATCGACGAGCGAAGTTCTCGAACGCCTCGATCTTGGCCGGATCGATCGTGTAGTTGACGACACATGCGATCATCGGAGCCCTTCTGCGTCACGGTTTCAACCTGTGCAGCAGAGCTGCGACATGCGGCAGGTGAACACAGCCGATTGGCGGGCCCGGCAGTTCCACGAGTGGCGCAGTCACTCACCCGACGTGGACATGGATGCCCTACGCCAGTCAGTCACTCGAGCGAGCGGACGCCATCCGAGAGGGAGAGCAAGGCCGATCGAGTGGTCATGGTGGGGCCAGCATGTCCGTCTGAACTCACTCACCAACTGGGAAGGAGTGAGGCCGGAGAGCTCGCGACATTGGTGAACGAGCGACGCCTGATCGCAATATCCAGTCGCGACGGCGACTTCACCGATTGTCATCGTCGTTGCACCGATGAGAGGGAGCAAGGCAAGCACACGTTGAAAGCGGACGAGACCCTGCAAGCGCTTCGGTGACAGCCCAACGACTTGGAGGAAGCGCCTCCGTAGCTGTCGATCCGAGTAGCACTCGGCGTCGGCCACATCACGGACGTGTGAGTTCGAGCTCAATGCTTCAACAGCGCGGGCGACGACCAGATCGACCGGGTCCGACGTCATCAGCTCACGATCAACCAGCGCTGTCTGCAGTGCGTCGACAGCGCTGCTCGCCGTGATCGGCTCGCGCATGACGGGGTCGAATCGGCGCCACCGCCGACCGGCGAACACCTCTGCTCCGACGCTCTGATCCAGCAACGCAACGATTGGTGCGTGACACATCGCCCAAGCGCCGCTCGGACGGAAGCGGAGCCCGACGATCAGCTCGTCGGTTGGCCCGCTCACGGCCGGGACACTGCTCGGACCGCGAACGAACAGTCCGCCGCCGGTCGGGTGCCAGACGAGATCATCGCACCCGTTCGGAATCGAACGGCTCGGCCCAGCCACCCCGGTCGGATCTGGCAGCGCAGCCCAGCCGCATGAGAACGCGCCCGCAAGCTCTTGCCGGACGCAGAACTCGCGATAGGTGACGGTCTCGTCGATCATCCGAGTGCGCACATCTCGTTCCATCAATCTGGACTCTAGTCCATGTGTGTCTTCAGATCCAGATTTCTACCGGCCGAGGACGTCCGATTTTCCCAAGACCGGCCACCCACGACACCCGGAAGATGACCCTCGAGAGAACAGCCAAACAGGAGGCCCCATGATCACGATCCACATGCTCGTCCACGATGCCGACTCAGCGTCGCTCTGGTACCAACGCGTGTTCGGTGCCAGCGAGCTGTCGCGCTTGCCGCTTCCCGACGGGCGACTCATCCACGTCGAGATGATGTTCGACGGATTCAGTCTGATGCTTGCCAACGAGTTTCCCGAGCACGGAGCAATGGCGCCCACACCGGGTTCAACGTCCCCCAATGCGTTCTACGTCCACACCGATGCCGTCGACACCCTTTGGAGCCGCGCCATCGAGGCCGGAGCAACCGAGGTGAGAGGGCTCGCCGACACGTTCTGGGGCGAACGAGAGGGACAGTTCGTCGATCCGTTCGGCTATCGATGGGGCGTGACCCAACACCTCGCCGATGTGACCCACGACGACTTGGTAGCCGGCGTCGCGGCGATGTTCTCGCCGCAGTGAGCGGTCGGTGCGGTCCATGCAAGCTGACAGCAGCAGTGCTCCGCCGGCGGCGGCGAGCCTCATCCGCGACGTCGAAGGCGTCGAGACGCCCCGTCCCGGCACCTGGGCGCTCGGGGCGGGTCAACCCGTCGTGATCCACGACGCACCGCGATGGCGCCGCCGCGAACGCGACGGACGCATCGTCGCCGGCACGCTTGTGATCGGCGAGGACATCACTGCATCGACACTCTCGCTCGTCATCGCCCGATCGGAACCCGGTCGCGACCTGCGCATCGAGTTCCACGGTCGACTTGTTCGTGCGGACGCGACCGGTCGATGGCATTCCTCGGGACGGATCCAAATCGGAACCTCCAGCGCGTCGTCGACCGTCGATGCCCTCTATCGGGGCGTGTACCGGTCCGGCGCGCATCCGGTTGCGTGGCTGACGATGCACGGGCACACCCATGTCCGCCGCGGTCAAATCGGCGCGAGACCGCTGCGGCTGGATTGGACGGCCGATGTCAACGCAGACCCGCCAGTCGGCATCGCCCGCTGTTGACTACCGGCGGCGATGGGTGAGCACGCCCGGCACCAATACGGCCACCATCTGCTCGAGAGCAGGCGCGAGGTCGACCGAAGCAGATGCATCAACGCTCCAACGATAGAGAACGCCCAAGTAGCCGTCGAGCAAGAGACTCCCCGCAGCGGCAACATCGAGATCTTGGCGGACATCACCGAGGGCCTGCCCACGAGCGAAGACCTCGGCCAGAAGGGCGGCGTTGTCGAACCAACCGGGTACCGCCGGACCGCCGCCGCGTACGAGCGCGGCGACGTACAGACGGTTGATCTGTCGATCGTCCTCGTACCACCTGGCCATCTCCCGCATGATGGTCCGCACTGCGGACGATGTCCCCTGACGGCTCTTCATCACGCGCGTCAACACATCGGAAAGCGCGTCCCGACGCTCAGCGACCAACGCAGACACGATGTCATCCTTCCGCCCGAAGTAATTGAACAACGTCGAGCGCCCGACATCGGCTGCCTCGGCAATCTCGTCCATCGTCGTGTCGTGGTAGCCGCGCTCCGCGAACGCCGATCGAGCCGCAGCAAGAATCCGCAGACGAGTCGACACCTTGCTCCGCTCGCGACGCGAGCTCAGTGCGCCGGACACACACCAACAGTACTGGGAGTCTCAACGTGCCGCGCGCCATTTCGCGGGTCTTGCCATCATGGCGAAGCGTCTTGGCGACGTTTTTCGCTGCGATGGACGTCGAGGATTTCCCGACCGCTTGAGCCTGGTCGCTGATGACGCGATCTACATGCGATCTCGCCACCTGCGCCCCAAGCGGTATTCTCGGCGCGGCGAGCACCAACGCAACTCAGACGCGGGCCGACCTTTTGGAGATCTTCAGCCAGACGTGGGCTCAACTGAGCGAGCGTCTCACCGGCCTCACGCCCAACGAGTACCTGTGGCAACCGGTGCCTGGGGTGCTGGACCGCGCAGGCTATCGACGGCGCGGTGGTCGTCGATGTCCACGCGCGGGATCCCGAGCCTGCCCCCGTCACAAATGTCGCATGGCGGATGTGGCACATCGCGGTCGACTGCCTCGACAGCTACTCGGCGAGGGTCTTCGGCGTGACGGGCGCAGGTCTCGTCGGCCGATCGGGCACAATGGACCCAGCGGAGGCCACGGCGCGGCTCGATGCGTCGTGGGTCGTGTTCCTGGCGCCCGTACCCCGACGGCGGTGCCGCTGTCGAGTGGTTCGACGACGACATCGTCGTGGAACCTGAGTCCGCACGCGGCCTGCTACTCACGCAGATCCTGACGACGGAGGGTTTCGCGCACCTCGCCGTTGGCGTCGCGGGCACCGCCGTCACCGAGATGAAGCTTGTCGATCGAGACCGCCTTGAAGGCGCAGCGATCAGCACGTCGGTGAGAGCGTTCGTTACGTGCAGCGGGTCGATGTACGCCAAACTCGCACTCCACCGAGCCGACGGAACACTGATCGCGCAGAGGTCATTCGGGCGATTCGGTTTCCACCAGCTGGATCAAGGTTGACTGAGCACACCTGCCAACAGCCCGGAGTGTCCGGACCGCGCCCGGCCCCTCTCTCGGGCAGGCGGACTCGAAATGCTGGGAACGCTTGAGGCTTCACCGCGGGTCGCGGCCGCTCGCCGCAGCGACGCCCGACTCAGTGCCCCGTTACGCGAGCTCCGAAGCCAGCCGCCAACCATCCCGGAACGCCGGCTTGGCGCGCGCACTTGTCCCGTGGCGCGCTTTCGGGATGACCACTCGCTGCCACCACGGTCGACGGCCTTGATTTCGACGCTCCCGCAGCGGGTCGTCTCAATCCTAGTGTTAACAGTGACTGACATCAGAGATAACCTGACAGAGATCACTGACATCAGCGACGCCCTTGGAGGCACCCTCGATGAACATCCCCGAGACCGCGGCCGCGACCGCCACCCGGCACTTGCTCGGATGGGACCGGCCCACCTGCTCGATGATCTCGAGCAGGGCCACTCCTGCCGCGAGCCGTAGATGACCACCGTCAGCACTGTCAGTGTCGTCGGAGCGCGGCGAGCATCGACGATGGCGCCTGTCGTGTGTGCCGGCGGCGTCCGGTGAGGGCAGACGTCCGCCGGGCGCTGGCCATCGATGACTCCTCGACGATGGACGATCGCACGATCGACATCACCACCGTCGGCCGGCGCTCGGCTGAGCCGCGGCGGATCGAGATCGTGTTCTACCGGTTCGACGAGGACATCTACCTCAGCGGTATCCCGGCATCCACGACCCGCAACTGGCTGGCGAACCTGACCGCGCAACCTCGGTTCACTTTTCACCTCAAGCACCTCGTATCCGCTGATCTGCCGGCAACAGCCTCGGTGATCGTCGACCCGGCGGAGCGTCGGCGCGTCCTCGCCGTCTTCGTCGAGGAGTTCAACCGCCGCTATGGACCGGGCAGTCAGTGGCCCGAAGCAGTGCTCGACGAATGGGTCACCCACAGCCCGCTCGCCAAGGTCACCTTTCTAGACAGCGACTGACGATGACATCCGAACGTGAGAGAGCACCCCGGGTCGCTGCAACCTACTCCAGATTGCAGAGCAAGCGCCGTCAGGAAGGTGGTGGGCGGAGCGTGGCGGCGTCGGCGGACAGCGCCTCATCCAGTTGACCGATCCGTTCATTCCTCGCCGCCACAAAGTCGATAGACCGCGCCCGGTACGAGAGATAGGTTGGCAGGTCCTGTGGGAGCGCGGGCGAGCTGAAGTCGTCGAACGGCAAGAAGCACGTCACAGCCGATCGGGCGTCGGTGACTAGGTCTTGCAGCAGGAAGAACTCGACAAACCCGTCGAAGTCGACGAACAGGGCGAAGAACTCCGGGTACCGCGCCAACACCATCTCAAGCGGACTGACGATCCCGAGGTAGTAGCGACGAACACATTCGACGGTGAGGTCGAACCGGTCCCTGATCGACCTGGTGAACCCGCGAGCACCATTGATGGTCATCGCTCCACCGACCCTGTTCGCCGGCCACACCATCATTCCGCCGATCGTGGACGCGATCGCTCGGAACGCCTCGGAGTCCGACGCGGGCATGCGCTCGACGATCGGTTGCATCATCGGCCACGTCATGTACGTGTGGATCACCGAGTCGCTCGACAGCCACAAGTCGCCGGACGGTGACCTGTGGTGCAGGTAGATCGGTGGCGGGGAGGGGGTTAGGTCGAGGCGTGATACGTTCGGCAGCGATCTGCTCCACAGCCGCTGGTGGTACTGGGCGAGCGTTGGGCTGAAGGTGTCCGGATCTCGACCGGCGGGCGTGTCGCTCCGGAAATCAAACGAGGTGTCGATCCTCGAAGTCACGCAACGATCATGACCGACTGTGAACGCCGTTCGGCGCTCCGTCGTCGCTCGCCGAACCGCAGGATCATCCTGTGGTACGCCGCCGGTCGCGGACCCGAGCATGCGCGCGTCACGTGCCGACGACCGGAGCACGAGCTTCCTCGTGTCCCAGAATGCTCACCGACCCGACCTTCACTCCCGTCCCAGACCGCCGGCTATCCTGCACCCCGAACCCGTATTTTGATGGCATTGTCGGCGGTTCGACGAGCTGCGATGCAATCGGGTCGGGCTTCATGCCGTTCGGTCCGCAGAGGGCGGGATCGCGGGCACCGAGCGGGGGCGGGTTGGGCGTGTGGTGAGCGCGAGCGGACCATAATGAGGCGCTTGGTTTGTTCGCTTTGGCTGAGGCGGATCAATTACCCCGTCTCTCGCCCGAGTCGGGTCGTCCTGCCTCGTTGACCCGATGACGACGTCGTACCCGGGGTCAGTCGATGATTGCCTGGTAAGTCAGGGACCGCATGTCACGGTCGGGTAGGAGAACGCCGGTCATGTACTGGGTCATGAACACGCCCACCAGTTCCTCGACGGGATCGACCCAGTAGTAGGTCTTGGCTGCGCCGGCCCAGCCGTACTCGCCGACCGAACCTGTCCCACCGGTTTGCGCCACATCGAGCATCACCCGAGAGCCGAGGCCGAACCCCATCCCTGGCTGCGGCTGGCCCAGTATCTCGAATGGCATCAACTCGGCTGGGAGGTGGTTGCTGTGCATCAACTCGAGGGTCTTGCGGCTCAGCAGGCGATCGCCGTCGTGAGCTCCGTTGTTCCCGAGCATTTGAGCGAATCTCATGTAGTCAACGGCCGTGGAGAACAGACCAAGGCCGCCTCGAACGAAGACGTCTGGAGTGTTCGTGGGGTAGGTGGCCGAAACGTCGATCCGTTCGTTGAAGCCGCTGAGGGCGGCCTCGACAAGCTGTGTGGCGGAATAGTTTTCGCCAATGAGGTCAGGGAGTCCGTACATGGCGGAGAGCCGGTCGAGTTCCGAGTCCGGCACGCCGAACCCGGTGTCGGTCATGCCCAGCGGCTCGAACAGACGAACGCGCAAGAACTCGCCCAATGGCTGGCCGGACATAATCTCGACCAAGCGGGCCGCGACGTCGATCCCGACGCTGTAGTGCCAACGAGCGCCCGGCTGGAACGCGAGCGGAAGGGTCGCCAGGTCGTCGATCACGGCTTCGAGGGAGCGGGTCGCATCGTGCATGATCTTGGCGTCGCGGTACATCTGGGCGACCGGGTTGTCGACCATGAAGTCATACGTGAGGCCGCTCGTGTGCGTCAGAACGTCTCGGATCTGCATGGGCCTCACCTGCTCGACGAGGGCACCGTCGTCGGACAGGACCTTCGTCGATCCGAACGCAGGCAAGTACTGTGCCACCGGATGTTCCAGTTGGAACCGGCCTTCCTCGTGCAGCATCATCAGTGCCGTCGAAACGATCGGTTTCGTCATCGAGTAGATCCGGAAGATCGAGTCCGCGCTCATCGGGCGGGCCGCCTCCTTGTCACGGAACCCGACCTGCTCGGCGTGGACCACCCGACCGCGACGACTGATCAATGTGCTGATACCGACGACGCCCCGGTCGTTGACGTACGACTCCATGACCGGTCGTATCCGCCCGAGACGATCGCTACTCATACCAACTGCTTCAGGTGACGTGACCTCGACGCTCATGCCGTTCCCCCCGGTGATCATGCCGATCCTAGTAGCCGCATGCCGACCAGGACCGCAACGACGAGCGACCGGACGTCGAGGGCGCGAATGTGTCCCACCCGGTGACACGACACGCGACACTGCGTTCGCTGGCTGTGGCCGCAATGCTCAAGCGCTCCTCGACGACTCGATGACGCCCAAACCGAGCTCGAGATGGTTGCCGGTCGGGGCGCCCGATGGCCACGGCCAGCTGGACCCGAGCGACGTGTCATACAAGGCCGCGACAACCTCGCGCCGAACACTCAACGAGCATGACCTTGCTCGCTCCTGAAGCGCGTTGGAGAGTTCGGCCGAGGATGGCGGACCACCAGTACGGCATCGATGCCCGAGTCGTGACAACGCCTCGATCGGCACTTTGAGGGCAGTGGTTGATGGCTCAGTCAGTCTCCGGCGACAGTTCGCCGTCCGGCGAGACCGACGAGGTTCCCCTCGGAATCGAGAAAGAACGCCATCTCCTCCGCTTCGCCCGGTGACCCGAACTGTCCGGCTTCGTCGACGTAGATCACGTGCGGCTCCGACTCGATGACCACCCCGGCGTTCCGGAGCAACTCCGTCGTCGCCGCCACGTCGTCGACTCCGAGATAGAGCAGCGCCGGTGGAGCGCCGGCCTCCAGGAGCAGCCGGCTCGTGCCGAGCTCGAAGAACGCCAGGCCAGGCGGATCGAAGCGGGCGATGAGCTCGAGCCCGAGTACGTCGCGATAGAAGGCGACCGCCCGGTCCATGTCCTCGACGTGCTGGGCGACCTGTCGGAGATTGGTGATCGTCATGGGAGAAGAATAGGTAGGCTATCTATCTAATGCAACCAACTTCCCTGGCTGAGCTCGCCACACGACTCAACTCCGTGTCGATCCACCTCGTCCGGCGGGCGCGCACTGCGGACGCCGCACTCGGGGTTCCTCCCGGGCAGCTCTCGGCTCTGTCGGTCCTGGTGTTCGGTGGCGAGCGGACGATCGCGGAACTGGCCGCGGCCGAGCAGGTCACCAGTCCCACGATGACCCGGATCGTCGACGGACTGGAAAGGGCGTCGCTGGCGGAGCGTCATCCGCACTCTCGCGACGGCAGAGCGACCCTCGTGCGAGCCACGAAGAACGGCCGACGCATCATGGAGCGCGGCCGTTCGCGCAGAGTTGACCTCATCGCGGGGCTCCTCGGGAGGCTGTCTGCCGAGGATTTGAGGGCCGTTGGACGAGCGGTCGAAGCGCTCGCAGCTGCGCTCGACGCTGAAAGCACATGAGCGCGGCGTGCGAGACCGGTGTGTCTGATCGCCGGCGGTGGGACAACTGCATTGCGGGCCTCAGCCAACGCAGCGGAGCGCGGCCTCTGGGTCGGGGGTGATGCTCATGCTGCGCGCCCGCCCGTTGCTTGGCGATTGGATGCGCAGGACATGCCATCGAAACGCTGGTGGCGTGTCCGCGCGGACACGGCAACACTGGGGGACATGCGCGACGGGTGGTTGGCGGGTCGACGATTGAGGCTTTCGATGCGGTCTCGATGCTCAATTGCCGACCCATCGGACTGTGAGAACGCACGCCCGTGGGGGGGTGACCACCTCGTCGATCCGTCCGTCGGCCGCGTGGTAGGCGGAGCCGTCGGTGCTACAGGTCACCCCGGCACTGGGCGTGCGCTGGCCTCGTATCCGCGCAATTGTCTGCCGCACATAGCCACACCCGCGTGCCAGAACAACCAGACGACCACACGGCCAGACCTGATGCGGAGGGGCCGCGGGGAGGGCTTACCCTCCCCGCGTTGATGCCTCCCTGTCTGGTTGCATGCTAGATGAACGGCTGCAATACACCTTTCGAGTGTGACCTGGTTATTCGGGCCGCGGACCGAATATTTAGAAGTGACACAACGTGCCGTGGCAGCCGCCATGGGTGCCACCGGGATCGGCGCCTCCCTCGCCAGTCGCGTCGCCAGGAAGCGACAAGAGCACACTGGGCGAACGAGTTAGTTCCTGGAGGGTTTGTCCCGAAGTTACCGATCCGTAGAAGTATCCGCTCGTGGCCAGCCCGTACCGATCGAAGTATGTCCAGTCAACCTCACCGTAGTTGTAGCTCGCGCTAGCCCACGCCTCTGTCTCATCGGGACGGCCGTAGCGCGAATTGTCCAACTCCAGCCGAACGATGTCGCCCGGGTGAATCCAAAAGCACGAGACGTGCACCAGATTCGGGACCGTCCCGTCCAGATATGGCGGTGCGCAAGCGGGCGGCATCGGGTCGGCACCTGCGACTTGTGTCGCCGCGGGGACAGCTGCGACGGCGATTGTAGCCAGGCCGATGGCCGCCAATATGGTCATAACGTGTCGATGCTTCATGTTGAGCTCCTCTCGCAAGCGGCGGTGGATCCGTCGCTTCGGCAAGGCTGCGCCGACGTGGAACTCCCGGGAATCGCCGAGCGGGACGGTTCATGCTGCGGATTGGGGAAGGAAAACGTTGCCTGGTGGACACGTGGCTCGTCGGGGGTTGTGGGGTCGCGGAGGTGTCGTCGGGTGGGGGTGATGAGGTGTGGCGGCCGTGTACGTTGAGGTGCTCGTCGCTGGGGGTTGTGAGCCGGATCACGTCGGCTTCGTGGATGTGATGGTTGCGCCGCGACGGGTGGAACTTGTAGATGAGGGTGCGCCGCGACGGGGTGGAACTTGAAGGCGAGGGTGCGGCGAGAGGCGCGCCGTGGAACCCGAACGTACGCCGGGACGGCGCCCGGAAACCATACGTGGGACGGGCCGTCTCGGTCGGGCCGGTCGCGGCCGGGGTCGGCTGGACAGGGGTGATTCGCATGACTGGACGCCTTGTGAGCGGGTTGATGACAACATCATCGACCCGCTCACTAAAGGCTCCCTGAAGCGCCAACAACGCCCCAGGGCACACAGGCAGTCACCTATGCCGGGGCGGTTCAATGCGGCTGGAGGTGTGGTTGTTGCGGAGCATCTGAGCTCCTTGCGGGTAGTCGTGAGTCGAGTTCGGTTGGTCGTGTTCCGGCTGGGCGAGGGGCGGTCGCGAGGCGCCGGCGGTTCGCGGCGGGCGTCGTGTTGCGGTGACGAGCACAGCTGGGGCGTCGCCCCGGTTGTGGAATGCCCGCACCGGGAGCCCGGTCAGGCAGAGGACGTCGCCGGCGCCGAATTGGAGGGTTGTGCCGTCTCGCGTTTCGAGTTCGACGACGCCGGCTTCGATCTCGACGATCATGTCGTTCCAGTCGGGGGCGTGGTAGGTGGTCTCGGTTCCTGCGTCGAGGATGTGGACGCGCACGTCGAGGCGGTCGGACCGACTGGTGCCGAGCAGGTCGAGCCGTCGGCACCCTCACCTGGGTCACGTTCCTGCCGTTCGCGCTCGCCGTCGGGTTCGTGACCAACCACTCCGGTATTCGCAACGCGGGTCGGATGTTCGTCGCCGCCGCCACGGTCGCGTCGGTTGCCCTCGTCCGCCTCACCAGGACGTCGCGACGTGCCGGCCACCGGCGAGCCGCGTTCCACGATCAGTCCCACAACCATTGCAACAACGCGATGAACCACGTGATGGACCGACCCCGAGCCCCCACCTCAAGCCCCACGACATCCTGAGCCGACACCCACGGCCCGCGCCAGGCGGGGCTGACGCTACGCAGCATCCTCCTCGGCAGCACCGACTCTGACCGTCTGCGTGCCTGGTACCGCGACACGGTCGGAGCCGAACCCGACGAGGACAGATTCATCGAGACTCGGCGGCGTCTCCGTGCTCATCCCCGTCGCTGACAGCCGCACCTCGGTGGCACCATCACCGCCTGGAAGCGCCAGACCGTCGCATGGCGGCACGGGTTCGAATCCCGGTGGGGCTGCGACGAAACCCCAGGACCGACGGGTAGGTGCGGATCGACTATCGTCGCCACCGGGGGAATGGGGAGGTCGAACAATGTCAACCGACACGACGCACGAAGGTGCCGCCTTTGATCCGGACGCTCTGCGGGACAAGTACCGCGAGGAGCGCGACAAGCGTCTTCGGCGCGACGGCAACGACCAATACGTCGAGGTCGTCGACCAGTATGCACACTTCACAGCGGATCCGTTCGCACTGTCAGGGTTCCAGCGCGAACCGCTGACCGACGATGTCGAGGTACTGATCATCGGTGGCGGGTTCGGTGGCTTGCTGGCCGGCGCCTATCTGCGAAAGGAGGGGTTCGAGAGCATTCGCATCGTCGAGAAAGGCAGCGACTTCGGCGGCACCTGGTACTGGAACCGCTATCCCGGCGCGCAATGTGACATCGAGTCCTACATCTACATGCCACTCCTGGAAGACGTCAACTACATGCCGAAGGAGAAGTATTCCTTCGGTGACGAGATCCTCGACTACACCAAGGCGCTCGCAAAGAAGTTCGACCTCGACCGCGACGTGTGCTTTCAAACCGGCGTGACCGAGACACGGTGGGACCACGACGCACAGCTGTGGACCGTCGCCACCGACCGCGGCGACACGATTCGCGCCCGCTACGTGATCCAGTCGACCGGTGTCCTCAACAGGCCCAAACTTCCCGCCGTCGAAGGGATCGACGGGTTCAAGGGCCACTCGTTCCACACAAGCCGGTGGGACTACGCCTACACGGGCGGTGGCCCGAACGGGGACCTGACCGGCCTGAGCGACAAGCGTGTCGGGATCATCGGTACGGGAGCGTCTGCCATCCAATGCGTGCCCCACCTGGCCGCATCGGCGAAGCAGTTGTTCGTCTTCCAGCGCACGCCCTCGTCAGTGGACGTGCGCGGCAACCGACCGACCGACCCAAAGTGGGCCGCCGGCCTCAACCCCGGGTGGCAACAGCAACGGATCACCAACTTCAACGTCCTCGTCGGCGGCGGCCAGCAAGACGAGGACCTCGTCAACGACGGGTGGACCGACATCATCAGCAAGCTCGCCGACTTCATGCCCAAAGCCGAGACCTCGCAGATCACGCCGGAGGAGGCTGCGCGGGCGGCCGAGCTTGCCGACTTCGAGAAGATGGAGAGCATTCGAGCGCGGGTCGACGCCACCGTCGACAACAAGGAGACTGCCGAGGCGCTGAAGCCGTACTACCGCCAGTTCTGCAAGCGCCCCTGCTTCCACGACGACTACCTGCCTGCGTTCAACCGCCCCAACGTGACGCTCGTGAACACCGACGGACGCGGCGTGGCCAGAATCACCGAGAACGCGATCGTGGTCGGCGACGACACATACGAGATCGACTGCCTGATCTTCGCGTCGGGCTTCGAGGTCGGCACCAACTACGCGCGTCGCGCCGGCTTCGAGACGATCGGGCGAGACGGTGAGAAGCTCAGCGACAAGTGGGCCGAGGGCCCGAAGACGTTCCACGGGTTCCTGAGTCGTGGATTTCCCAACGCGTTCTTCATGGGCATCACCCAGACCGGTCTGACTCCCAACAACACGCAGATGCTCCACGAGCAGGCTCGGCACATCGCCTACGTCATCGGTGAGTGCGCCCGCGCCGGTGGAGCCGTCGTCGAGACCTCAGTTGAGGCAGAAGCGGAATGGCAGGACGAGATGCAGAGGATGGCGATGGCGACGAAGGACTTCTTCGAAGCGTGCACTCCCGGTTACTACAACAACGAAGGTCACATCAGCGAGACCGGCGGCCTTCTCAACAGCGTCTACGGCGGCGGATCGGAAGCGTTCTTCCGGATCATCGGCGAATGGCGCGATGCCGGATCACTCACCGGCCTCGAGGTGTCGTGAGCGGCACAGATCCCTATCCAGGCCGCCACGACGCCCCGTGAGCGATCGTCCCATGACCCCTGCGTCGGCTCGCGAGGGTGCGACAGACTCGTTCAGGGACACCGATAACGACGCTGCAGACTGGGCCGCGCGGTATCCGAGGACGCTGGATAACGGCGCGGCGAACCGCCGTGGAACGAGACGCTGCGCGCGGTAGCAGACACCCCAGAAGCGATCCCGCAGACACATCGGGGCTGGCACACGATTGAGGGGCAGCCTACGAACATCGAGCTCAGCGCAGGTGCGCTCCGGTTCGGTGTTGCTCTCCGTTGGGTGCCGTGGTGACTCGGGGGAGTCCGTGGCCAGCTGCTGCCGGAGCGACTGCGCAGCGGCTGCTGCGCGACGCTGCAGCGTGGCATGGACGTCGTCGGGGGGTCATGGATCAACACATTCGGGTTGCTTGCCTCGCGCTCGCAGTCGGTTCGCTCGATGACCGCCGGTGACCAGGCTCCAGGATCGCAATGAGCCAGTACGTCCTCTTCCTGTTCATCGGGGTCGGTGTCGGCTCGATCTACGCAGCGTTGGCGATGGGCCTGGTCGTCACGTACACGGGCACGGGTGTGATCAACTTCGCGCAGGGTGCGGTGGCGATGTACGCCGCCTACGTCTACGACGAGCTGCGCAAGACCGGCGACCTCGTCTTTCCCGTGTTCGGGATCCACGACCGCTGGCATCTCGGCTCTCCCGCGTTCACCGTTTGCTTGCTGATCGGGATCACGTGCTCTGCAGTGCTCGGTCTGGTCGTGCACTTCCTCGTGTTCCGCCCGCTCCGCAACGCGCCGGTCCTCGGCAAGGTGATCGCCTCGGTCGGGGTGATGATCACGATCCAGGCCATCGTGTCGCTCAAGTTCGGCAGCGAGGTGAGGGCGGTCGCCCCGATCCTGCCTCACAACCGTTTGCACTTCGCCGGGCTCGTGACCTCGCAGATACCGCTCTATCTGGCCGGGATCGCGATCCTGATCGCCGCCTTGCTGTGGGCCTACTTCCGGTACAGCCGTCTCGGACTCGCCACCCGGGCTGCTGCCGAGAACGAGCTCGGCGCATCCCTGTCCGGGTTCTCACCCAATCTGCTCGCAGCGACGACGTGGATCCTGTCGTCGACGTTGACCGGACTGATGGTGATCCTCGTCGCGCCGAGCACCGGCCTCAACCTGTTCAGCTACACGCTGTACGTCGTGCCGGGTCTCGCAGTGGCGCTCGTCGGCCGGCTGACCTCGCTGTCGATCGCGTGTGCTGCGGGGCTCGGGCTCGGGGCGATCCAGTCGGAGGTGACGTTCCTGACCTCCAAGTCGTTCTGGCCGAGCTGGGCGGTCACCGGCTTCGGTGATGCGGTGCCGTTCATCGTCGTGATCGTCGCACTGTTCGCGCTCGGCACCCGGCTGCCGACGAGAGGTGCGATCCAGACCGCCGAGCTGCCCGAGGTGTACCGGCCGAGGAACCGCCCGCATTGGGTCGGCGGTCTGGTCCTCGGCGGCTTCCTCCTGCTCGCGTTCACCCACGGCAGCTACCGGTTCGGTGTCGTCACGACGATGATCATGACGATCGTCGCCTTGTCGCTGGTGATCCTCACCGGCATGGTCGGGCAGATCTCGCTGGCACAGGCGGCGTTCGCCGGGACGGCTGGGTTCGTGCTCGCCAAGCTCGGCACGAAGCTCCCGTTCCCGATCACCACCCTCGTCGGCGGGCTCGCCGCGGCTGGTCTCGGGGTGTTGATCGGGATTCCGGCGCTGCGCATCCGCGGTGCGCAGCTCACGGTCGTCACGCTCGCCGGGGCGATCGCGATCGAGAAGTTCGTGTTCCGGAACCCGCGGCTGATCGGCTCCAACGGAGACAAGATCCCCGACCCGAAGCTGTTCGGCGCCAACCTCTCGGTCAGGGTCGGCACGGACATCACCCGCATGTCGTTCTGCGTGTTCGTGCTCGTCGTGCTGACCCTTGTTGCGCTCGGCGTCGCCAACCTGGCCCGAGGTGACACCGGCCGGGCGTTCCTCGCGGTTCGCTGCAACGAGCGTGCCGCGGCTGCGGTCGGG
Organism: Acidimicrobiales bacterium; assembly: GCA_038213195.1. Lineage (GTDB taxonomy): Bacteria > Actinomycetota > Acidimicrobiia > Acidimicrobiales > Ilumatobacteraceae > JAODBQ01. Next base: position 4,222 of record JBBQTN010000037.1, on the reverse strand, counting down.
ATCAGCGTGTCCGCCACCAAGCTCGTCGCCTTCGGGCTCTCGTCGTTCCTCGCCGGCATCGGCGGGTCGCTGATCGGCTACAGCCGGGGGCAGCTCTCCGCCGACTCGTTCGCAGCCCTCGTCGGGGTCTCGTTCCTTGCGTTCGCCTACCTCGGCGGGATCACCAGTTTCAGCGGGGCGATGGTCGCCGGCACCTTCGCCCCACTCGGTGTCGGCTACGTGATCCTCGACCGTCACCTCAGCCTCGGCAAGTACTACCTGTTGCTGTCCGGGATCTCGCTGATCGTCACGGCCATCTTCAACCCACAAGGCATCGCCGGAAGGACGCGTCAGAACAAGGCGATCATCAAGCGACGCATCGACGCGTGGCACACCAGGTCCGAGCAGTCGCCGAGCAGATCCCCGCCGGTACCTGCACCTTCACGTTGACGGGTCACGACATCGAGGGGGCCGGCCGATCCGTCAGCGCAGACGAAGGTGGCTTCGTTCGAAGTAGTCCCGCCACGCAGTGACCTTCCCGTCGCACACCTCGAACACGCCCATCACCGGCAGCTCGAAGGGCTCGCGACTGCCGTCTTTGCGGGCGAAGTGCTCAGTCCGCTCCGTCATCACCACCCGGTCGTCGCCGACGAGGTTGACGACCGTGAGCTCGATATCCCACTTCGCTCCCATCGTGCTGAGAACCGCATGGGCGGCATCGGGACCGATGTGCCGGTCGCCCTCGTAGGGCACGTTGCGGTATTCGCAGTCCTGCGCCATGACCTCGCCGAACTCCTCCCGGCTCATCGTCGGCCAGTTCTCGCAGATCTTGCGGACGGCGTCGTGTCCTTGCGCGCTCATCAGTTGCCTCCCCCGGATCGAGTCCCCGGATCCTCGCCGATGGTCACGTCCGGGGCAAGCTGTGCCGAGCGCGGACGCCTCCGGGCTTCGAGGAACGCGTTCGCCGATGCACGAGTCCGCCCAACGAATCACCGTCGGAATCTGGCGCAGCGCAGATGATTGTGAGGCTGGCGAACACGGTTGAGGACACGGTGTGACACCCACCCCCCCACTCGCCGAGCGGATCGATCGCACCGACACCACGCCGACCGCATGGAGCGTTGCCCACGGAGAACGACTCACTGCGCGACACCTCCAACTCGTCTTCGTGCACGAGCTCCACCAGTCGCCTCCACCGTCGTTGGCGTCGATCACCACAGTTGATGGGTGAGGCTCCATGTCATGCCGACACCAGGGTGTGTGACACGACGAATTCGTGGTCGGATGGTCCACGGGTAGGTTCGGATGGTGCCGGCGAGCGCGATGTCGGTCCCCAACGTCCGCCGGTTCCTCATCGGGCAGGGTCTCTCGAACATCGGCACGTTCTTCCAGGTCGTCGCCCAAGCGTTGCTGGTCCTCGACCTGACTGACAGCGGGTTCGCGCTCGGCGCAGCGATCGGTATCCAGTTCCTGCCGGTGCTGCTCGTCGGCCCGTTGGCCGGGGTGGTTCTGGACCGGTTGCGCATCCCGCGGCTGCTGACGCTCACCGCAGCGCTCGCCGGCCTGGAAGCGCTGGCCCTCGGCGTGCTCACCTCGACCGGGCACATCAACGTCGCCTGGATCCTGTGCCTCTCGTTCGCCCTCGGTGTCGTCCAGGTCGGCGACCGCGCCGGCGCCCAGGTCTTCCTGTCCGAGCTCGTCCCACGCGAGCAGCTCCCCAGCGCCGTCGGCCTGTCGTCGGTCGCCCAGTCGGTCGGTCGCCTCGGCGGCCCGGCGCTCGCTGCGTCGCTCTACGCGTGGCGAGGTGCCGCATTGTGCTTCTACGTCAACGCCGTCTCCTACGCCGCGGTGATCGTCTCGCTGCTGTTGCTACGCCGCCGCGACCTGTTGCCACGAGAGCGGGTGACCCGCCAGAAGGGACAGCTGCGCGACGGGCTGCACTTCGCCTGGCGCTCACCGCTGCTGCGCAACGTGCTCCTCGCCAACGCGCTGATCGGGACGCTGACCTTCAACTTCCCCGCCTTCTACTCATCGCTGGTGCGCCTCACCTTCCACGCCGACCCGGGGTGGTTCGGTGTCGCCGAGTCGCTGAACGCGATCACCGCTGTTGGCGGCGGCTTCCTGCTCGCCCGACGGCTGCGCCGCCCGCGCCTGCGCCTGTACGCCGTGGGCTGCGCACTCCTCGGCGTCTCCCTGCTGTGGAGCGCCGGCTCGCCGACGCTCGTGCTGTTCCTCGTGGGCATGCCGTTCTTCGGAATGGTCGTCGTCATCTACCAGACCGTCGCCCAGTCGCTCGTCCAGCAGCACACACCGCTCGACAAGCAGGGCCGGATCATGAGCCTGTTCACGCTCGGGACGATGGGAACGACACCCGTCGGTGGCCTGATCACCGGCTGGCTGACGGACGCTGTCTCGCCGCGAGCCTCCCTCGCCCTCGGTGGTCTCGCACCAGTGCTCTGCGCCGGCTGGATCCTGCTGCGGACGGTTCGCCGTCGTGAGGACGAGCAATTGTGAGGCCGCTCGGCCGCTCCAGCGCACGATCTATCGATCCCGCTCCGAGCGTGGACAGCAGAACTGCTCGCCGGTGACCCGGCCGAACTCGCCCTCGACTGGTGCCAACAAACGGTCGCAACATCGAACACCGACGTCCGGGCCCTCAGGCCGAGGTCGATCAGTGGTCGACCGAGTCGTTCGAGCAGCATCGCCAGCCGGGGGTCGTCGATCTCACGCAGGTCCGGCCTTGGTGGTCAAGCGGTCGCCGTCGCCCGGCGTGGCGAGATCGTCGAGGCGCGCCAGAGTCGGGGGCTCTCGACGAGACGCAGTTGGCCATCGACGGCCCGGGTGAGCTTGTCTGCGCGGGAGCGACGAGAAGCCGTTCGCCCGACAGGCGATCGCGAGGCTGGCGATGAGACGCTCGACGCCCGATTCGAACGGCCCGCGCAGCGCTTCGTCGAAATCGTTGATGCTGACCGCCAGGCGGCGGTCACGCGCGGCGAAGCCGCCGAGGTCGGCGTCAGGGAGCTGAGCTCACAACTCGGGCGAGCGCGGCCGAACTCGGTGGTCACCCTGCTCATTCGGGTGCAAGATGTCCACGTGGGGCGCAGAAGGAGATGAACGCGCCGGTCATCGTGCGCAGCGCGTCGGTCGACGACATCGCCGCGATGCAGGCAGTCGAGACGGCCGCAGGCGAACGATTTCGCGAGTTCGACGACCCTCGAATCGCGCAGCGCGCGGACGACCCGCCCTATTGGGCGGACGGATTGCTCGGCGCCATCACCGAGAACCGAGCCTGGGTCGCGCTCGACGACAATCGTTCGGTCATCGGGTTCGCCGTCGCCTGGACGGTCGACGGGGAGGGTCACCTCGACGAGGTGGCAGTCACCCCAGAGCATGGGCGGCGCGGTGTCGGACGTGCCCTCGTGGCTGCGGTCGTCGCCTGGTCCTCCACGCAGCAGCTGCCGGCGATCACGTTGACGACGTTCCGCGACGTGCCGTGGAACCGCCCCTATTACGAGAAGCTGGGCTTCCGGATCGTGACGGCGATCTCGCCTGCCCTCCAGTCGCTGCTCGACGAGCAGGCCACCTGGGGGCTCGACCCGTCGCTACGTGTCGTCATGCGTCTGACGCTCGAGCACGAGCCCGTCGAGTAGCTGACGCATGAGCTGTGGTCCGCCGAGATCGAGGCCACCACCCGCCGCCGGAGGGTGTCCCCCCGACACACGAGCCGCCGGCTGGGGGAAAGCTGTCACCTCCTCCCGCCACCCACCCGCACCAAGTGCGAGTAAGCGATGGCCTCAGATCCCGCGATGCGGTCCCCCAGGGACGGTATCCCGCGACAAGTGAGCGGATCCGATTGACTCCCGCAGCTCACGAACCGGCACGACCAGACGTCTACCGGGTGTGACGACCAAACCCGCCTTCGAACAGGTGGTCGCCGATCACGGGCCGACTGTGCTGCGGGTCTGCCTCGCCGTGCTCGGCCCAGTTGACGCCGACGACGCATGGTCGGAGACGTTCCTGTCGGCGATGAAGGCCTACCCAGTACTGCCCGGCGACGCGAACATTGAGGCGTGGCTGGTCACGATTGCGCACCGCAAAGCCATCGACGTGACCCGCGCCGCGGGCCGTCGCGCGATTCCGTTCGAGCAGCTCCCCGACTCCACAACGATGTCTGATGCCGACGGTCGGGACCTTGACTTGGTCGCAGCGCTTTCTCAGCGCCGGCGACGACCCACCAGCATTC
>JBBQTN010000036.1:0-31222 GCA_038213195.1 Acidimicrobiales bacterium | reverse complement strand
CAGGTCCGCGCCGCGCTCGGGGGGACCCGGCCGGGCGATGACCTGGTCCCGCTCGACGCCCGCGGCGTCGAGCACGAGCCCGCCCAGACGAGGTGATCGCGCGTCGCGTTCAGAGCCGCCCGTCGGCCAGCGCCCGGTGGGCCATCGTCGACAGCAGCACCGCCATCTCGTCGCGCCCCATGCGCGAGCTGAACGGCGTCGAGTTGAGCAGTCCGAGGACGGCGTGGACAGCGGCGCGCAGCATCCGCCTGTCCACCGGCTCGACGCGGTCACGGGCCAACACGTCGACCCAGACCTCGACATAGCGCCCCTGCAGCCGACGGACCTTGGCCCGTTCGGCCTCAGAGGCGTGCACGAGGTCACGGAAGTGGACGGTGATCAGGGCCCGGTTGTCGACGGCGAACTCGACGTGGTCGGCGATCAGCCGGTCGAGGGCGTCGGCCGCGTCGGCGGCCGCATCCACCGTCGCCCTCGCCTGCCCGAGCAACCGCTCGCTGATCCCGACGAGCATCTCGCCCAGCAACGCCTCCTTGCTCGGGAAGTGGTGGTAGAGCGCCGGCCCGGAGACACCGGCTGCTGCACCGATGTCGTCGACGGTGACGCCGGCGAAACCGCGCTCGGCGAACAGCTCGGCGGACAGGGCCAGCAACTGCCGGCGCCGCGGCGGACGGACGGCGCGTGCGGGCTCGGCGGCGCGGACGATGCCTGCGAACGTAGCGCACCGACCTGCGCTTCTCGACACCAAACTTAGTCGGCGTTAAGATCTGACGCCGTGGGGGACGCAGCGCCGCGGGTGCGACAGCGCACCGGTTCGGAGTGGCCGGTGCTGCGTACGGCGCTCGAGCCGTCGTCGGCGGCGTTCGCGGTCAACGCGACGGCGATGGAGGCCCTCGTCGGCGAGCTGCGCCGGCGCACGGCGCACGCAGCCGTCGGTGGTCCCGAGTCGTCACGCCGCCGCCACGTCGAGCGCGGCAAGCTGCTCCCCCGCGACCGCGTCGACACGCTGCTCGATGCCGGCGCGCCGTTCCTCGAGCTCTCCGCGCTCGCCGCGAACGGGATGTACGGCGACGAGTCCCCCGGTGCCGGGCTGATCACCGGGATCGGCCGGGTCGCCGGGCGGTGCTGCGTGATCGTCGCCAACGACGCCACCGTGAAGGGCGGCACGTACTACCCGATCACCGTCAAGAAGCACCTCCGCGCCCAGGAGATCGCCCTCGACAACCGGCTGCCGTGCCTCTACCTGGTCGACTCCGGCGGGGCGTTCCTCCCCGAGCAGGACCAGGTGTTCCCCGACCGCGAGCACTTCGGGCGGATCTTCTACAACCAGGCGACGATGTCGTCGCGGTCGATCCCGCAGATCGCCGCCGTGCTCGGCTCGTGCACCGCCGGCGGTGCGTACGTGCCGGCGATGAGCGACGAGGCGGTGATCGTGCGCAACCAGGGCACGATCTTCCTCGGTGGTCCGCCCCTCGTGCGGGCCGCGACGGGCGAGATCGTCTCCGCCGAGGACCTCGGCGGCGGCGACGTGCACGCGCGGACATCGGGGGTCGTCGACCACCTCGCCGACGACGACCGCGACGCGCTCCAACGGGTGCGGGCGATCGTCGCCACGCTGCCGGCCGCTGCCGCACCACCGTGGGCCGTCGACGCGCCCGTCGAACCGCCGCTGCTCGATCCGGCCGGGCTGGACGGTGTGGTCCCGGCTGATCCGCGGACACCGTTCGAGGTGCGCGAGGTGATCGCCAGGGTCGTCGACGGAAGCCGGTTCAGCGAGTTCAAGCAGGAGTACGGGACGACGCTGGTCACCGGGTTCGCGCGCATCCACGGGCATCCGGTCGGCATCGTCGCCAACAACGGCGTGCTGTTCAGCGAGTCGGCGATGAAGGGCGCGCACTTCATCGAGCTGTGCGACCGGCGGACGATCCCGCTGCTGTTCCTGCAGAACATCACCGGGTTCATGGTCGGACGCGACTACGAGGCGGGCGGGATCGCCAAGCACGGCGCGAAGATGGTGACCGCCGTCGCCTGCGCGCGGGTACCGAAGCTGACGGTGGTGATCGGCGGCTCGTTCGGGGCCGGCAACTACAGCATGTGCGGGCGGGCGTACTCACCCCGGTTCCTGTGGATGTGGCCGAACGCACGGATCTCGGTGATGGGTGGCGAGCAGGCCGCGGCGGTGCTCGCGACGGTGCGCCGGGAGCAGCTCGAGCAGCGCGGCGAGGACTGGCCGGCGGCAGACGAGGAGGCGTTCAAGGCGCCGATCCGCGACCAGTACGACCGCCAGGGTGATCCGTACTACGCGACCGCGCGCCTGTGGGACGACGGGATCATCGAGCCTGCCGACACCCGCGACGCGCTCGGCCTGGCGCTCGGCGTGGTCGGCGGCGCCCCGCTCGGCGAGGTCAACTACGGGGTGTTCCGGATGTGAGCGCACGAACGAACACCCCGGCGAGCGAGCACGGCGAACGAACGAACAACGCGGCGAGCGCGCCTCGAAACATCCCGTTCCGGCGGGTGCTCATCGCCAACCGCGGTGAGATCGCGGTGCGGGTGATGCGCACGGTGCGCGCCCTCGGCATCGACACCGTCGCGGTGTACAGCGACGCCGACGCCGACGCGCCGCACGTGCGCTTGGCCGACCGCGCCGTGCACATCGGGCCGACGCCGGCGCAGGAGAGCTACCTCGACGTGTCGCGGATCATCGCCGCCGCGCGCCGAGCCGGCGCCGACGCGATCCACCCCGGCTACGGCTTCCTGTCGGAGAACCCGGCGCTGCCCCGCGCCTGCACCGCAGCCGGGATCACGTTCGTCGGCCCGACCGCGGAGGCGATCGAAGCGATGGGCGACAAGATCCGCGCCAAACGGACCGTCGCCGCGAACGGCGTGTCCGTGGTGCCGGGCCGCGACGAGGCGGGCCTCGACGACGCGCAACTGCGTGCCGCCGCGCTCGATGTCGGCCTGCCGGTGCTGCTCAAGCCATCGGCCGGCGGCGGCGGCAAGGGCATGCGCCTCGTGACGGAACCCGGCCGGCTCGTCGAGGAGATCGCCGCGGCGCGGCGCGAGGCGTTGCGCAGCTTCGGCGACGACACGTTGCTCGTCGAGCGGTACATCCGCGCTCCGCGGCACATCGAGATCCAGGTGATCGCCGACGAGCACGGCAACGTCGTCCACCTCGGCGAGCGCGAGTGCAGCCTGCAACGCCGCCACCAGAAGATCATCGAGGAATCGCCGTCACCGTTCGTCACCGTCGAGATGCGCGCCGAGATGGGAGCACAAGCGGTCGCCGCAGCGGTGGCGTGCCGCTACACGAACGTCGGCACGGTGGAGCTGATCGTGTCCGGCGAGCGCCCCGACGAGTTCTTCTTCATGGAGATGAACACCCGCCTGCAGGTCGAGCACCCGGTGACCGAGATGGTCTACGGCATCGACCTGGTCGAGTGGCAGCTGCGCATCGCCGCCGGCGAGTCGCTGCCGTTCCGTCAGCACGAGCTCGTCCCGCGCGGTCACGCGGTCGAGGCCCGGGTCTACGCAGAGGACCCGGTGCACGGGTTCCTGCCCACCGGCGGACGGGTCGTCCTGCTGCGCGAACCCGCGGGGCGCGGGGTCCGGGTGGACTCCGGTCTGTGCGCCGGGCTCGCGGTCGGTTCCGACTACGACCCGATGCTCGCCAAGGTCATCGCCCACGGCGAGGACCGGCCCGCTGCGCTGGCCCGGCTCGACGCAGCGCTCGGCGAGGTCGCCGTGCTGGGTGTGACGACGAACGTCGATTTCCTGCGCAGGTTGCTCGCCGACCCCGACGTCGCCGCAGGACGGCTGGACACAGAACTGGTCGAGCGGTCGTTCGCAACGGTGCCCGCCGAGCCGGTGCCGGACGACGCGGTCGCGGCGGCGGTGATCCGATCGCTGTCGAGCCCGGCGACCGACGACGTGTGGGGCACCACGGACGGATGGCGGCTCGGCGGCAGGGCGCAGCTGACGGTGCGCGTCGAGATCGACGGCACGGTCGTCGGCGTGACGGTGCAGCGCACGTCGATCGGTTGGCTGGCCGCGATCGGCGACGACCAGCCGTTCGCCATCGAGGTGCGCGACGCCGGCGAGGAGGTGGTCACGACGGTCGACGGCATCGACCGCCGCTACCTCGTCGCCGACGACGGCGAGCAGACGTGGCTCGGCACCGACGGTGCTGCGTGGGCGATGCGCGTACGGCAGCGCTGGCGCTCTGCGCGCCCCGGCGCGGCCAGGGAGACCGACGGGCTGCTCGTCAGCCCGATGCCCGGCAAGGTGATCGACGTGCGCGTCGCGGTCGGCGACGTGGTGGTCGCCGGCCAGACGCTGGCGACCGTGGAGGCGATGAAGATGGAACATCCGTTGCGGAGCAGGATCGACGGCGTCGTCGCCGACGTGCAGGCGCGCGTGGGACAACCCGTCGCGCTCGGCGACCCCATCGTGCGCGTCATGCCCGTTGAGGCGTCCGACGGCACGCCGCCGAACGCGGCGCGCAGATGAGCTGGGAGCTGTCGGACGAGCACGAGGCGTTCCGGGATGTCGTCCGCGACTTCGCCGAGAAGGAGATCGCGCCGCACGCGCCGGAGTGGGACCGCGAGAGCCGCTTCCCGGTGCAAGCAGTGCTGGCGATGGGTGAGCTCGGACTGTTCGGGCTCGTGTTCCCCGAGGAATGGGGCGGATCCGGCGGCGACTTCGCGTCGTTGTGCGTGGCGATCGAGGAGATCGGCCGGATCGACCAGTCCGTCGGGATCACGTTGTCGGCGGGGGTCGGCCTCGGGGCGAACCCGATCTTCCAGTTCGGCTCCGACGACCAGAAGGCGCGATGGCTCCCTGATCTCGTCGCCGGTCGCCGGCTCGGCGCGTTCGGACTCACCGAGCCGGGCGGCGGCAGCGACGCCGGGGCGACGCTGACCCGTGCCACGGCGGACCCCGGCGGCTGGGTGCTCAACGGTTCGAAGGCGTTCATCACCAACTCCGGCACGGAGCTGACCTCGATCGTGACGGTGACGGCGCGCACAGACGACGGGATCTCCTCGTTCGTGATCGAGGCCGGCACGCCGGGCCTGATCGTCGAGCCCGCCTACCGCAAGATCGGCTGGCACGCCAGCGACACCCACGGCCTCACCCTCGACGGCTGCCGGGTTGCCGCCGACCAGCTGCTCGGCCAGCCTGGTGCCGGGTTCCGCAACTTCCTGACGATCCTCGACGACGGTCGCATCGCGATCTCGGCGCTCGCGCTCGGGTGCGCGCGGGCGTGCCTCGAGCAGGCGGTGGCGTATGCGCGCGACCGCCAAGCGTTCGGTGGCCCGATCGGCCGCAACCAGGGCATCGCCTTCGCGCTCGCCGACCTCGCGGTCGCAGTCGAGAACGCCCGCAACCTGACCTACAAGGCGGCATGGCTGAAGGATCACGGCCGGCCGTTCGCCCAAGCCGCGGCGATGGCCAAGCTGTACTCGACCGAGGTCGCGGTCAACGCGACGCGCACCGCCACGCAGGTCTTCGGCGGCGCGGGGTTCATGGAGGAGACGACGGTGGCGCGGATGTACCGCGACGCGAAGATCCTCGAGATCGGCGAGGGGACGAGCGAGATCCAGCGATTGGTGATCGCCCGCGACCTCGGTCTGCCGGTCTCCTGACGGCGAGGCGCGCCTGGCGCGGTTCGGCCGCTACCTTCGTGCGCGTGCGCGAACCACAACAGTTCGAGCCGAACGCCGACGAGCTGCTGGCCAACAACGAGCGCTACGTCGAGACGTTCGCCGACCACGACCTCGCCCTGCGCCCGCGCCGGCGGCTCGCGGTCGTCGCGTGCATGGACAGCAGGATGGACATCTTCCAGATGCTGGGGCTGGACCACGGCGACGCGCACATCATCCGCAACGCCGGCGGGGTGGTCACTGACGACGTCATCCGCTCGCTGGTGCTCTCCCAGCGACTGCTCGGCACCGTCGAGATCATCCTCCTGCACCACACCGACTGCGGGCTGCAGAAGGTGACGGGGGAGTCGCTCAAAGACGAGCTCGAGCAGGAGACCGGCGTACGGCCACCGTGGGCGCTGGAGAGCTTCAAGGATCCCGCCCAGGACGTCCGCCAGTCGATCCGACGGCTCCAGCTGAACCCGTTCATCAGCCACAAGGACCACATCCGCGGCTTCGTCTACCAGGTCGAAGACGGCCGTCTCGTCGAGGCCGTGACCTGAAGCGGCCACGCGGCGCTCGACCGCGGACCTCCACTTCTGAGGGAACTCCAAGACCGCGCCCAGTCGTGGGTGAGCCCCGACGACGACAGTGGTCGACATGGCGCTGACCATCACCCCCCACGTCGACGCGGACGCCACTGCACCGATCGACGACGCCGAGCCGAGCGGCGACGCCGGCTACGAGCCGGACTCCCTCGACCGCGGGCGCCTGCGGTGGTTGCGCGGCCGACCGGAGGATCCGCGCTGGGTACGTCCAGCGCTGTTCGGACTGCTCGCCGGCACAGCAGTGCTGTACCTGTGGGGCCTGGGCGCGTCGGGGTGGGCGAACTCGTTCTACTCCGCAGCGGCGCAGGCCGGGTCGCAGAGCTGGAAGGCGATGTTCTTCGGCTCCAGCGATGCCAGCAACTTCATCACCGTCGACAAGCCGCCGGCTGCGTTGTGGGTGATGAGCCTGTCGATCAGGGTCTTCGGGCTCAACGCGTGGAGCGTCCTCGTCCCGGAGGCGCTGATGGGCGTGGCCTCCGTCGGCGTCCTCTACGCCACGGTGAAGCGGTGGTTCGGCGCCCCCGCCGGCCTGCTCGCCGGCGCCGTGCTGGCGCTGACGCCGGTGGCGACGCTGATGTTCCGCTTCAACAACCCGGACGCGATGCTCGTGCTGGTGCTGGTGATCGGCGCGTACTGCGTCACCAGGGCCTTGGAGGATGCTCGCGGGATGTGGCTGTACGTCGGCTTCGCGATGGTCGGCCTCGGCTTCCTGACCAAGATGTTGCAGGCGATGCTGGTGCTGCCGGCGTTCGGCATCGTCTACCTGCTCGCCGCGCCGACCGGTTTCTTCCGGCGCATCCGCCAGCTGGTCGTCGCCACGCTCGCGTTCCTCGCCGCGATCGCCTGGTGGGTGGCGATCGTCGAGCTCGTCCCCGCCGCTGACCGGCCCTACATCGGCGGCTCGCATAACAACAGCGTTCTCAACCTGATCTTCGGGTACAACGGCTTCGGCCGCCTCACCGGCAACGAGACCGGCAGCGTCGGCGGCGGGGGCGGCGCGGGCGGTCAATGGGGGCCGACCGGCTGGCTGCGGATGTTCAACAGCGAGTTCGGCGGTCAGGCGTCGTGGCTGCTGCCCGCCGCGCTCGGGCTGCTCGGCGTCGGGCTGCTCGTCACCCTGCGCGCCAAGCGGACCGACCGCACCCGTGCCGCGCTCGTGCTGTGGGGTGGCTGGCTGCTGGTCACCGGCGTCACGTTCAGCCTCGCCCAGGGGATCATCCACCCCTACTACACGGTCGCCCTGGCGCCGGCGATCGGTGCCCTGGTCGGCATCGGCGGTGTCACGCTCTGGCGGCGCCGCAAGAACCTGCTGGCCCGGATCGGTCTCGCCGCGGTCCTCGTCCTCAGCGCGTGGTGGACGGTGCAGCTGCTCGGCCGCGCCCCGAACTGGAACTCGTGGCTGCAACCGCTCGTCATCGCGGCGACCATCGTGGCCGTCGTCGGAGTGCTCGCCGCCGACCACATCGGCCGAGCTGCCGTCACGGCAGCCCTTGGCGCGGCGGTCGTCGCCGGGCTCGTCGCCCCTGCCGCATCGTCGATCGCCACCGCGAAGACGCCCCACGCCGGGGCGATCCCCTCGACGACTCCGGTCACCGGCAGCGGATTCGGACCGGGCCGTGGCGGCTTCCCCGGCGGCGCTCGCGGCTTCGGCGGCGGCGGCTTCCCCGGCGGCGGCCAGGCCGGCACAGCGGGCCAGACCGGGACCGGCGCACCTGGCCAGACCGGCGCAGGTACAGCGGGCCAAACCGGGACCCCGGGCACACGCACCGGCGGGGGGTTCGGCGGCTTCCCGGGGCGCGGTGGAGCCGGGGGGATCCTCGGCGCGAGCACCTCCAACGCGGAGCTGACGGCAGCCCTCCAGAAGGACGCCGGCACCTACACCTGGGTGGCGGCTGCAGTCGGTGCCAACACGGCTGCCGGTTACCAACTGGCCAGCCAGGAGCCGGTGATGGCGATCGGTGGGTTCAACGGAACTGACCCCTGGCCGACATTGGCGGCCTTCGAGCAGTACGTTGCGCAGCACAAGATCCACTACTTCATCGCCGGCGGCGGTGGTTTCGGGGGCGGCGGCACGTCGGGCTCGACCGCCATCGTCAGCTGGGTGGAGTCCCACTTCACGGCAACCACGATCGGTGGAACCACCGTGTACGACCTGACGACTGGAGCCGCTTCGTGACCACCTCGCCCATGCTGCGCAGGCGACTGGCCCAACTCATCCGCTACGGGATGGTCTCGGCCATCGCGACGGCCACCAGCCTGGTGATCCTCACCGGGCTGGTCGCGAGCGACACGATGCGGCCCGCACCCGCCAACATCACCGCCACGATCGTCGGGATGATCCCGTCGTTCGAGCTCAACCGGCGCTGGGTGTGGGGCGGGGCGGGACGTCCGTCGGTGCGCCGGCAGATGGTGCCCTTCGCCGTCCTGTCGCTGATCGGGTTGCTGCTCTCGACGGCCGCCGTCGGCGCCGCCGGACGGCTGGCGACCGAGGCCGGATGGTCGAACGACGCCACCGCCGTCGCGTCGGCGATCGCCAACCTCGCGGCGTTCGGATCAGTGTGGGTGGCGCAGTTCGTCGTCCTCGATCGGGTGCTGTTCAGGCCGCTTCCGGTCGCCGCGCCCGTCATCGCGCAGGAGCACGTCGGCACTCGACGCTGAGGTTCGGCGGACGCGCCACCGCTAGGTTCGGAACACATCGAACCCGGTCAAGACCCCCGACGGTGGATCTCGTTGGCCGTGGTCACGATGGCGGTCGTGATCGTGGCGCTGGACACGACGGTGTTGAACGTCGCCATCCCGACGATCCTGCGCGAGTTCCACACCACCCTGCCGAGCCTCCAGTGGGTCATCACCGGCTACGCGCTGACGTTCGCGTCGCTGCTGATCATCGGCGGCAGGCTCGGCGACCTGTTCGGCCATCGCAGGATGTTCTGCGTCGGCGCGGGGATGTTCGGGGTCGGCTCGCTGATCGCCGCGCTGTCCAATGGCGTGCCGCAGCTGATCATCGGGGAGGCGGTGATCGAGGGGATGGGCGCCTCGCTGATGATGCCGGCGACGCTGGCGATCCTGTCGACGTCGTTCGTCGGACGGGAGCGGGCCACGGCGTTCGGCCTGTGGGGCGCCGTCGGCGGGGCCAGCGGCGCGCTCGGCCCGGTGGTCGGTGGGCTGCTCACGTCGAACTACTCGTGGCGCTGGTCGTTCGGGATCAACGTCATCGTCACTCCGCTGGCGATCATCGGCGCGCTGGTGTTCATGCAGCGCGGCGAGCGCAAGAAGGAGCGCGAACCACTCGACATCCAGGGTGCGCTGCTGATCGCCGTCGGGATGTTCCTGCTCGTCTTCGGCCTCAGCGAGGGTGCGGTCTACGGGTGGGGCACGCCGCTGCGCGCCTTCGCGGTCGTCGGCACGACGATCTGGTCGTCGAACGCGCCGGTCTCGATCGTGCCCGTCGCGTTCCTCGTCTCGGCGATCCTGCTGACGTCGTTCGTGATCGTCGAGCGCAGCAAGGAGCGTCGTCACGCCGCCCCGCTGTTCGAGTTCGGCGAAATTCGCCACCGTGGCTTCCGCTACGGGCTGCTGACGACGGTCGTGATCTCGCTCGGCCAGTTCGGCCTGTCGTTCGTGCTGCCGATCTTCCTGCAGGAGGGCAAGCGGCTGTCCGCACAGGAGAACGGGCTGTGGCAGCTGCCGCTCGGGCTGATGGTCCTCGTCGGGGCGCAGGTCGGCAGTCGCATCAGCCGGCGCGTCAGCATCCTCACCGTCATCCGCCTCGGGCTCACCTCGGCGGCCGCCGGGTTCATCTACATCGCGTTCTCGCTGAGCTCCGACGTCACGTTCGTGCGACTCGCCCCGGGGGAGATGCTCTACGGGCTCGGCTTCGGACTGTCGATCGCGCAGCTGACGAACGTGGTGCTGTCCGACGTGTCGCGGGAGAAGTCGGGTGCCGCCGGCGGGGCGAACAACACCGCCCGGCAGGTCGGCTTCTCGATCGGCATCGCGATCATCGGCTCGCTGCTCTCGTCGCGCACGATCGCCGGAGCCGTCGACCGCATCCAGGGATCGGCCGCGCTGACTGCGTCAGTGAAGCGCGATGCGATCGCGGCCGTCCGCCGCGGCGGGGTGACGTTCGTGCCGCCGGCGAACATCTCGGCATCGGACAACTCGCTGCTGCACCGGCTGTTCGTCGACGCGATCGCCAGCGGCGCGCGCGTCCCGTTGAGCTTCGCGGCGGGCGTCATCGTCCTCGGTCTGGGGATCTCGATGCTGCTCCCCACACCCGCTGTCCATCCGCTGGAAGAGGTCGCGGTCGCCCTCGGCGACGAGGAGCTCGCCGTCTGAGCCGGCCGTCACGCCGGCCCGCCGGCGGGCTCGGGCGTGTCGGGCAGGTCCTGCCGCGGGGGCCTCACAGTTCCTTCACACCGGGCGCGTTGACTGTCCTCATCCGGCCGACCGGGCCGGCACCAACAAAGGACATCATCGTGAAGATCGCCAAGAAGTTCGGAATCGCCGCAATCGCCGGTGTGCTGACCATCGGTGGAGCCGCCAGCGCATTCGCCGCCGGCAGCGGGACGTCGAGCCCCTCCGGAGACGGCGGCGGCAAGGCAGCAGCGAAGGCCTTCATCTGCGCCCACCTCGACCAGGTGCAGTCTCAGGAGAAGCTCAAGGAGGAGTTGCTCTCGGGCCGGCTGACGCTGCTCCAGGAGGCGAAGGACGCAGCCACCACGGCGAACAAGCCGAAGCTCGTCGCCCGGATCGACGCTCGGATCACCAAGAACGGCACCGAGACCGCCAAGCTGCAGGCCCGCGAGGCCAAGGTCGTCGCCGCCTGCGCCGCCCCGGCAGCGACCGCCGCCGGCTGACGTCGCAACCGCGCCGACGACAGCCCGGCCATCAGGCCGACGACACGTCGACAGCCCGAACGCACCGCCCGTCGAGCCTGACGGGCGGTGCGTCCGCGTCTGCGCGAACGCACGGGCGAATGGCACCGGCCGCGGACCTGCACCCGCCCTGGTGGAGTGGCGCGCCGCAACATGCCCGGTCCTCGGCGCCGGGTCAGTCCATCTGCAGGCGTTGCTCGAATGTCACGTCGCCCCACTTCGCGGCCGCTCCGGCCAGCTCGTCGACCGTCCAGCGGTGGTCGACGCTGATCTTGTCGATCATCGTGTAGGGCTGGAACAGGTGCACGCTGCCGCCGTGGACGAAGAACGTCTTGCCGCCGAGCGGGCAGTCGGCGGTGGCCAGGTAGGCCACGAACGGCGAGATGTTGCCGGGCGCGAACTTGTCGAACCCGGTCTTCGCCGCCTCTGCCTGCCTGGCGGCGACGCGCTCGTCCGAACCGGGCACGGTGGCGGTCAGGCGGGTCGCCGCGGCCGGGGCGATCGCGTTGACCCGGACGCCGTAGCGCTGCAGCTCCTTCTGGGCGATCTCGGTCATCGTCGCGATCCCGGTCTTCGCTGCGCCGTAGTTGGCCTGGCCGGCGTTGCTCAACAGACCGGAGGTCGATGTGGTGTTGATCACCGAGGCCTTGACGGTCCCACCGGCCTTCGCCTTCTCACGCCAGTACACCGCGGCCCACTTCAGCGGCAGGAAGTGCCCACGCAGGTGGACCCGGATCACCGCATCCCACTCCTGCTCGGTCATGTTGACGATCATCCGGTCGCGCAGGATGCCGGCGTTGTTGACGAGGACGTCGAGCGTTCCGTACGTCTCGATCGCGGTGTTGACGAGCCGCTGGGAGCCCTCCCAGTCGGCGACGTCGTCGTGGTTGGCGACGGCGGCCCCGCCGCCGGTGACGACCTCTGCGACGACCTGTTCGGCGGGCGACGCGTCGGCTTCGCCCGACCCGTCGGGGCCGGCGCCAAGGTCGTTGACGACGACCTTCGCTCCTTCGGCGGCGAACAGCAGCGCGTGCTCGCGTCCGATGCCGCGGCCCGCCCCGGTGATGATCGCGACGCGCCCTTCCAGTGCTCCCATGATGTCCCCCTCACGACTCGAGTCCGTCGAACCGAGGCGAAGGTACAGCGCCGTGCGTCGACGACCTCAGCCGACGAACTTGGAGTAGGTCTCGGAGACCGGCAGGATCACGTGCTTGTCGAGGCCGTTCAACCGGTGGTGGTTGATCGCCGCGTACTCCGGTGACTGCATCGTCGCCACGAACGCCGCCCGGTCCGGGTACTGCACGAGCACCGCGTAGTCCCAGTCGTCGGCGGCGTCGTCGCCGATGGCCACGCCGGTGACCTCCCCCGCCCACAGGATCGTGCCGCCGCACCGCTTCAGCAGTGGCACGAAGCCGCGCGAGTAGCGCAGGTAGGCGTCGTGGCCGCGGCCGTCGCCGTCCGCGGACGCGTCGCGGAAGCGGACGAGGTTGAGCATCACCACCGGCGTGCCGCGCTCGTCGGCCGTCAGCGCGGCGAACTGATCCGGCGTGACCTCCATCGTCATCTCCGCATCGCCCCTCCGCATCGCGCTCGCCGCACGCTATCGAGCCCACCGACGCACCCGCCGCAGCAGGCGGCGGGGCGGTTTGATGCGGCCACAGCCGGCGCGCAGTAGGTTCGGACCGATGCCGGCGGGGGCCGGCACCGAAGGGGAGGTCGATCCGTGGAAACTGGGGGGAACTGGTCGCGACACACCGGTGCGCTCCGGCACATCCGCATCTGCGACCTCAGCGGGCAGCTCGCCGGGGCCGGCGCGACCCGCATCCTCGCCGCCTTCGGCGCGCAGGTGATCCGCATCGAGGACCCGGTCACCAAGGGCCTGTGGGACATCGTCCGCCAGCTCGGCCCGATGATCAACGGCGACACCTCGCACGAGGGCGGCTCCGGGTTCAACAACCACAATGTCGAGAAGCTCGGGATCACGATCGACCTGCGCACCGACCGCGGCAAGGAGCTGCTCCGCGACCTGGTCCGCGCGTCGGACGCGGTCACCGAGAACTTCTCCTCCGGCGTGATGGAGCGCCTCGGGTTCGGCTACGAGTCGCTCAAGCAGCTCAAGCCGGACATCGTCTACGTCTCCAACTCGGGGTTCGGGCACGGCGGCCCATACAAGCCGTTCAAGTCGTGGGGGCCGATCGTCCAGGCCGTCGGCGGCCTGACGTTCGCCTCGGGCCTCCCGGACCAGCAGCCTGCCGGGTGGGGTTACTCGTACATGGACCACACCGGCGGGTACATGATGGCTGTCGCCCTCCTGGCGGCGCTGTTCCACCGCCGGCGCACGGGCGAGGGCCAGTGGGTCGACATGGCCTGCATGGAGGCGGCCGCCTCGCTGAACGGCCCCGGCCTGCTCGACGCCACGGTCAACGGTCGCCCGCTGCAGAGACCAGGGATGCCCAACTCGAACCGCAACCAGTACCCGCTGATGGCGCCGCACGGCGTCTACCCCACCGTCGAGGCCGACCGCTGGGTCGCGATCGCTTGCCGTGACGACGCGGACTGGGCGCAGCTGGCCCCGCTGCTCGGCGCGCCGGCGGGCGACCGCTTCGCCGACCTCGACGTGCTCGACAAGATCACCGGCGCGTGGACCTGCCAGCGGACGCGGGCCGACGTCGTCACCGCGCTGCGGCCCCTCGGCGTCCCGGTCGCGCCCGTGCTGCTGCCGTCGGAGCGCTGCGACACCGAGGTCGCGGCGATCGAGTGGGGGCTGTTCCCGACCGCCCGGCACACCAAGCACGGCCCGATCCGCGTCGACGGCCTGCCAGTGCACATGTCCCGTACCGACTGGCAGATCGAGCACAGCGGACCACTGCTCGGCGAGGACAACGTGCGCGTCTTCCACGAGGTGCTCGGCCTGCCCCTCGACGAGATCGAGCAACTGCGCCAGACGGGGGTGATCTGATGGGTCCCCTCGACGGGGTGCGGGTCGTCGAACTGAGTGACGAGCTGTGCTCCTGGGCCGGCAAGCTGATGGCCGATCTCGGTGCCGACGTCGTGGTCGTCGAGCCGCCGGGTGGGAGCCGCCAGCGCACGTACGCGCCGTTCCTCGACGACGAGCCTGGTCCGGAGCGCAGCCTGTACTGGTGGCACTACAACACGTCCAAGCGCGCTGTCGTGGTCGACGAGGCCGACGCCGCCGACCGCGGCCGCCTCGATGCGCTCGTCGCCGCGGCCGACGTGCTGCTCGCGGCCCGTCGGCTCGACCACGACGCGCTCGCGGCCGCCAACACCGGCCTGATCACCGTGTCAGTGCTCGCCCCCGACAACAGCGTCGACCTGACCCTGCTTGCCGAGGGCGGCCCCGTGTGGAGCTGCGGCTACGACGACCACACCATCCCGCCGGTCCGCGGTGGGGGCAACCAGGGGTTCCACACCGCGTCGCACTGGGCCGTGCTGTCGACGCTCGTCGCCCTGCTCGAGCGCGAGGAGTCCGGTCTCGGCCAGCACATCGACGTCGACGCGGTGCTGGCGAGCAACGTCACCACCGAGCTCGCCACCTACGGGTGGCTGGCGTGCGGCGTCGAGGTGCAGCGCCTCACCGGACGTCACGCCAACAGCGTCGTGAGCATGCCCACCCAGCTGCGCTGCGCCGACGGCAAGTTCGTCAACGCCGGGATCATCGCCCGCAAGCCGGCCGAGTTCGACATCGTCCTCGCCTGGCTCGATCACCACGGCCTGCGTGAGGAGTTCCCGCTGACCCCGTTCCTGGAGATGGGCGCGGCCGGGATCAAGATCACCGGGCAGACGTTGCGCGACGACCCGGTCGTGATGGAGGTGGTGATGGCCGTCCGCGACGCCCAGGAGTACGTGGCGACGCGGGTGCCCGCGTACGAGTTCTTCACCAGCGCGCAGCGGCTCGGCCTGGCCGCCGGCATCGTCTACGCCCCCGAGGAGCTGTTCGACGATCCGCACCTGCAGGCGCGCGGCTGGCCGACGCTGGTCGAGCACCCCGATCTGGCCACGTCCCACCTATACGCCGGCGCCCCGTACCAGTTCAGCGCGACACCCTGGGCGATCAGCGGCCGCGCCCCGCACCTCGGCGAGCACCAGTCCCTGCTCGACACCTGACCCGGCGTCCCTGCGCGGCGGCGCGGGTGAACGAGCTCGTCGCAGGTGTTCTGTGTCCTCCCACAGACAGGACGCGCGGTCTGTGGGAGGGCACAGACGCTGAGGCAATGTAGTTCGGACAACGAATGGTTCGAGATCGGGACGATCGATAGGCTTCGGGTGTGATCGATCCCTCGCCACCTGTGCCGGCGGCGCTGCTCGCGCCCACGGGCGAGGACCTCGCCGCGGCGGTGCTCACCGTGTCGACGTTGAGCCGCGGGCTGGAGCGCGTGCTCGACGGGATGACGCTCGCCCAGTACCGCATCCTGACGCTGATCGGCAGCTCACCGCAACGCGCCGGGCGCCTCGCGGAGCGCGCCGCGCTGTCGAAGTCGACGCTCACCGGGCTGCTCGACGGGTTGACCGCACGTGGCTGGGTGAGGCGCACCGAGGTCGCCGGCGATCGACGTGGTGTCGGCCTCGAGCTGACCGCCGACGGTCGCACCGCGCGCGAGCACGCGGAGCGGGCGATGATCGAGCGGCTGCAGCACTACCTCGGCTTCGTCGCCGCGGCGGAGCGGGCGGTCGCAGCAGACGGCTTGGCCGTCCTGCAGCGCGCGGTGGTCGCCGCGTGGGAGGCCAAACGGTGAGGGCCGCGTCCGCCGCTGCGGGCGACCGCCCGGTCGTCGCGCCCGCTGTCCCGCCCGGCGGCTGGATGCGGCGCCTGCGCCCGTTCCTCGCCATCCACCGGCGGCGGATCGTCCTCGCCGTCGGCGCATCGGTGATCGGCCAGGTCGTCGTCGCCCTCACCCCGGTCATCGAGAAGGTGATCGTCGACGACACGCTCGTCAGCCACCACCGCACAGTCGCCCCGTTGATGACGCTGCTGATCGTCGCCGGCGTCTTCGCGTTCGCCATGTCCTGCGCACGACGCGCGCTCGGCGGACGGGTGGCACTCGACGTCAGCTACGACCTGCGCACCGCCGTGTACGACCGGCTGCAGCGCCTCGACTTCGCCACCCACGACCGGATGGACACCGGACAGGTCGTCTCCCGGGCGTCCAGCGACGTCGGGATGTTGCTGGCGATCCTGTCGATCGTGCCGATCCTGCTCGGCAACGTCGTGCTGCTCGTCGTCTCGCTCGTGGTGATGGCCGTGCTCTCGCCGCCGCTGACGTTGATCGCGCTGCTGATCGTGCCGGCGCTGTTGATCACCGGGTTGAAGATGCGCCGGGCCGTGTTCCCGGCGACGTGGGACGCGCAGCAGCGCGCCGGCGAGGTGGCCGGCGTCGTCGACGAGGCGGTCACCGGCGTGCGCGTAGTCAAGGGCTTCGGCCAGGAGCGCCGCGAGTTGCAGCACCTCGCCGACGCAGGCGGCGACCTGTACAGGTCACGGACGCGCCTGGCCAGGATCCAGGCGCTGTTCACCCCGACGCTGTCGTCGATCCCCGTGCTCGGGCAGGTCGCGGTGCTCGCCGCCGGCGGCTGGCTGGCGATCCACGGGCAGCTCTCGCTGGGCACGTTCCTCGCGTTCAGCTCCTACCTGCTGCAGATGGTCTCGCCGGTGCGGATGGTGGCGACGACGCTCGCCGTCGCCCAGCAGGCCCGCGCCGGCGGCGAGCGGCTGCTCGAGATCCTCGACACGCCGACGGACATCGTCGACGCACCCGGGGCCGTCGCCCTCGGGCCGCAGCGCACCGAGATCCGCTTCGAGCACGTGCGCTTCCGCTACGGCGGCGACGGCGACGACGTCCTCGACGGCTTCGACCTGACGATCCGCGCCGGCGAGACCATCGCGTTGGTCGGCGCGAGCGGCTCCGGCAAGTCGACGGCGGCGATGCTGCTGCCGCGCTTCTACGACGCGGGCTCCGGCAGGGTGACGATCGACGGCATCGACGTGCGCGACATCCAGCTCGCCTCGCTGCGCCGCGAGGTCGCCGTCGTGTTCGAGGAAGTGTTCCTGTTCTCCGACACGGTCCGTGCGAACATCGCCTACGGCCGCCCCGACGCGACCGACGAGGAGATCGTCGCCGTCGCCGAGGCCGCGCAGGCCGACGGGTTCATCCGCCTGCTGCCAGACGGCTACGACACCGTCGTCGGCGAGCGCGGCCTGACCCTGTCCGGCGGCCAGCGCCAGCGTGTCGCGCTGGCCAGGGCGCTGATCACGGAACCGTCGGTGATCGTGCTCGACGACGCGACCTCGTCGATCGACGCGGAGACCGAGCAACGGATCCACGACGCCCTGCACCCGCTGACGCGGCGGCGCACGACGGTGCTGATCGCCCACCGCCAGTCGACGCTGCGCCTCGCCGACAGGATCATCGTCGTCGACCGCGGGCGGGTCGTCGACGACGGTACCTACGACGAGCTCGTCGCCGGCAGCCAGGCGTTCCGCGAGCTGTTCCTCGGGCCCGATCCGGTCGCGGCGATCCGCGAGACCCTCCCCGCGGTGCTCGACCCAGGCACCGGCGCGGCCGTCGCGATCCCCGACCCGGACGCCTGGCCGCACGCGCGCGTGGGTGCGCGACGGCTAGCCGCGTCGGCGCGTGTGCCGAACACCGCCGGCGCGAACCCCGGCGGCGGGCGCAACCGCGGCACGACCGGCGGCGGCGGCGACATGTCAGCGGCGTTGACGGCGACCCCCCAGCTCCTGGCCGCACTGGAGCGGCTGCCACCGGCGGACAACGACGCGCAGATCGACGTCGCGGCCGAGATGGAGCGGCCCGCCGACCGGTTCACGCTGCGCGGCTTCCTCGGACCGTTCCGCGTCGGGCTCGGGATCGGCCTCGCGCTGGTCGTGTTCGACACCGGGCTGACCCTGCTCGGGCCGTTCTTCGTCCGCCGCGGCCTGGACCACGGCGTGCTCCGCCACGACGAGGCCGCGCTCTGGTTCGCCGCGCTGATGTTCCTCGGCGCGGCCGTCGGCGACTGGTTCGCGACCCGTGGCTACACGTGGGTCACCGGGCGCACTGCGGAGCGGATGCTCTACGCGCTGCGGATCCGGATCTTCGCCCAACTGCAGCGGCTGTCGCTGGACTACTACGACCGCGAGCTCGCCGGCCGGGTGATGACGAGGATGACCACCGACGTCGAAGCGCTCTCCCAGCTGGTGCAGACGGGCCTGATCACCGCGTTCGTCAGCATCCTGACGTGCGTCGGCGTGCTGGTCTGGCTGGTGATCCTCTCCCCGACGCTCGCGCTCGCTGCGGCCGCGGTGCTGCCTCCGCTGGTGATCGCCACGTACCTCTACCGGCGCCGCGCCGAGGTCACCTACGAGGGCGCGCGCGACCGGATCTCGGCGCTCAACGCCAACTTCCAGGAGAGCCTGTCCGGCGTGCGCATCGCCCAGTCGTTCCGCCGCGAGGAGCGCAACGTCGCCGAGTTCCGCGTCGTCAACGGCGAGTACCTCGACGCACGCTACGCGTCGCAGAAGTTGATCGCCGTGTACTTCCCGTTCGTGCTGCTGCTCGCCGACATCGGCTCTGCCGTGGTGCTCGGCACCGGACGGGTGCTCGTCGAGCACGGCGTCGTCACCACCGGGATCGTCATCGCCTTCCTGCTCTACCTCGACCAGTTCTTCTCCCCGATCCAGCAGCTCTCCCAGGTGTTCGACACGTGGCAACAGGCAGCGGTGTCGATGGACCGGATCAGCGAGCTGATGGCCACGCCGTCGGGCACCCCGGGGGCCGCCGACCCGGTCGAGCCGCCGGTGCTGACCGGGGCGGTGTCCTTCGACGACGTCGACTTCGCCTACGCGGCGACCGGCGGGCTGCCCGTGCTGACCGGGCTCGAACTGCGGATCGAGCCGGGCGAGACCGTCGCCCTGGTCGGCGAGACGGGGGCGGGCAAGTCGACGGTGATGAAGCTGATCGCCCGGTTCTACGACCCGACCGGCGGCAGTGTCGGCGTCGACGGCATCGATCTGCGCACCCTCGACCTGCCGGCGTACCGGCACCAGCTCGGCGTGGTGCCGCAGGAGGCGTTCCTGTTCACCGGGACCGTGCGTGACAACATCGCCTACGGCCGGCCGGATGCGTCCGACGCTGAGGTCGAGGCCGCAGCCAGGGCCGTCGGCGCGCACGAGATGATCGCCCGCCAGGACGACGGGTACCTGACCGCCGTGACCGAACGCGGCCGCAGCCTGTCGTCGGGCGAGCGACAGCTGATCGCGCTCGCCCGCGCCCGGCTCGTCGACCCGGCAATCCTGCTCCTCGACGAGGCGACATCCAACCTCGACCTGGCCAGTGAGGCGCGGGTGCAGCGGGCGATGTCGGAGGTGGCGCGCGGCCGCACGACGGTGCTGATCGCCCACCGCCTGCCCACGGCACGCGCCGCCGACCGGATCGCCCTCGTCGCCGACGGGGTGATCGCCGAGCAGGGCACCCACGACGAGCTGCTCGAGCTCGGTGGTCGCTACGCCGCGCTGTGGGCGTCGTTCACGGCCACAGCGGGAGCGCCGTCGGCGGCGCGACCCGGCGCATCGACCACTGCGGCCTGAGCCGCGCGTCACCACGAACGCTCACCGGGTTGGACGGCGGCGTTCGACGGGCACCGGTAGCGTCGAACCGTCGCGAGGACCCGAGGCTGCACCGAGTGGACCACTTCCAGTACCTGATCGTGATGGGCCTCTGCCTGGTGCTGACGTTGCCGCTGGAGCTGGTGTTCGGGGCGCGCGTCTGGCGCCAGCCGCGGCGGCTGGCGATGGCCGTGGTGCCGACGCTCGTGCTGTTCACCGCGTGGGACCTGTGGGCCACCGCACGGGGCACGTGGCGGTTCGATCGCCGCTACACGATCGGCGTCACGCTGCCCGGCGGGATGGTCATCGAGGAGGTCATGTTCTTCGCCGTCATCCCGATCTGCGCGCTGTTGACGCTGGAGGCCGTTCGCAACATCCTCGACGGGACGGCGCCGGTCCAGCGTTGGGTGCGCGGGCGCTGATGCCCATCTACCCGGCGTTGGCGATCGCGGCATCCGCCGCCGTCGTCGGTCTCGAACTCCTCGTGGTGCGCACCGGTGTGTTCAGGTCCCGGGGGTACTGGTTGACGATGGCGATCACGCTCGCGTTCATGATCCCCGTCGACGGCTGGCTGACGAAGCTGTCGGCGCCGATCGTGATCTACCGCAGCGGCGACGTCAGCGGGCTGCGCCCCGTGTGGGACATCCTGCTCGAGGAGTTCGCCTACGCGTTCGCGCTGCTCACGCTGGTGATCGTGCTGTGGGACGTGGTCGGCCGGCGGGAGCGGGCATGACCGGTCTGCTGCTCGGCGTGGCCGGGTTCGTGGCGATGGAGGGCGTCAGCTACGCCACGCACCGCTGGGTGATGCACGGCGTGGGGATGGTCTGGCACCGCAGCCACCATGCGCGCAGCGCCGGCGCCTGGGAGGCCAACGACCTGTTCCCGCTGCTGTTCTCGCTGATCGGCTTCGCGACGTTCGTGGCTGCGATCGGGACGCCGTGGCTGCGTCCCGTCGCGATCGGGATCACCGCGTATGGCGCGGCGTACCTGTTCGTCCACGAGGTCTACATCCACGAGCGACTGCGCTGGCGGGTGCCGAAGAACGCGTACCTCGAGCGCCTCCGCGAGGCCCACGCGCTGCATCACCGCTTCGGCGGCGAACCGTACGGGATGCTGCTCCCGGTGGTGCCGAGGTCGTTGCGCGAGCGGTCGGCGGGCGACCGCCCGTCCGGCGGGCGCGTGCCGCTGCGGACCGACGACGTCGCGATGGTCCGCCGGTCCAGCGCGCGCGAGATGCGTAGACGGTTGTAGCGCTGGATGGCGATGAACGGCGCGTTCACGGCGATCCCGTAGGCGACCATCACAGCGGCGATCCACGGCGGGTTCCACAGCGCGAACGGCAGCGACCCGGCGGCCGCCAACCAGTGCCCCCATTCCGCGCGACGGGTCTCCACTGCCAGTTGCACGATCCCGCCAGCCGCGGTCGACGGGATCCGTCGCTTGGAGATCCCCCCGGTGAACAGCGCGCCGGCCTCGGGAAGCCGGTCCTTCCAGCGGCGGATGCGGAGCTGCTCGTACAGGTGCCCGCGCCGTTCCCACCTGCGCTCCCGGGTCAGCGAGGTGTCGGCCGCGAACCAGCGGTCGGGGCAACGGTGGACCGCGTAGCCCGTCGCGACGTGCACGACCGCCCAGGCACCGATGTCGACGAGGACCAGCGCCGCGTTGCCGAGGTGGACGACGCGGATCACCGCGATGCCTGCCGCGATGCCACGGTGCGGCCGCGCCAGCGAACGGGCCTGCGCAGGAGGGCCAGGACGGACGATCGCACGAACACGAGCACGAAGAACAGGACCGGCACGGGGAACGCGAGCGCGGTGACGCGGCGGAACCGTCCGACCAGCCGCAGCACCCACACCGCGTGCAGCGCGACCGCGGCGTAGGCGACGAGCGCCGCCACAGGGGCCGCCGCCCCCGCCGCCCATCTCGCCACGCCGTCGACCGTCGAGATCGCGGTGGCGACCATCGCCGCCACCCAGACGACCGTCGCCAGCACGGGCAACGGCGGCGCCGACGCCGCGCCCACCGCGATGTTCTTGGTCCACCCCTGCACCATCGCCCTCCATCCTGTCGGGTACATCCGGAACGTCACGTCGGCGCCGCCGAGCACGACGGAGACCGGCCGCCCCTCCGCCGCAACGGCGCGGGCGAGCGCGACGTCCTCGATCACCGAACCGGCGACACCCGCGTGGCCGCCGACCGCGGCGTAGTCATCGCGGCTGATCGCCAGGCACGGCCCGAAGGCGACGCGGGAGGCGCCGCCTGCGTGCGGCGTGAACCCTCCCGACCCGGCGACGGCGCACACGTTGAAGACCGCCGACAACTGCTCGACCACGGAGCCGGGGCGGTGCTCTGGCTGCACCGAGACCAGCCCGCGACGCGTTGCGAGGAGCGCGGCGACGAGCCCGAGCGCGTCGGGCGAGAGGCGCACGTCGGCGTCGAGGAACACGAGCACCGAACCGTTCGACCGCGCCGCCCCGACCGCGCAGGCGTGCGGCTTGCCGGCCCAGCCGGACGGCAGCGCGCCGGCAGGGATCACGGTCGCGCCAGGGCCGCCGGCGACAACAGCGGTGCCGTCGGTGGAGCCGTCGTCGACGACGATCACCTCGTGCGGCCGGGCGGCGCTGCGGGCGAGTGAGTCGAGCAGGCCGGTGAGGTTCGCAGCCTCGTTGCGCGCCGGGACGATCACCGACACGGCCGACGTCGCGACGCGCGCCGCTCCGCCAGCGCTGTCCGACGCCGCAGCGCGGAGGGTCGTCGGACGCCACAGCGCCCACGTGATCGCGACGATCCCAGCGGCGGCGACGACGATCGCGAGCACGCGCCCGCTCAGTTCCGCGAGCGCATCGCCGTGACAGCGGTGGCGACCTTGCGCACGGTCGGCACGCGGGCCCGCTTCGTGAACACGTCGTAGCCGGCGGCCTCGATCCTGTCGAGGATCTGGGCGTACAGCTGCCGCGCCGCGCCCACGCAGCGCGCCGACGACGGCGGCAGCATCGCGATCCCCACGTCCGCCGAGGAGTACAGCCCCCGGCAGCGGGCGATCTCGAAGCGCATCACGTCGACCCAGGCCTCGTCGACGACTCTGCGTGCCGGGTCGGCGTCGAACTTGGCGAGGTCCTCGGACGGCAGGTAGATCCGCCCCCGGTCGAGGTCCTCGGCCACGTCGCGCAGGAAGTTCGTCAGCTGGAAGGCCGTCCCGAGGTCGCGGGCGTGCGGCGCGGCGGCCGGCGAGGTCGGTTCGAGGACCGGCAGCATCATCTCCCCGATCACCGCTGCGGACCCGTCCGTGTAGACGAGCAGGTCCTCCCACGTCGCGTAGGAGGCGATCGACAGGTCCATCGTCATCGAGCGCAGGAACCGGCGCACGCACTCCGGATCGATGTCGAACGCGCGGATCGTGTGCACGACGGCGCGCAGGACGAGATCGTCGGAACGGCCGGCCTCGATCCCCGCGGACACCTCGTCGCCGAAGCGGGCGAGGGCCTCCTCGCGGACCGCCAGCGGGGTGCCGTCCATCGCGTCGACGATGTCGTCGGCCCGCCGGCACAACGCGTACAGCGCCCACACGTGGTGGCGCTTGACCCGCGGCAACGCGAACGTCGACCAGTAGTAGGTGGTGCCGTAGCGCTTGTTCAGTGTGCGGCAGGCGGCGTAGGACTGCTCGAGCGTGGTCACCTGACACCGGCCGCTTGGCGGACGGCGGCGACGCGCTCGGCCGCGAGCCGCCCCGAGATCAGCACCATCGGGACGCCGACGCCGGGCACGGTCCCGCTGCCGGCGAACACCAGACCCGGGGCGCGGCGCTCGATGTTCGCCGGCCGGAACGGGCCGGTCTGGAAGAAGCGGTGGGACAGCGCGAACGGGGTGCCGCGTTCCATCCCCTGCGCCTCCCAGTCCTGCGGGTCGACGAGTCGCTCGACGTCGATCGCCAGCGGGTAGCCGAACCCCTCGACGAGCCTGTGCAGCCTTGCCCGCGCCGCATCTCGCTCGACCGACCAGTCGACCGCGCCGTCGAGGTTCGGTGCCGGCTCGAGCACGAACAGCACGTGCCGTCCCGGCGGTGCCATCGCCGGTTCGTCGAGCGTCGGCACCGTGACGAGCAGCGACGGGTCGGGCATTCGTCGGCCGTCGCGCAGCAGCGCCTCGAACGCACCCGCCCAATCGTGTCCGAAGTGGATGTTGTGGTGGGCGACGCCGGCGGGCAGGGGGCCGTCGACGCCGAGGTGCCACACGATCGCGCTCGGCGAGTAGTGGCCACGCCGTGCCCTGCGCGGCGCGTCGATCCCCGGCAGCAGCGTGCGGTAGGCGACGGGCAGGTCGGCCGTGCACACGACCGCGTCGGCGCGGAGCACCTCGCCACCGGCGAGGCGGACGCCGCGCACGGGCCCATGGGTGCCGCTGGCGAGCACGATCCGCTCGACCCGCTCGCCGTAGTCGAACTTCACGCCCGCCTCGGCGGCCGCCGCAGCGAGCGCGACAGGCAGGGCGTGCATCCCGCCGGCCGGCACGAACACCCCGTTGACCGAGTCCATGTAGGTGATCACCGCGTAGAGCGCGAGCGCCTGCTGCGGGGCGAGCCCTGCGTACATCGCCTGGAAGCTGAAGATCCGCACCAGCCGCTCGTCGTCGAAGAACCGCCGCACGGCCGCGTCGAGCCGGCCGAACGCGCCCGCGCGCAGCAGCCGCAGCGCAGGGGCGAGGGGACGGACCAGGTCGAGCGGCGAGTCGTAGTTGCGGTCGATGAAGTTCGGCATCTCGAGCCGGTACAGCTCGGTCAGCCAGTCGCAGAAGCGGCCGAACGCGTCCGCCTGGCGCGTCCCGCAGACGTCGCGGATCTCGGCGGTCATCGCCTCGCGGCCGTGCCGCACGCGCAGCTCCGATCCGTCGGCGTAGCAGGCGCGGTACATCGGGTCGACCGGCAGCAGCCGCAGGTGGTCGGCGGTGGACGTGCCGACTGCAGCGAAGCACTGCTCGACCAGCTCCGGCATCGTCAGCACCGTCGGCCCCGTGTCGAACCGGTAGCCGTCGATCGACATCGAGCCGGCCCTGCCGCCGGGCAACGCGCCGGCTTCGACGACGCGGACCTCGTGGCCGGCGCCGCGCAGGTGGCACGCCGCCGACAGCCCGGCGAGGCCGGCGCCGACGACGATCACGTCCATCAGGTGACCCGCGCCGTCAGCAGCCGGGCGAGGCCGGCCAGCGCATCGCCGACCGCCGGATCGAGCCCCTCGACGGCCTCGTCGGCAACGCCCACCTTGGCGGCGATCAGCGCCTCGACCGACGCCAACGCACCCGAGGAGGCGACGATGTCGCGGCACCGTTCGACGACGCCGTCGTCGGGCCATCCGCCGAACCCGTCGCCGAGCCGCTCGTCGCCACGCCCGTGGCTGCCGAGGGCGCGCTCCAATGCCGCCCGCCCGGCGTGGTCGGTCAGCTCGAGAGCGCGCAGCATCAGCACCGTCCGCTTGCCTTCGCGGAGATCCTCGATCGCGCCCTTGCCGGTCACGCTCGGCTCGCCGAACAGCCCGAGCACGTCGTCGCGCAGCTGGAAGGCGAGCCCGGTGGCATCGCCGTAACGGCGCAGCGCGGCAACGATCTGGTCGTCGCCACCGGCGAGGACCGCGCCCAGCTCCAGCGGACGGGTGACGGTGTACCGGCCGGACTTGAGCAACGCCACGCGGATCGCGTCCGCCTCGCTGGCGACACCGCCGGAACCGCCCCGGCGCAGGTCGAGGTACTGCCCGGCGATCACCTCCGTGCGCAGGCCGGCGTAGCCCTCGCGCAGCGGGGGCGCCGGCCGGAACCGGCAGGCCGCGTCGAACAGCTCGTCCGACCAGACGAACGCGAGGTCGCCGGCGAGGATCGCCGCCGACGATCCGAACCACCGCGCCGCCCAGTCGGTGGTACCGCGCAGCGCGCCGAACTGCTCGTGCACGCTGGCGCGGCCGCGGCGCAGCTGCGAACGGTCCATCACATCGTCGTGGATCAAGGCGAAGGTGTGCAGCATCTCCAGCGCCAACCCGAGGTGGACGACGTCGTCGTCGTCGTCGCCACCCGCGGCGCGGTGACCCCACGCCACGAAGGCCGGGCGCAGCCGCTTGCCACCGGAACGGATCAGGCCGGCGACCGCCTGACCGACCTCGGCGGCGAGCGGGTCGAGCAGCTGCAGGCGCTCGATCCGGTCGGCGAGGAACACCTCCATCAGCTCATCGAACCGGCCGCCCATCGGTGTCAGCACCTCCACCGGCGTCGTCGAACGCCGTACCCGGCGCGGCACGGCCGGCGCCGCCGCCGCGAGGCACGTCGCGATCCACGCCGTCGGGTCCCCGACCGACGCAGCCAGCGCGTGCACCTGGCGCACCGCCCACGGGCTGAGCGATCCCGGCGCAGCGGTCGCCCTGTCGAGCAGCTCCGCCCACGTCACCCACGCGGCGGCGTCTGCCTCGTCCGGGTCGAGGACGGGCAGCTGGTCGACCGTGACGACGACCACCGGGCACAGCTCGTGCTCGACCGTGCCGTCGTCCATCACCGCGCGGAACGTGAAGTCCGCGAGCGCGAGGCCCATCGTGCGCGGGCAGATGCCGAGCTCGTCGCGAAGGTGCCGCTCCACGGCCTGGCGCAGCGACTCGCCGGGCCGCGGATGCCCGCAGCAGGCGTTGCTCCACATCGACGGCCACGTCCGCTTGCTCGCTGATCGGCGGGTCAGCAGCAGCCGACGGCGCTGGTCGACCACGTAGCACGAGAAACCCATGTGCAGCGGCGTGTGGTCGGTGTGCACGGTCGCGCGCGGGGCCGTCCCGCAGGCGCGCCCGTACGCGTCGAGCAGGACGACGGAGGACCCGGTCGAGCCCGAGCACAGCGAAGGTGCGAGTGGTACGTCAAGCAAGGCTGTCTCCCGGGGCGGCTCGGGCGCGGTGGTGGGCACCGTCACTACGGCGTCGATTCGACTTCCGGATGGACGTCTGCTTCGATCGGCCAACCAGTACCCACGATTCGTGATCGCCATCCGAGGCCCCGGGTCATCGCTGTGAGCGGCCGGCGGATCTCACTGAGCGCGGTCAGAATCACCCGTTCGTCATGTTGCTCCGGAGCTGCGACGGGAAAACGTGTGTGCCGTGGATCGTCGACAGCATCCGCGGATCGGCGGGATCTCGCGGCCCGGGTCGCCAACGTGTCCGAGGCGATCCCGCCCTCGGCGAACGTCGTCGACATCTCGCTCAGCGGCGCCCTCCTGGCCTGCGCGGAGCCACTGGGGTTGACGGCCGACGAGCGTGTCGTCGTCTCGCTGCTCCCGGAGGACGACCCGATCCTGCTGATCGGTCGAGTGGTACGGGTCGCGCGCGGCACCGACCACCGCACGTACGTCGCGGTGCTGTTCGACGACGGCCAGCCGCGCGAGCACGAACGGCTCGAGGGACTGATTGCCCGGCACTCCGAGGCCGAGGATCAAGAGACCGCCGAGGCGTGACGGCCCGGTCCGACGAAGCTCAGTGCGGCTGCTCGGCCAGCAGCTCCTTGGCGATGGTGCGCAGCGAACCGTAGGCCTCCCGCGCCAGCCCACCTCCCGTCGACACGCGCCGGACCCCGGCAGCCGCGAGCTCGCCGAGGCTCGGCGCACCCGGCAAGCGCAGGACGTTGATCGGCGCGCCGACCTCGCGCACCACGGCTGCGATCTGACCGATGTCGACCAGGCCCGGCGCGTACAGCACCTCTGCGCCGGCGTCACGGTACGCGCACAACCGGCCGATCGTGTCGTCGAGGTCGGTGACGCCGTAGAGGTGGTTCTCGGCGCGAGCGGTGAGCACGATCCCGTTGCGGCGCGCCGACTCGGCTGCGGCGGCCACCCGTTCAGCGGCGTGCGACCTGGCGTCGATCGCCCCGGTGGCGGGGTCGTAGTCCTCGATCGAGCATCCGGCCGCGCCCGTTGCAGCGAGCAGCTCGACCGTGTGCGCCACGCCCTGCAGATCGTCCGCGTAGCAACGCTCCGAGTCGACGTTCAGCGGGATGTCGACGGCGGCCGCGAGCCGCTCGGCATGGACGAGCAGCTCGTCGAGGGTGACCTGCTGGTCGCGCTTGCCGAGCGACGTCGCGAAGCCCGCGCTGGTGGTCGCCAGCGCCGGGAAGCCGAGCTCGGCGAGGATCACCGCGGAACCGACGTCCCACGGGTTGGGCATCACGAACATCCCCTGCTCGTGCAGGGCGCGGAACCGGACGAGCCGATCGTCGTTCATCTGACCTCCAGGTCGACGTGAGCGCACCGGCATCGGTCTCGCCGCCGGCTCGCGCCGCATCGTAGGAAACCGTCGCGCCACCTGCCCCACGGATTCGGTCGCCGATCGGCGTTGCGTTTCTCTTTTTCACGTCGCGACCGGGCACGCTGGTGGCCATGCCCCCCACGTTGTCCCCTCCGACCGTCGGGATCGCGCTGCACGGTCTGGTCAAGTCGTTCAAGGGACCGGCCGGACCAGTGCACGCGGTGCGCGGCGTCACCATCGACATCTCCCCCGGCGACACGGTCGCCCTGCTCGGCCCGAACGGCGCCGGCAAGTCGACCACCATCGACATGCTCCTCGGCCTCTCCAAGCCCGATGCGGGCGACGTCCACGTGTTCGGGATGACCCCCGCCGAGGCGATCGGCAAAGGGGCGATCGGGGCGATGCTGCAGACGGGCGCTGTGCTCAACGATCTCACGGTGCGCGAGCTGATCGACATGATGGGCTCGCTGTACCCGCATCCGCTGAGCGTCGACGACACGCTCGCGCTCGCCGGGATCAGCGACATCGCCGAGCGCAAGACGACGAAGCTGTCCGGCGGGCAGACCCAGCGGGTGCGTTTCGCCGTCGCGATGGTCAGCAACCCCGACCTGCTCGTGCTCGACGAACCGACCGTGGCGATGGATGTCGAGGGCCGCCACCAGTTCTGGGAGTCGATGCGCGAGTTCACCGCGCGAGGCAAGACCGTGCTGTTCGCGACCCACTACCTCGAGGAGGCCGACGCCTTCGCCGACCGGATCATCCTGATGGCGCGCGGCGAGATCGTCGCCGACGGCTCGGCCACCGAGATCAAGGCGAGCGCCGGAGGACGAACGATCCGCGGCACGTTGCCCGGCGCCGACCTCGCCGCGCTGGGGATGCTCGACGGTGTGCGCAGCGCCGACCAGCGTGGCGATTCGATCGTCCTCAACTGCTCGGACTCCGACGCCGCGGTGCGCGCCCTGCTGCGCGACTTCCCGGCGATCCGCGACCTCGAGATCACGGGCGCCGGGCTGGAAGCCGCGTTCCTGCAGCTCACGGGCGACGACGAGCCGGCCGGCGCGCCGCAAATCGGCGCATGAACGCGACGTACACGAAGTACGAGCTGCTGCGCCTCGTGCGCAACAAGCGTGCGTTCATCTTCTCGCTGATCTTCCCGCTCGCGCTGTTCCTCGTGATCGCCGGCTCCAACAAGCACGTGACGATCGACGTCGGCTCGGCGAAGCTCGGCTTCCCGACGTTCTACATGGTCAGCATGGCGAGTTACGGGGCGATGATCGCCGCGATCTCGGGCGGGGCACGGGTCGCGCTGGAACGGTCCGTCGGCTGGACCCGGCAGCTGCGGCTGACGCCGTTGACCGTGGCGTCCTACTTCCGCACGAAGGTGATCACCGCGTACGCGCTCGCCGCGGTGAGCATCGCGCTGCTGTACGTCGCCGGGATCTCCTACGGCGTGCGCATCTCGCCGTTCACCCGGTGGCTGGGGATGACCGGTCTGCTGCTGATCGGGGTGCTCCCGTTCGTCGCGCTCGGGATCGCGATCGGGCACCTGCTGACGATCGACTCGATGGGCCCCGCGGTCGGCGGCGGCTCGGCGTTCTTCGGGTTCCTCGGGGGCCAGTGGTTCCCGCTGCCAGAGCACGGCGCGCTGCACTACATCGGCGAGAGCACGCCGTCGTTCTGGCTGACCCAGGCGAGCCACGTCGGCATCGGTGCGCGGGCATGGACGGCGCAAGGCTGGGCCATCGTCGGTGTCTGGATCGTGGCGACGGCCCTGTTCGCCGGGTGGGCGTACCGCAGGGACACCAACCGGGTCTAGGGAGACCCGCTGAGGCCAAGTCTCGGGCGGACCGGGACACTTCGCGCGCCCACGGCCAGTAGAGCAGCCGCGGCGGCACGGGGAAGGTGCGCGGCGGTAGGTTCCGGAGGTGCGCTCCCCGTTCGGCCTCCGCGTCCGGGTCGCGTCGATGATCGTGGTGACCGCGGTGGTCGGCGTGGTCGGCGTGGTCGGCGTGTTGGGCGTCGCCGGGACCGGCGCGACCGACGCCTCGGCGGCGCCGGTCGGCTTCGTGGTGACGCACCCGGCAACGGCCGGTGCGCCCGCCGTGACCGGGACGTCGGTGCAGCTCACGCCGACCTCACCGCCGCCATTCGACCCTGCCTGCGAGCCGCCCGACGGCGTGCCGGCGAGCGCTCGTCAGGTGGTCAAGGTCCTCGCCAGTGGCACGTTCGCGACCGTCGATCTGCTCGAGCAGGTCGACGGCAGCTGGACGTGCGCGCGGCGCGGCATGGCCGCCCGGGTCGGCAAGAACGGGGTCAGGCCGCTCGCCCAGCGGGTCAGCGGCGACGGCACCACACCGACGGGGGTCTTCCCACTCGGCACCATGACAGCGCCCGACGGCCAGGTGTTCCAGTTCTTCGGCAACGGCGCCGACCCCGGGGTGCGCGGCGCGTGGCGCCAGGTGCAGCCGGGCGACTGCTGGGACGAGACCGGTGGCCGGCCCACGTACAACACCCTCACCCACCGCAGCGCCACCGCCTGCACCGGCGACGACGAGTACCTCCCGGCCGTCACCGAGGCCTATTCGCGTGCCGCGTTGATCGGGGCCAACATGGGCCCCGACCGCGCGGGCGACCAGCCGGGCGAGGTCCCCCATGCGGCGGGCATCTTCCTGCACCGCTTCAGCTACGACGCGGCCGGCAACACCAAGCCCACGTCTGGCTGCGTGTCACTCGCCGGCGCGGACCTCGACGCGATCCTCACCGCGCTGATCCCCGGTCAAGCGTGGTTCGTGATCACCACCTGAAGCGAGCGTCAGCGAGCGGCGCCCAGTCCCGACCATCAAACTAGAGTCGGTACATGACCCTGACGGAAGATGCGTCCTCGGCGAGCCCCGCTGCACCAGCGAAGGCCGAGCGCTGGACGGCGCAGTGGAAAGAGCTCTACGCAGAGGTGATCACCACCGGGCTGTGCACCGGCTGCGCCGGTTGCGTGGTCACCTGTCCCCACGACGTGATCGGCTACGAGCACGAGGAGGGCAAGTACATCCCGTTCCACCTCGAGGAGGAGCTCGGGCTCGACAACTGCATCCACGGGTTCGGTGCAGGTGGCGGCTGCACCACCTGCACCCGCGCCTGCCCGCGCTTCAGGGCGTGGGAGCCGGCCGCCGACATGCACCTGTTCGGTCGGGTGCGCGAGCCGAACGAGATGTCCGGGATCTGGCGC
>JBBQTN010000035.1:0-31895 GCA_038213195.1 Acidimicrobiales bacterium | reverse complement strand
AAGGCCTCGCCGAAGCCGAGGCACGCGCCGCGGTGACCCGTGCGTCCGGTCTCGCCGAGGCCGACACGACCCGTGCGCGCGGCGAGGCGAACGCCGACGCCGCCCGCGCCACCGGCCTCGCCAACGCCGATGCCACCCGCGCCGGCGGTCTCGCCGAGGGCGACGCGCTCGAGGCGAAGGGGCTCGCCGAGGCGAAGGCGATCAACGCCCGCGCCGAAGCCCTCGCCACCAATCCCGAGGCGGTGGCGATGCAGGCGCTGGCAGAGCGGTGGCCGCAGATCGTGCGCGAAGCGGCGGGCGCGTTCTCGCACGTGCAGAACTTCACGGTGCTTGACGGCGCGGTCGGCGTCAATCGCGCGCTGATGGAGGTCGCCTCCTCTGGGATGGCCGGGTTCGAGTTCCTGCGCGGGTTGTTCGTGCCCAAGAACGGCGCGGCGGGCGCGACGGCCGGCGCCGCGGCCGTGGCGGACGGTGTTGGCACGCCTGCCGGCGTCCCGTCGAGCTCAGCCGTCGGGAGCGACCGCGACGCGAGCGATGGGGCACTGGATGGCTGACAACGCATTGGTCGGCAAGACCGCCTCGGTGACCGGCCGTGTCGCACCGGGCACCGTCGGCGAGGTGTCGGTCAGCATCCGCGGCGGCACCGAGACGTACTTCGCCCGGCCGGCCGATGGCATGGAGGTGCTCGAGCGAGGACAGCAGGCGTTGATCGTCGGCGCCGCGGCCGGTCGGATGGTCTACGTCACGGCGTTCGACGTGTTCTGAGACTGGGCATTCGCCGGAATCCGTCCGGGCGCATCATCGTTCGGGTCGTCGCGCCTCTTGATCGATATGAGCGAGAGGTGCAACATCGAGCGTCAGCCACCGCTCGACCGGAGGCCGGCGATCTGCCAGCGCTCAGGGTGCTGGATCTGCGACCTGGGACGCGACCACGCCGATCCAGTGTTCCCTGTGATGGCCAACGACGACGACAACGCCTGAGAGTCCGCAGCGTCGTGAGCCGATGGGCCTTCGACGGTGCGAGCATGGAGGGGTGAGCCCAAACCATCTGCAGATCCATCGCGACGGCGACGTCGTCACGATCACCCTCGACCGGCCGGAGAAGCGCAACGCGCTCTCGCTCGACGTGATGCGCGAGCTGACCGAGGCGTTCGCCGAGGCGGGCGGCAGTGACGCAACCGGAGTCGTCCTCGCCGCCAACGGGCCCGTGTTCTCCGCCGGGCACAACTTCGCCGACATGGCCGGCGCCACCTTCGACGAAGCCCGCGAGGTCTTCGAGGTGTGCACGACGATGATGGACACGGTGCAGCACATCCCCCAGGTGGTCATCGCCCGGGTCCACGCGCTGGCCACGGCCGCTGGCTGCCAACTGGTCGCCACCTGCGACCTCGCCGTCGCCGCGGCAAGCGCGTCCTTCGCCATCCCGGGCGGCAAGGGCGGTCTGTTCTGCCACACCCCGCTCGTGGCCGTGGCCCGCAACGTCGGGCGCAAGCGGGCGCTGGAGATGGCGCTCACCGGCGACCCGATCGACGCGGTCACGGCGATGGAGTGGGGGCTGATCAACAGCGTGGTCGCCGACGACGATCTCGACGCGGCGACGGCCGACCTCCTCGGCCGGGCGACGCGCGGCAGCGCGCTGTCGAAGGGGATGGGCAAGCTCGGCTTCTACGAACAGATCGGTCTGCCGCAGGACGCCGCGTACGAGTTCGCCGTCCGGCTGATGGCCGAGGCGGCCGTCGCGGCGGATGCCCAGGAGGGGATCAGCGCGTTCCTCGCGAAGCGCAAACCCGCGTTCTCCGGACGGGCCAACGACGGCCGTTCGATCGGTCGCTGAGTTGCGCCTGATACCCCTTGGGGGTATCTTGAACTTGTGGACACGACCCATCCCGGCTACTCGGCCGACAAGCAGCAGCTGCTCACTCGCCTGCGCCGCATCGAGGGGCAGGTCCGCGGGTTGCAGCGGCTGATCGACGAGGACACCTACTGCATCGACGTGCTGACCCAGGTCGCAGCTGTGAGCAAGGCCCTGCAGGGCGTCGGTCTGCAACTGCTCGACGAGCACCTGCAGCACTGCGTCGCCGGGGCGGCTGCGAGCGGGGATGAGGAGCGCACGGAGTCACTCGTCCACGAAGCGACCAAAGCCGTCGAGCGGATGCTCCGCGCGTGACCACGGCAGAGGAGCACACGATGCACGAGATCCGCCTGACCGTTCCCGGGATGAGCTGCGCGCACTGCGAAGCGGCAGTGACGAGCGAGGTCGCCAAGGTCGGCGGCGTCACGCGGGTCGCCGTCGACCTGGGCACCAAGCTGGTCACCGTCACCGGCAGCAACCTCGACCGCAACGCTGTCGTCGCGGCGATCGACGAGGCCGGCTACGAGGTTGCCGGCGGATGACGCCCCCTGCGCGCCTGTGGACCCGCCTCGCCGTGTTCGGCGTGGTGGTCCTCGGCGCGTTCGGCGCTGCCTACGCCATCGGTGCGCAGCTCCCGAGTCGCGCCGACGCCGGAGCGGCGGCGCGCCAGACCGTGGACGAGTCCAAGCCGCACACCCACAACCTGACGCCACAACCGGCGGCGACGAAGGTCGACGGGTACGAGCTGCGCCTCGACCCCATCTCCGCCGACGGGCACAGGCTGCAGTACCGGATCGTCGGACCGGACGGAGCGACGGCCACCACGTTCCTCGACGACCACGGGTCCAAGCTGCACACTGTCTTGATCCGCAGCGACCTGAGCGGGTTCGAGCACATCCATCCCGAGCTCGGCGCCGACGGCACGCGGGTCACCGTGCCGACCGGTGCGTGGCACCTCGTCTTCGACGTCTGGCCGGAGGGCGCAGCCACCAACATCGTCCTCGCCACGAACACCGACGACGAGGTGCCGACCCCGGCAGCTGCCTTGCCCGCGGCGGACGATGCGCCGACCGTCGACGGTCTCGTCGTGCGGCGCGACGGCTTGACGTTCACCGTCACCGATGCGGGCGGCCACCCCGCGACAGGGATGGAGCCGTACCTCGGCTCGCCCGGCCACCTCATCGCGATGCGTCAGGGGGACCTCGCCTACACCCACCTGCACCCGTCGACGGCCGGGACGTCAGCGACCTCGGGGACGGACGCGATGGCCGGGATGCCAGGGATGGCCGCAGCACCGGCGCCCGCTGCTTGCGAGCCGCGTGCCGTGAGCCCGGCGAACGTGCTGACCTTCATCGGCACGCTGACCACCGGCACCTACCGGGTGTTCCTGCAGTTCGGCCACTCCGGCAAGGTGGTCACGGTGCCCTACACGGTGGTGATCCCGTGACCGGGCGGGCCGCCGGCGTGGACGAGGCCGTTGTGGCATCGACGCGTGACGTGGCGACGGGCAGCGCGCACCTCGACCTCACGCTCACCGGGATGACGTGCGCGTCCTGTGCGACGCGGATCGAGAAGAACCTCAACCGGATCGCCGGCGTGACTGCGTCGGTGAACTACGCGACCGAGAAGGCAGCCGTCGACTACGACCCGGCGCTGGCGACACCCGACGACGTGGTCGGCAGCGTCGAGTCGATCGGCTACGGCATCGCCCCTTCTGCAGCCGCATCTGCGAGGGCGGCCGACGGCGCGGCGGCCGGCGGCGGGGACGTCGACGCCGATCCACGGGTGACAGACCTACGCAACCGCTTCGTCGTCGCCGCCGTGCTCGGTGCGCCGGTGCTGGTCATGTCGATGATCAGCGCACTGCAGTTCCGCAACTGGCAGTGGATCTGCTTCGCGATGGCCGCTCCGGTGGCGACATGGGCAGCGTTGCCGTTCCACAGGGCGGCGCTCAAGAACGCCCGCCAGGGCGAGGCGACGATGGACACGCTCGTCTCCGTCGGGGTGCTCGCCGCGTTCCTGTGGAGCACCCGCACCCTGCTGTTCACCGCCGCCGGCGACTCGGGGGTCAAGATGGCAATGACGCTCGTGCCCCGCCAGGGCGAGGTGCACCACCTCTACCTCGAGGTCGCCTCGACGACGGTCGCGCTGATCCTCGCCGGACGTTGGCTCGAGGCGCGCGCCAAGCATCGTGCCGGAGGGGCGCTGCGTGCGCTGCTCCACCTCGGGGCGTCCGAGGCGAGCGTGCTGCGCGACGACGGCAGCGAGGCTCGCCGCCCGGTCGCCGAGCTGCGCGTCGGCGACCGGTTCGTGGTGCGCCCTGGCGAGAAGGTGGCCACAGATGGGATCGTCGAGCAGGGCGAGTCCGCGATCGACATGTCGCTGATCACCGGCGAGAGCGCGCCGGCCGACGTCGGCGCCGGTGACCACGTGACCGGGGCGACGATCAACGTCGACGGCCGGCTCGTCGTACGCGCCACCCGCGTCGGCGGCGACACCGCGCTCGCCCAGATCGGCCGGATGGTGGAGGCCGCGCAGTCCGGCAAGGCCGCAGCACAACGGCTGGCAGACCGGGTCGCCGGCGTGTTCGTGCCGGCGGTGCTGGTCTTGGCCGCGGCGACGTTGGGGTTCTGGTTCGCGCGGACCGGCAGCTTCGCCGACGCGATCACCCCGGCCGTGTCGGTGCTGATCATCGCCTGTCCGTGCGCGCTCGGCCTGGCCACACCGACGGCGTTGCTCGTCGGCACAGGTCGCGGCGCGCAGATGGGAATCCTGATCAAGGGGCCGGAGGTGCTGGAGATCACGCGGCGGATCGACACGATCGTGCTCGACAAGACCGGCACCGTGACCACCGGCGAGATGAACGTGGTCGCAGTGATCGGGTCCGACGCGACGCAGGTGCTGCGCCTCGCGGCCGCTGTGGAGCGCAACAGCGAGCACCCGGTGGCACGCGCGATCGTGCGCCACGCACGTGCGGTCGGTGCGGACGGTTCCGCGGACGGTTCGGTCGGTACGGCCGGGTCCGTCGGGACGGACGGTTCGGTCGGGACGGACGGTTTGGTCGGTGCGGCCGGTTCTGCGGCCGGTTCTGCGGACGGTCCTGTTGCCAGCGGGTTCATCAATGAACGCGGCGTCGGCGCGGCCGGCTTCGTCGACGGTCGTTTCGTACGCGTCGGCCGTTCCGATCCCCGCTCGTTCGCCGACGCCATGGCAGGCGCAGAAGGCGACGGCAGCACCGTCGTGGTCGTCACCTGCGACGGCACGCCACTCGGGTTGATCGCGCTCGCGGACACGGTCAAGCCGAGCAGCGCCGGCGCGATCCGCAACCTCGACGCGATGGGCATCGATGTCCTCCTCGTCACCGGCGACAACCGCGCCGCAGCCCTCGCCGTCGCCGAAGCCGTCGGCATCGCTGCCGAGGCGGTCCACGCCGGGGTCCTGCCGGCGGGCAAGCTGGCGATCGTCCAGCGTCTGCAGGCCGAGGGCAAGGTCGTCGCCATGGTCGGTGACGGGGTGAACGACGCCGCCGCATTGGTCCAAGCGGACCTCGGCATCGCGATGGCGAGTGGCACCGACGTCGCCATCGAAGCCAGCGACATCACACTCGTGCGACCGGAGCTGACCGCCGCGAGCGATGCGATCCGCCTCGGCAGGCGCACGCTCGCCCTGATCAAGGGCAACCTGTTCTGGGCCTTCGCCTACAACGTCGCCGCCATCCCGCTGGCGATGGCATGGCTGCTGTCGCCGGTGGTGGCGAGTGCGGCCATGGCGTTCTCGAGCGTGTTCGTCGTCAGCAACAGCCTGCGCCTGCGCCGCTTCCAACCCATCGCTCGCTGAGCCCGGCGCCTTCGTGGGTCGGGCGTCCTTGTGTCACGTCGTCCGATGTGCCGTCGGCTCCCGCACACATGCGCGCAGATGCCCCGACCCGCCGCAATCGACGACGTGCGTCGACGCGCGACCGGCTCGCCACTCGTTCTGGTCGCAACCCAGAACAGTACGTTCGGTTCTGGCCGCGACCGGAGCAACCGTGGTGACCGTCAGGCGGGTCTGCGGAGGTCGGCTCCGGGCTGCGGGCTGCCGGCTCCGTTGGGCGGTCCGGCCGTCCGGGCGGCGGTTGCGAGCTCCCAGGGGCACGCCCGGGGGCGGGGCGGGGCGGGAACTGTCGCACACCCCTCGTGCAAGCTGCCGACATGAGCATCAACCATGACGAGCTCGGCGGGTGGGCACAGCTGGCCGACTGTCGGGCACTCGACGCAGAACTCTTCTTTCCCGAGACCTCCGCCGACGAGGCGGCGGCCAAGCAGGTCTGCACGGCTTGCGCCGTGCGTGCGGCCTGCCTGGAGCACGCCCTCGCCAACGGCGAGGCATTCGGGATCTGGGGCGGGCTGAACCTGCGCGAACGACGGGTGCTCCGCCGCACCCGCGCCGTGGCGGTCGGGACGCCGCGACGACTGCACATGGCATGATCGCCGTGGGCGACCACCTTCGCCGGCCTTCGCCGTCAGGCCCTCCGGCAGTCCCCCGCTCCTGTCGCGTCGCGCGTAGCCGGAGGTGAGATCAGCCGGTCAGCCGGTCAGCCGGTGAGCCCGGTCAGCCGGTCAGCCGGTCAGCCGGTCAGCCGGTCAGCCGGTCAGCGGTGAGGAAATCGTGGACGAGTTCGCCCCAACCGGTGATGGCGACGAGGTCGTCGGCGACGTGGACGGCGGCGCTCGGCAGCGCATCCCCGAGCCGTTCGGCCGTCGATACCGGATGGCCCCGGTCGCCGGCCCATGCCAACACGAGCGCCGGTTGCTGGATCGTGGCCACGACGTCGAGTGGCGGCAGATCTGAGGAGGCGGCGCCACGCAGGATCGTCGCCAGCAGCTGCCCGTCGAAGTCGACGAGCCGAGAAAGGCCTTCGTCGCGCAGCCGGTCACCCTCGGCTCCGAACGCGCCGACGGATGGCTGGTCGCGCAGCAGCTCCACCATCGCCGCGGGCCCCGCGTCCGCGACGAGCTGTGCGCTCGCGAGGTAGATGTCGCGCTGCGCCGCTCGCGTCTCCCACGCCGTCGGCGGGATGACGAGCACGAGTCGATCGATCCGCGCCGGCGCGGCGAGCGCGGCGTACAGCGCGGTCGCACAGCCCATCGACGCTCCGCCGATCGCGCTGTGCTCGAGCCCGAGCCGGTCCAGCAGCGCCAACAGGTCGTCGGCCAGCGCCGGCCAGGCGTAGTCGCTCGGATCCAGGGATGCTGCAGACGCGCCGTGACCCCTGGCCTCGTAGCGGACCACCCGAACGTCGTCGAACCGGCTCCACCCGAACAGGCCCATCGCCTCCTCGTGCGCGGCGCTCGACGTCAGGCCGTGCGCCCAGACGAACGGGACGCCCTCGCCTCCTGGATCGTCGACCGCCAGCTCGACGCCGCGCACGTCCATCATCTCGAACAGCACCCCGCGAGCTTGCCATGGCGGCGAGCAGGGTTCGCACTCGTCCGGAACCATCTGACCCGCCGGTGTCCGAGCCGCTGCGGGTCATCAGGCGGCGAGCGCCGCACGCAGTCGGTGCACCACCGCGTTCCTGTGGTTGCGGACGGTCCGGACGCTGACGCGCAGCTCGGCCGCTGCCTCACGCAACAACCCCGCGCCGAGCAGCGCACCGAGCAGCTCGAGATCACCGTCGTGAAGGTGGTGCATCCGCGCCTCGCCGATCAGCTCCAGGACCTCGAGCAACGGTTCCTGATCCACCGTGTCGAGCTCGATCGCGCGATCGAGCAACTCGGGCGGCGTGTACTCATGGACGAGCAGACGGCGGTGCTCCCGCCGGAACGCCTGGTGCTCGCAGTCGCGCAGCAAGGACGCGGCGATGTGCCGCCGGCGACGCTCGACGGGGAACCGACGGATCACCCACCACGCGACCGAGAGGAGCTCGTCGAACGCGAGCAGATGCTCCTCCATGCACCGCCCATGCCGTCGGGCGATCGCGCTGAGACCGGGGAGCAGCCGCTGCAGCACCACACGCGCAGCAAGCTCGTCGGACCCGGCGATGGTGACCAACGCCAAGAGCACGGAATCGGCGGCGTCACACGGGGCGGCGCGGTCGTCCGGTTCCGCCGCGTCCGGGCTGTCGACCTGCCACTCGCCATCGCGGGCAGCGGCTGCACAGGCGGCCTCGCGAGAATCGCGCCCGTGCTGCGCAGTGCTCACAGCGTCGACGGTCGGCCCGAAGCTGGGAGGCCGGTAGCCGGTTGCGACGAGCACCTCGTCGAGCGATCGAAGAGGCTGGTCCGCCGCGCGACCGGATTCGGTGCCCTCGAACGGCCGACGTGGTCCGGAGTGGTGCGCCGAGGCGCCCGTCCCCGTCGGCTCCGCACCAATCGGTTCGATCAGCAACGGCCATTGCCGGGCGGTCACGAGCAGGTCGGGTCGGGTGGACAGCGCACGCCACTCCTCTTGCAGGCGGCTGATTGTCTGACGGGGATTGGGCGAGCGTCGATCCGTGACGCGGCCCGGACGGGAGGTGGAGGACATGTGACCCAACGTGCGCTCGCCGCCTCTCCGGCTGCCTCACCGCGCCGCTTGGCCGCCGTCACAGGTGCCCTGACCAGCGACGGTGATCGTCTCACAGCGCAGCGATCGGGCTCACGCCCGCCGCCGCGCGTCTCACCGCAGCCGTCGGACGTCGACCACGCGGTGGGCATCACCGCGGGCGGCGCTCACAGCCGGGCGATGATGACCGCGCCGGAGCACGTCGCCACGAACGGCCGACGCTGTCGGCGATGACGACCGCGCCGGTGCACGTCGCCGCACACTGTCCGGCGCCGGCGGCCACGCCGGAGCACATCACCGTCGACGGCCCCCGCCGGCCACGCCGTGGCACAACACGGCGAGGGCCCGCACTTGCCGCTGCGGTCGAACCGACTGTCGACAGTGTCAGCGATGACCACCACATCGAAGCGTCGTCCCGGCCGCACCGCCGCGTCGGTCGCGCCCGAAGATCGAGCCACCAGCCGTGCGGCGACCGACGCCACCGCCGCCGACGCCCACGAGGTGGTGCCGGCAGCCGTGACGGGCCCCAGTTCCCGCCACACCGGCGCAACGCTGACCGCCGCTTCCACCCGGGCGGACGAGGTCGGGGCGCGCGCCGCGACGGTCTCCAACTCCGGTACGACCGACACCCGCCCGACCGTCGAGGCCCGCGCCGACGCTCGCCGCACTGGTGGTCGCAGTCGCGCCTGGGAGACCCACGAGGCCTCGATCGACGTGGTCCAGGACGCGCCAACGGACCAAACCATCCGTCCCGCGAATCCAACCCTGGCCGGAGCGGCGGACGCGTCGACGGAATGGACGTGTTCGTGGGTGGCCGGCCCGGACACCGGCGCACAGTTCGTGCTCGACGACCAGGCGATCGTCGGCCGCGCCCCCGGGGCCCGCATCCGCTGCGACGACCCGGCACTCGAACCCCACCATGCGCTGTTGGTGATCGACGGCGAGGAGTTACGCGTGACGCAGCTGGCAGGTCGATCAGCACTGCTCGTCGACGGTCGCCACGCCGGCGATGAACAGGTCATCGTCGACCACGGCCTGATTGAGATCGGCCACAGCACGCTCGCCGTCGGCCGCGGCACGGTGGACCCTCTGCCCCCCGCGCACCTGCGCGCCGGTGCCGTCCTGCGCGGCCCGCGAGTCGTCCCGATCTGGGATCCGCAGCCGCTCGTCCCGCC
Source organism: Acidimicrobiales bacterium (assembly GCA_038213195.1). Lineage (GTDB taxonomy): Bacteria > Actinomycetota > Acidimicrobiia > Acidimicrobiales > Ilumatobacteraceae > JAODBQ01. The sequence continues at coordinate 22,343 of JBBQTN010000035.1, read as the reverse complement.
GGCGCTGCCCGACGCGAGCCGCGACCTCCCCGGTGGTCTCGTGCCGGCCCTGCTCGGGATCAGCGGCTCTGCGGTCCTCGCACTCGTCATCCGCCAGCCGATGTTCCTGCTGTTCGGAGCCCTCGGCGGGACGATCGCGTTGGGGAGCTGGGTCGCCCAGCGGATCGGCCTGGTGCGCGGCAAGCGCCGCTCCAGGCGCGCCCGCAACAACTCCGTCGCCGAGTTCTGCAGAGCCGAGGCCGTCCTGCGCGCCAACTACGTCGAACATCTGCGAACCGAGGTGTCGACGACGGTCAGCGCACTGGCCACGATCGATCGGCGTGACCACCGGCTGTGGACCCGTCGCGCCGATCACGCCGACGCGTACAGCGTCTCGCTCGGCACCGGTGAGCTGATGTGGCGCCCACCGCTGTCGCAACGATCGCCGTCGACTGACACCGGATCCGGCACCGGCACCGGCGACGTCGGTGCCGACGCCACGCTACGCGATCAACCGATCGTGCTCGACCTGCGGGCCGGCATGCGCGTCGCGCTTCGAGGAGGACGTGCCGCGACCCTCGGAATCGCACGTGCCGTCGCGGTGCAGCTCGTCGCCAACTGCGGCCCGGCGGACGTTCGCCTTCTGGTCGTGTCCCACGAACCGTGGACGTGGCGCTGGGCAGCCGGGCTCCCCCACGTCGTCGCCCCGGACGGCAGCGCGGGCGTGATCCCACCCGGCGACCTGCCTGCGTTCCTCGCGTCGGTCGACCAGCCCGGGATGCCCCACCTCATCGTCGTCACGGATGCCCCCGAGCTGCTCGCGTCGCGCACCAGCCCGCTGCGCCGGGCCATCACTACCAACCCCGGCCCCGCACTGCTCGCGCTGGTCAGCCCCGACGCTGGTGTGCCCCACGTGTGCAACGGCGTCCTGTCGATCGTCGACGCGCCGATCGGTTCGTCCGCAGTCGCCGCCCGTTGGGTCGCTGACGCAGCGTCGAGCGCGTTGCCGGCGAGCGTGCGCATCGCCGGTCTCGGCGAGCGGGCGGCGGCTCGTGCCGCCGGGATCCTCGCCGGGTGCACCGATCCGGACGACCCGTTCGGGGCGACCACCGGACTGCCGGCGACCGTGTCGCTGCTCGACCTGCTCGCCGTCGAGGACAGCACACCGGTCACCGCCGCCTCGGTCGCGGCGCGCTGGCTCGCCGCCGGGCCTGATCCGAGCCCGCACACCCCGATCGGCATCGCGACGGACGGCCTCGTCGACATCGACCTCGTGCGCGACGGGCCACACGGCCTGTTCGCGGGCACGACCGGCTCGGGCAAGAGCGAGCTGCTGCGCAGCCTCGTCGCCGGGATGGCAGTCGGCACCAGCCCCGACCACCTCACGTTCGTCCTCGTCGATTACAAGGGTGGCGCGACCTTCGATGCCTGCGCCGCGCTGCCGCACGTCGTCGGAGTGGTCACCGATCTCGACGAGCAGCTCGCGGACCGGGCCCTGCGTAGCCTTAACGCCGAGCTGCGCCGGCGTGAGGCGCTGCTGCGCGACCACGGCGCCAGCGACCTCAGCACGCTGCACGAGGTGGCGCCGCACGTCGTGCTGGCCCGGTTGGTCGTCGTGATCGACGAGTTCGCTGCTCTGGTGGCCGAGCAACCGACGTTCCTCCATGCGTTGATCGGCGTGGCCCAACGCGGCCGCAGCCTCGGGGTGCACCTGCTGCTCGCCACGCAGCGACCGAACGGCGTGATCAGTGACGACATCCGCGCCAACACGAACATCCGCCTCGCTCTGCGACTGCACGACACGGCCGATGCGATCGACGTCGTCGGCGACGTCGCCCCGACGTTGCTCCAGCGGCGTTTCGCCGGACGGGCGGTGCTGCGCCTCGGACCCGAGGAGCACATCACGTTCCAGGCGGCGCGCTGCACGGGCGCCACGCCGAGCGAGCTCGACACCGTCGTGCGCGCCGTCCGCGACGCGATGGCGATCGTCGGCGTCACGATGCCAGTGGGGCCGTGGCTACCACCGCTGCCGACAGAGCTCGATCCGTCGGATGTCGAGCGGATCATGGCCGCCGCGCTCGTGCACGGCCGTCCAGAGTGCGAGAACACGCCCGGCGATCCCAGCGACGCCCGCGACGGGCGTGGCCACGGCATCGGGTGCGGCGACGGCGACGGCGACGGCGACGCCGGCGGCGCCTGCACCGACAGCAGCCGCGGTGAGAGCGCGCCGGTGTACAGCGGTTACCTCGGTCTCGTCGACGACCCGGACAGCCAACAGGTGCGTGGCCTGACGTGGCGAGCCGGCGACGGCCACCTCTTGATCGTCGGGGCTCCGGGCAGCGGGAAGACGAGCACGCTCGTGACCCTCGGCAGGCACGTGCTCGAGCACTGCGCCGACGCGCACCTGTACGTGATCGACGGTCGCGGTGACGACGCGCTCCTCGGCCTCGGCGAGCGACGAGGCTGCGCCGCCGTGGTTCGCCTCCACGAGCGCGAGCGGATGATGCGGCTGGTGCGACGCCTCGCAGCGATCGTCGACCAGAGGGCCGCGTCGGGCGGCCGAGGTGACGGTCCGCAGATCGTGCTGCTGGTCGACGGGTTCACCGATGTACGCCAGCAACTCGACGACCTCGACACGGTGGCCGAGCTCGAGGCATTGGTGCGGATCATGGCCGGCGGCGCAGCGCTCGGCGTGTCCGCTGTGCTGGCGGTCGAACAGGCCGGGGCGATGCCCGCAGCGGTGCTGGCGCGTTGTCCGCAGCGGTGGATGTTCCACGTCACCGATCGCCACGACGCGAGCGCGTGGGGTTTCACCGCGGCAGAGGTGCCCGGGCCGATCCCGGGTCGCGCCGCGATCGGCAACGGTCTGCACGCCCAGCTCATCCGACCTACGCCGCCGGCGCGCCTGCACCTCGCCGAGCCGCCGCGCCTTGCTGGCAGCGATCCCCAGCCGATCGAGGTCTTGCCGGCCGTGGTGCACACCGCCACGCTGCGAGCCGGCTGGCGCGCAACCGGCAGCACGTGGCTCCCGCTCGGTCTCGCCTTCGTCACCGGCGAGCCGTCGGTGCTGGAGGTGCCGGATGGTGAGCACCTGCTCATCCTCGGGCCGGCGCGCAGCGGACGCAGCACGGCGTTGGCACGCGTGCTCACGGCCTGGAGCGAGGCCCACCCCGGCGGATGGGCGGCGACGTTGAGCCCGCGACGCAGACGCCGGCCCGGCGTCACCGGCGACACCGGCGCGGCCGGCGGTCCCGACGTGACGACCACCATCTACCCCGATCTCGAGTCGATGCTCGAGGACCTGCCGGTGGACCGGCCGGCGATCCTCGCGATCGACGACGCCGACATCGTCGACGACCCGGGTGCGAGGCTCGCCGCGTTGGCGGGGTCGCGCCGGCGCGACCTGATCGTGGTCGCGGTCGGCAAGCCGGACGTCCTGCGCCAGTCGTACGGGCACTGGACCGGCATCGTGCGCCGGAGCAGGCTGGGCATGGCGATGGCCGCCTGCAACGACCTCGACGGCGAGCTGCTCGGCGCACTCCTGCCCCGCCGGCGTCCCATCCCCGCGCGACCCGGTCTTGCGTGGCTGGCCGACAACGGCGACACCCGCCTGGTCCAGCTGGCCGCCGACGAACCGCCATGAGACCTCGTCGCGCACACGCCGGCGACGACCTGACCCGCTCAGGCGGGTGACCGCCGATATCGTCGCGGCTCGTGCCGTTCTGCGCTCGCCGTCCCCACCTGCTGCGTACCGTGGGCGCGACCGTCGTTCTCGCCGGCGTCGCCGCTGCGTGCAGCAGCAGCACGACCTCGACGACCACCACCAGCGCGCTCCCCCAGAAGGTCGTCGTCAGCAGCGTCGCCGGCGACCAGATGAGCACGCTGCTCGGCGCGCTGTATGCGGAGTCGTTGCTCAACGCCGGATTGCGCGTCGAACGGAGGGACCCTTATCCCGATTGGCCCTCTGCCTACGCCGCGCTGCTGAACGGCAGCGTCCAGGTCGTCCCCGACTTCTCCGGCGACCTGCTCACGTACCTCCACTCGATCGGCGCCACGCCGGCGACGACGACGGTGCCCGCAAGCACCCTCGAGCCGAGCACGACGATCGAGCAGGCACCTGGCGTGACGGACTCGACGACGACGACGATCGAGCTGCCGACCGGCGAACCGAAGACCGTCGAGGAGCAGGTCGCCGTGGTCAAGTCGCTGCTTCCGACGGCGCTCCAGGTCAGCAACGGTTCCACGGCGGAGCACAAGCAGGCCATCGCCTGCAGCAAGGCGGCCACCGACGCGAACACCCTCGGCACGTACACGGACCTCGGTCCCGTCGCCGGCAAGCTGACCCTCGGCGGCCCCGCAGGCTTCGAGACGAGCGCACCGATGGGCCTGGCCACGCTTGCATCGGCCTACGGAGCGACGTTCAAGGCGTTCGTCGTCGTCACCCCCGACAAGGTCGATGCGGCGGTCAAGGCCGGCACGGTCGACTGCGCAGTGGTCGACTCGACCGACGCCGTCGTCACCGGCGAATCGATGACGGTGTTGCTCGACGACAAAGCCCTCGTCCCACCGAACGGCGCCCTCGCGGTGATGAGCACGCCCGGCGCGACCAGCGTGGTGGTCGCCGCCGTCAACGCCGTCGACGCCAAGCTCACCCCGCCCGTCATCGACGGGATGACCGACCAGATCGTCAACAAGGGACAGTCGCCGGAGTACCTCGCGTCGCTGTTCCTCCAGTCGAGCTGATGATCTCCGTCTCCGGGTTGTCCAAGTCGTTCGGCTCGAAGCTGGCGGTCGATCACCTCAGCTTCGATGTCACACCGGGCGCGGTCACCGGCTTCCTCGGCCCGAACGGCTCCGGCAAGAGCACGACGATGCGGTGCATGCTCGACCTCGACCGACCCGACGGCGGCACGACGATGTTCGAGGGCCGTCCGTACCGCACGTTCGCCAAGCCGCTGCACGAGGTCGGCGCGCTGCTCGACGCGGGCTACGTGCACCCTGGCAGGTCCGGCCGCAACCATCTCCGCTGGCTGGCCGCGTCGAACGACCTGTCGCGCAAACGGGTCGACGAGGTGCTCGAGCTCGTCGGGTTGACGCCCGTCGGCGGCCAGCGCGTGCGCACCTACTCACTGGGGATGCGCCAGCGGCTCGGGTTGGCCGGCGTGCTGCTCGGGGACCCGCACACGGTGATCCTCGACGAGCCGGCCAACGGCCTCGACCCGGAAGGCATCCGGTGGATCCGCGACGTGCTCACCCACCTCGCCGGGCAAGGACGCACCGTGCTCGTCAGCAGCCACCTGCTCTCCGAGATCGCGCTGATGTCGAGCCAGCTGATCGTGATCGGACAGGGACGGCTGATCGAGCAGTGCACCGTCGGCCAGTTCGTCGAGAAGTGGGGCGAGAAGTGGGTGCGCGTCCGCAGTCCACGGGTGGTCGACCTGGCCAGGGCACTGGCCGCCGGCGGGATGCATGTCACGCCCGTCGACGACCAGACCGCTGACGTGCACGGCTCGACCTGCGCCGACGTCGGCGAACTGGCTGCGTCAAACGCGATCGTGCTCCACGAGCTGTCGCCGCAGACCGGCTCCCTGGAGGACGCGTTCCTCAAGGCCACCGCCGACTCCCAGGAGTACCGGTCGACGAGCATGGCCGCGCCTGCAGAACCGCCGGAGGGGGTCCGCGGGTGAGTGAGCGCAGCGAACGAATCATCAAGCAGGTCGTTTCGGCGCGCAGCGCCGAGTTGCGCATCCGCACACCGCCGAAGGCGGTCCAGGGATGAGCGTCATGCGCAGTGAGTGGATCAAGCTGCGGACGATCCGGATGAACTGGGTGCTGGCGATCATCGCCATCGCATTCCCGGTGATCGTCGGCGTGTTGACGACGTCGCTACAGGGCGTCGAGAAGATCCACTCCAAGGATCTCGTCGATCGAGTGACGGGGACGTCCGTGGTCACCGCGCTGCTGCTCGGCGTGATCGGCGCGTCGTCGATCACCGGCGAGTTCGGGTTCGGCACGATCCGGCCGACGTTCGCGGCGACACCGCGGCGCAACAAGGTGATCGTCGCCAAGGCCGTGGTCACCACGCTGCTCGCCCTCGTCGTCGAGGCCATCGTCGTGGCGCTCACGTATGGCATCTCATCGGCGATCGCCTCCGGGCGCCACCGTCCCGTCTCGCTCGACGACGTCCCCGGCGGGAAGGCGGCGATGATCGGGGTCGTCGTGTTCGCCGGCATCGTCAGCCTCCTCGGCTACGGGCTGGGGCTGCTGATCCGCAACACCCCGGCGACGATCGCCATCCTGCTCGTCTGGCCGCTCGTGGTGGAGAACCTGATCGTCGGGCTGCTCAGCGCAGCCGGCATCAAGCACCCTGTGAAGTTCCTCCCGTACCTGTCGGGGATCCAGCTCGGCAACCCTGACGCCGGGATCGACAGGGACCTCCCGTCGCGGATCCCGGCAGGGCTGTACTTCGGCGCGGTGACGTTGATGATCGTGCTGCTTGGTTCCGCGCTCACCCACCGCCGCGACGCCTGACCTCCGCTGACAACGCGGGGTCGGCACGACCGTCTTCGGGGATTCGCGTCGCTTCGATCCGTGCGCGTCACCCTGCCGAGTGGCACCGCCCAGAGATCTCGACGCCGGACGACCCGATCGAGATGGGGCTGGTGATCGCCCCCCGACATCTTCGGCCGTCGGGCTGGCCGGGTTCTGCCTCAGCGGGCCCGGATCTCCAGGCTGTCGCGCTTGATGATCGTGTACTTGCGGTCGTGCTGGTCGATCCACCCGAGCCGGATGAAGCTGGCGATCGCCTTGTTGACCCGCTCCCGCGACGCCCCGACCATCCCGGCCAGCTCCTCCTGGGTGACCGGGAGGGTGAACTCGTCTGCGTTCTCCGACAGCTCCAGCAGGCGCTTGGCGGTACGTCCGGTGACATCGAGGAACACGCTGTCGGCGAGCGCCTCGTCCATCACCCGCAGCCGTTGCGCGAGCAGTCGGGTGACACCCCACAACATCCGCGGATCAGACCTGAACGCGGCGAGGACGGGCGCGTAGGGCACGGCGAGCACCGCCGAGGGTTCCAACGCCCTGGCCATCGCGCTGCGCGGGCCGTCGTCGAGCATCGCCATCTCCCCGAACAGATCGCCGGGCTCCATCAGCGACACGACGGTCTCGCGGTGATCGATCGGGTTGGCGATGGCGATCGCGATGCGGCCGCGGAGCACGACATAGAGATCGTCGGCGATGTCGTTCTCACGAAAGAGCACGTCGCCGCGGATGAGGTGCGCCTCACGGCCCTGTGCGCAGATCGTCCGCAACACGTCGCCAGGGGCTTCAGCGAAGAATTCGGTGCGGGCGAGGAGGTCTTCGTGAGCCATGTCCGGCGAACGGTACTACCCTCGCCCCCGATGCCTCCGACCAGTCCGGACGCCCAGCGGCCGGGCGGCTCGGGGGCTCAGCGCGGCCGGGACGACGACATCGTATGGACCGTCGTTGTCGCCGGCGGATCCGGCCGGCGCTTCGGCGGCCCCAAGCAGTACGCACGGCTCGGCGCGCGCCGGATCGTCGATGTCGCAGTGGCCACGGCCCGGGCCGCAGGCGACGGCGTAGTGCTCGTCGTGCCGGCCGAGGACGCCGAGCGCGAGGGTGGCGTGGCCGGCGGACCGACGCGCAGCGAATCGGTGCGCGCCGGCCTGGCCGCGGTGCCGGCCGAAGCAACGGTGATCTGCGTGCACGATGCAGTGCGCCCATTCGCCACTGGTTCGGTGTTCGCCGCGGTGATCGAGGCCGTGCGCACGGGTGCCGACGGCGCTGTGCCGGGCGTTGCGGTCGCCGACACGATCAAGCGTGTCGGCGCCGACGGCACGGTCGTCGCGACGTTGCCGCGCGACGAGCTCGTCGCCGTGCAGACCCCGCAAGCGTTCCGCGCCGTCGTGCTGCGCGCCGCGCACGGCAGGGGCAGCGACGCGACCGACGACGCGGCGCTCGTCGAGGCCTGCGGGGGCCGGGTGGTGGTCGTGGCCGGAGATCCCGACAACCGCAAGATCACCTCCCAGGCGGACCTGCGATGGGCCCGTGAGCGGGTCGCCGCCCTATGAGCGAGCGCAGCGAACGAATCATCGAGCAGGTCGCTTCGGCGCGCAGCGCCGAATTGCTCATCCGCACACCGCCGAAGGCGGTCGCACGATGAGCGAGCGCGTTCGTGTCGGGCAGGGCTTCGACGTGCACCGCTTCAGCGACGACCCGGCGCGGCCGTTGGTGCTCGGTGGAGTCACGTTCGAGGGCGAACCGGGCCTGGTCGGCCACAGTGACGCCGACGCCATCGCCCACGCGGTTGCCGAAGCCGTGTTGGGGGCTGCCGGGCTCGGCGACATCGGCCAGCACTTCCCCGACACCGATCCGCGCTGGAGCGGGGTGGACTCTCTGTTGCTGCTGCGGCGGGTGGCCGATTTGGTGCGCGACGCCGGGTGGGAGGTCGGCAACGTCGACTGCGCAGTGGTCTGCGAGATCCCCAAGCTGTCTCCGCACCGCACCGAGATGCAGCAACGGTTGAGCGATGCGATCGGTGGGCCGGTGACCGTGAAAGGCCGGCGTGCGGAAGGCCTCGGCGCGATCGGTCGCAGCGAGGGCGTGGCCTGCTGGGCCGTCGCCCTGCTCAGCTCAGCCGCGGAGGTCCGCGTGCCCGGAACGGCCGGCGCCGCCCGCGGCGATCATGCTCCCGGCGGCGATGCCAGCCCCGTCGGCGGCGCCGGCGCGTCGACCGGCGAAGGCTCCGGTTCAGCGCGCGAGCGGACGCCCGACCCTGGTCCGACGGGCAACGCGCCGCAGGCGGCCAGCTGATGCCGGCCCGCGGCGCTGGACGCCAAGGTGCGGTCGGCGGACGGGCTGGCGCTGCAGGCGGACGGCCTGGCAATGCAGGCGGACGGGCGGCGACCGGCGCGGTGGACGCGGCAGGCGGACGATCGGCCGGGGCCCGGGCAGGGGGCGCCCGGCGACCAACCGCGGCGCGCCGTGGTGACCCATCGTCTGGTGCTCGCGGCACAGGGCGGTCCGGCACCGCAGCTGGTGTCCGCAGCCGGACCTCGGGTGCTGGTCACGGCGTCGGACGCGCCGCCTCGGCAGCATCGCGCACCGGCTCGTCGAGCGCCGGCAGCCTGACGAACACCGCCCGGTCGGGGACAGCCTCGGGGAAGGCGGCCGCTGGCCGTGGACGAATCCCGAGCACTCGCGACGCACCCGGCCGCGGCGGGTCGTCCGCCGGTGCTCGCGATGGCGCGCCGACAGGTGGCCGCCAGTTCGCCTCGCGCGGCGCCGGTCGCACCGGCAAGATCCTCGCCCCTGGCGAGACGCGCAAGCCGGAGAAGACCCTCGGTGGCGAACAGGTCGAGGGCCGCCAGGCCGTGCGCGAACTGTTGCTCGCCGGCAAGCGCCGGGTGCGCGAGATCTGGGTGGCCACCGACCTCGACGACAACGAGATCGTCGGCGACATCGTCGACATCGCCCGGAGCATGCGCGTCCAGGTGCAGGACGTGAACCGCAAGCGCCTGGAGGCCGCGGCGCGCAGCGAAGCGCCACAGGGGATCATCGCGTACGCCGCGCCGTTGGTCGAGACGGATCTCGCCGAACTGCTCAAACGCCGCGGCAACGCGCAGCCGTTCCTCGTCGCGGTCGACGGCGTCACCGATCCCGGCAACCTCGGCGCGCTCCTGCGTTGTTGCGAGGGCGCCGGCGTGCAGGGCGTGATCATCCCCAGGCACCGTGCGGTGCACGTCACCCCGACCGTCGCCAAGGCTGCCGCAGGCGCCGTCGAGTACCTGCCGATGGCCCTGGTCGGCGGATTGCCGGCAGCGCTCGCACGGGTGAAGGACGCCGGAATCTGGGTGGTCGGTCTCGACGACGGCGCCGACCGCGACCTGTTCGACCTCGGGGACCTGAGCAACGACGGCGTGTGCCTGGTGCTCGGGTCGGAGGGCGCCGGGCTGTCACGGCTGGTGCGGGAACGTTGCGACGTGATCGTCAGCATCCCGATGCGCGGCCGGTTGAGCTCGCTCAACGTCAGCGCCGCCGCTGCACTTGCCACCTACGAGGTGGCCCGGCACCGCTCCCGCTGACGGCGCACGGGCTGCGCCGTCAGCCCACGCTGGAGTCGCTCGCGTCCAGCCCGGTGTCGAACAAGCAGTCGCGAGGCGGCGCTCAGCCGACACCTGAGTCGCTGGCGTTCGGCCCGGTGTCGCCGACGACGGTTTCATCCGGTGCGCCCGGCACCGTCGGCGCGGTCGCAGGAACCGTTGTGGTCGTCTCGGGCGACTGGGTGCACGTCGTGGCGGTGATCTGTTGCGTCGCGAAGGTGAACGTGGTCGTGCTGCTCGGGGCGAAGCGTCGAACGAACTCCGTCAGCGACCCGACGTCGTCGGTGCAGTCGACCTTGACGACCGCACTGCGATTGAGCACCCAGCCGTTGGTCAGCTCGACGACGTTGTTGTCGCGCAGCTGACCGATGCCAGGCAATGTGACGCGCGTGCTCGTCCCCGCGGGGATCACCGAGAACCAGAGCACCGCATCACCGAGCAGGTCAGCCGCTACGGCGCACTGACCGGGTGTGGCGAGCGCCGTGCAGGTGACCTCGCCCGGGGTGTTGGGCTGGATCACCATCGTGCGGGTGCCGTCGATGACGAGCTGCAGGTTCCCCGTTGTCGTGCCGTGCTGCATCGCGAACCCCGCATCGCCGTTGAACGCGCCGAGCGGGGCGATGAAGTCGATGTGCCGCTCCGTCGGTGTGGCCGAGGCTGCGATCACCTGGTCCGAGCTCGGTCCCGACCTCGTGGCGACGTACACCAGCCCGGTGATCGCCAACAGCGCGACGAGCGTCATCCAGAACCGCATCGTCAGGAATTCGCGCACTGAGCGAGCGTACGACAGCCACCTTCTCCTCAGGTGGGCGCGCCGTGTGCCACCACCCGGCACAAACTGCGCCCACCCTCAACGCCGCCGGCCAGGTGGGCGCGCCGTGTGCCACCGCCTGGCACGGACCGCGCCCACGCTCGGGGCCGGCCCACCCGGTCGCCCCGCCGGGGCCGATACCGGCGCGGCGAGCCCGAATCAGGCGACGGCGAGCTCGGCGACGGTTGCGGCGGCCGCCCGCTTCGTCGCTGCGCCGATCGCTTCGATCACGTCGTCGGTGTGGGCGAGACCGACGAAGAGGGCTTCGTAGGCACCGGGCGCGAGCGCCACTCCTTCGCGGAGCATGGCGTGGAAGAAGGCCCCGTAGGCGCGCTCGTCCGTGGTCTTCGCCGCGGCGAAGTTGGTGGGCGCGTCCCCCTCGCCGAAGTACATCCCGGCCAACGTGCCGACGACCGGGAACTGGGCGACGAGCCCCACAGCGAGGCAGGCGTCACGCATCAGCGCGCTGAGGTGGCGCACACGGGCCATCAGTTCGATGTACACGTCCGGGGTCAGCAGTTCGAGCGCGGCGAGCCCGGCCGCGGTCGCGAGCGGGTTGCCCGACAGCGTGCCGGACTGGAACACGACGCCGGTCGGCGAAAGCGTCTCCATGATCTCGCGGCGGCCACCGACCGCGCCCACCGGCAGGCCGCCGCCGATCACCTTGCCGTACGTGGTCAGGTCGGCGTCGACGTCGTACTTGGCCTGCGCACCGCCGGAGCCGAGACGGAAGCCGGTGATCACCTCGTCGAACACGAGCAGCGCGCCGACCCGGTCGCATTCGGCGCGCAGCCCTGCGAGGAACCGCGGCAGCGGGGCGACGACTCCCATGTTCGCGGCAACGGGCTCGACGAACACGGCGGCGACCTGCTCGTCGAGCACGGGGACCTCGTTGTACGGCACCACCAGCGTGTTCTCCACCGCCGCGGCGGGCACGCCGGCGGTACCCGGCAGGCCGAGCGTCGCCACGCCACTGCCGCCGGCGGCGAGCAGCGCGTCGGTCGCCCCGTGGAAGTTGCCGTGGAAGATCACGATCCGGTCACGGCCGGTGAAGCCGCGCGCCAACCGCACCGCTGTGCTGGTCGCCTCGGTGCCGGAGCTCATCAGTCGCACCATCTCGACGCTGCGGACCCGGTCGACGATCGCCTCGGCGAGGAGCATCTCGCCCGGCGTCGGCGCGCCGTAGGACGTGCCCCGGGTCGCTGCGTGCTGCACGGCGGCGGTGATCGCCGGATGGGCGTGGCCGAGGATGATCGCGCCGTAGCTCTGCACCAGGTCGATGTAGCGCGTCCCCTCGACGTCCCACACGTAGGGCCCCTCGGCGCGGGCGACGATGTACGGGATGCCGCCGACGGCCTTGAAGGCGCGGATGCTGGAGTTGACCCCGCCCGGGATCACCCGCCGCGATCGTTCGAACAGCTCGGCGTTGGTCGCCGCGCCGCCCGACCCGGGCCCAGGCTCGGTCGAGCTCACCGGTGGTCCCGCACCTGCTCGGCGTACCACCCGGCGAGGTAGGTGAGGATGATGTCCGCGCCGGCACGGTGGATCGCGGTGAGGTGCTCGAGCGCAACGGAGTCGTGGTCGATCCATCCGTTCGCCGCGGCGGCCTTGATCATCGAGTACTCGCCGCTGACGTGGTACGCGGCGACGGGGACGTCCACTCGGGCGCGCACAGCGGCGATCACGTCCAGGTAGGCGAGTGCCGGCTTGACCATCACGATGTCGGCGCCCTGGGCGATGTCGGCCTCGACCTCGACGAGCGCCTCCCGGGCGTTGCGCCAGTCCTGCTGGTAGCCCTTGCGATCTCCGCCGCCGACGATCTGGACGTCGACGGCCTCGCGGAACGGACCGTACAGACCGCTTGCGTACTTCGCCGCGTAGGCGAGGATCGTCGTGTCGGGGTGGCCCGCGCTGTCGAGCGCGGCGCGGATCGCGCCGACCTGGCCGTCCATCATCCCGCTCGGGGCGACGACGTGCGCGCCCGCCTCGGCCTGCGCGACGGCGATCCGTGCATAGACGTCGAGCGTGGCGTCGTTGTCGACCGAGCCGTGGCCGTCGAGCACTCCGCAATGGCCGTGATCGGTGTACTCGTCGACGCACAGGTCGGCCATCAGCACGATCCGGTCACCGACCTCGGCGGCCAGGTCGCGCAGCACGACCTGCACGATCCCGTGCGGATCGAACGCCTGCGAACCGACCGCATCCTTGGTCGACGGGATCCCGAACAGCATGATCGCGCCGACGCCGAGGTCCGCTAGCTGGCGGACCTCCTTGATCAGCGACTCGGGCGTGTGCTGCACGACCCCGGGAAGCGAGACGATCGGACGCGGCTCGGTGATGCCCTCGCGGACGAACAGCGGGGCGACGAACTGCTTGACGTCGAGTCGCGTCTCGGCGACGAGCTCGCGCATCGCCGTCGAGCGCCGCAGCCGCCGGGGCCGCGAGATCGGGTAGTGGCCGGACACGACCCCGCATCGTACGACCTATCCGCTGTGATGCACAGGTGACCGTCTCGTCCGAGCCCGACGAGGCCCGTGGGCTCGGGCGGCGATACGGCCGGGTGTGCAACGGCCGGCGCAAGCTCGGCGCAGGCGGCCGGACCCACCGCCGGAGGTCCAACTAGCGTGCCCGCAGTGACGGTGCAGATGTGGTTCGTGGACGGCGATGTGGACGTCGCCCCCGGCACCGCCAACGTCCTGACGCTCATCGTCGTCAACGTCGGCGAAGAGACCGAGACCTTCCGGCTCTCCGCTTCCGGTCTGCCGGCACCCTGGACGACCATCCGCCCTGCGGCGGTCACGGTGCTGGCCGGGTCACAGGAGGAGGTGTCCGTCGAGGTCCATCCGCCCCGGCTGCCGTCCACCGCGGCCGGGGCAACGGTGATGACGGTCCGCGCGATCGCCCAGGATCGGGCCGATGTCGCCGGCGAGACGACGATCGCGCTGACCGTCTCCCAGGTGCAGGATCGACGGCTGACGTTGCTCCAGCCGGCGCAGCACGCCCGCCGCCGGACGACGTTCGAGATGACGCTGGAGAACCGCGGCAACACCCATGCGAGCTGCCGCATGCGCCTGCTCGATCCCTCCGGCCGCGTCGAGGGCGACTTCGATCCGCCGGCGGTCGGCGTCGACCCGGGAGCGACGTCGCTCGTGCGCGTCAAGGTGCGCGCCACCGAGCGGCGCTGGGAGCGCCGGCCGCGCACGCTCACCTTCCGCGTCGAGGCCGAGCAGCAGGGTGTCCCGTCCGCAACCGACGCCGGCTCGTTGGTGCAGTTACCGGTGTTGCCGGAGCGGCTGGGGGGCCGGCTGGTCGCCGCGCTGCTGGTCGCCGGGCTCGTCGTCGCCGGATGGTTCGGGATCGTCAGGCCGGCGATCCGACATGCCGCCGACGATGCCGTCCGCGACCGCATCGCCCGCACCCAGGCGACGTTCACGACCACGGCGACGGTCTCGACCACCATCGCGTCGCCGTCGAACAGCGTCGGTGCACTCCCGTCCGCCAGCATCGCCACGCCACCCTCGGGCACTGGCGACGTCGGCGGCGTGCCGACGTCGACGACCACGGGCACAGCGACGTCCACCACGCTCGCCAACCCCGACACCACGGGCGCCGCGACGTCGCAACGACTCAGCGTCGAGGCGCCGGTCGGCCAGACCCAGACGGCGAACTACGTCGTGCCCGCCGGCGACATCCTGCGCGTGACCGACGTGGTGCTGCAGAACCCCGACTTCAACAAGGGTGTGGCGACGTTGTCGCGCAACGATCAGGTCCTGCTGACGTGGGGGATCGACACCATGCTGTTCGTGCCGACCGCGCTCGTGACCCCGATCGAGATCGCCGCCGGCGACCAACTGGTGTTCAGCGTGACCTGCACCGCTGCCGGAGCGAGCGCGGGCGCGACCGGCGCGTGCTCGGTCGCGCTGCTCGTCTCGGGACGCTCCGGGCCGGCGTCCTGAGCCCGGCGCGGTCGGCGCGCCGCGTCGGCGTCGAGCGTCGGCGGTCGGGCGCCGCGGAGGCGGTCAGCCGGGCCAGTTGGGGCTCGCCGGCCCGGCGTTCACGGCGAAGCTGGGGATCACCGTCACCGCAACGGCGGCGCTGGCGCCATCTGCGGTGCGCGCCACCAACGTGCGCGGACCGGGTCGCTCGCCAGCACCGAGCACGAACGACGTCAGGAACGCACCGCGCTTGTTGGTACGGGCCGTGTACGTGCCGCCCGCGCCGTCCGCGAACAGCAGCGTCACCGTGCTGTTGGCAGGGAAGCCGTTGCCGCCGACGCCGAACGTCGCACCACTGAACAGACGATCCGACGAAGTGGACATCGTCGCGGTGTAGCGACCGTCCCCACCGACGAGGATCGTCGCGTACTGACCAGCGTCGGTGCCGATGGTGACGACCGCCGACCGCCGCCCCGCGGCCTTCGGCGTGAACGAGACCGCCACGGTGCAGCTCTGCGCGATGTCCAGCGGCCCCGTGCACGTGCTGGCGATGATCGTGAAGTCAACGGAGTTGGAGCCCGCCACGGTGACGCCGACGAGGTTGGCGGGGGTGAAGCCGCTGTTGGTGATCGTGAACGTCTTCGGCGCGGTGTACGACCCGACGTCCACCGTTCCGTACCCGGCCCCGCCCTGGTCGGAGCTGAGCACCGGCTCGCCCCCGGAGCCGCTCAGCTTCGAGGAGACCGACACGGCGTCGAACCCGCCCTCGGCAACGATCAGGGTGCCGGTGATCGGGCCGGCGACGCTCGGGGTGAGGATGATGTGCACCTCGCACGTGCCGCCTGCCGGGAGGGCGACGCCCAGCGTGCACGTCCCGCCGGTGATCCCGAAGTCGGGGTTGGAGGCGGTGATCTTCGCCGGCACGAACGGTGTCGGGCCGGGGTTGATCACGTTCACGAACCACTCGGCGCCGGGATAGCCGACGCCCACCGTGCCGAGGTCGGCGTCGGCCATGGACACCTGCGGGGCGCGGTTGGCGACGACGACGTGGGTGCCCGCAGCGAGGGTCGCGCCGGGCTGGAACGAGTCGGCGGCAGTGGTGTCGAACACGATGGTCCGCGCGTCGCTGGAGATCCGTGGCGCCCCCTCGGCGAGCGGCGCGGGAGTGACCCCGTCCGCGACCGTCGACACCCGCGCGATCGACGTATCGTCCGGAGCAGCGAGCACGATCTCGCCGCGGGCCGAGTCGGCGGCGCTCGTCGCCTGGACGTCGAACAGGTTGGTGGCCCGGGTGACGAACGCAACCCTGCGCCCGTCGAGGCTGATCGCCGGCAGCGCGGCGCCGTCGTTGGCAGCCACCGGGATCGCGGCCGGGCCGCCGGCCTGCCGGCTGACCAGCACGATCGTGCCGTCGCGGCGATCGGCGCGGTACACCTCGGTCGGGCAGTTCGCCGCCGTCCGCGTCGACGTCGTCGACGTGCTGACGTTGGTGCTGGCGGCGGCGCCGGCTGCACCTGCGGAGGCGCCGGCTGCACCTGCGGAGGCCGGGCCGTCGGCCTGCGCCGAGCACTGCGGCAGCACCGCGCCGGGCACGAGGTCGGTGGCGCCGCTGGTGAAGGCCACGTACCGACCGTCACCCGAGATCGCCGGCTCCGTCGAGTCACCGTTGGCACCGACCCGCGACGCTCCTGCAGAGGCCACCGTTGGCGTGGCTTCACCGCTGACCGGCGCGGCGGATGGCGACGACACCGTGACGACGGCGGTCGCCGGATCCGTGGCTTGGCGGTCCCACACGTACACCTGTGACGTGGCGAAGCCGCCGGGAGTCGGACCCGCTCCCCACGTGGGCGTGGCGGCAGCGGACAGCGCGTCGGAGGCGAACGCGACGTAGCGGCCGTCGTCGGACAGCGACGGCTGACGGAGGCCTCGGTAGCGGAACGTCGTGTCGGCTTCCTTCGCCGGCGTGCCTGCGACCGTGCGGGTCCGGCGGGCGTCGCCAAGCGGAACAGTGAGATCGACGACTTCGACGGCGGTGATCTCGGTGGCAGTGGTGGGCGTGGCCGGCGGGGGCAGCGGGCCGAAGCGTCGTGTGTACGCGACGACGGCGCCACTGCCTGAGATCGCCGGTGTGTCGTCGGCATCGACATCGTCACCGGCGACGGTCGCCGGGCCGCCGGGCGATGAAGCGGTGGCGACCTGCACCACCGCGATCGTCGCCACGGACGTCGTCGTGACGGCCGACGACGAGTTCGGCGACGCGCCAGCCGACGTCGAGATGAGGTCCCAGTCACCGGCTGTTCCGCCGCACGCCGGCAACGTCAGCTGGTAGACGTCCCAACGCGAACCGGTGTCGTCGTCACGGAACAGGTCGAGCGCGAGCTGGGTCACGACGGCGACGTGGCAGCCGTCGGCGCTGATCACGGGTCGCACGCTGTCGCCGGCGCGCATCCCGTTCGTCGGAACGGTCAGTTCGGTCGTGGTCCCGCTGCCGCGATCCAGCAGCCAGACGGTGCTGCTGCGCCCGTCGGCGGTCGGGGGTGGTCCGGCAGAGACCACGAGCTTGCCGTCGGCGCTGACCGACGGGGTCCGTGCGACCGGCGCGAGCACCGCGAGCGCGGGCACAGCTGGTGGGAGCTGCGGCGCGGGCGGTGGCAGGGGCGCGGCTCCACCTGCGCCCACGGGGAGGATGCCCAGTGCGACGCCGATCACCGCAGCTCCGACCGCGAAGGCCTCGAGTCGCGCCATGTGTTTCATCGCGACTGACGCGTGGGGTGCTCCTTGGTCCGGCCGGCTGGCGGATCGTCGGGGGGAGGCTACTCACGCCCGAGCGGCGACAAGACTCGGGAGAGCTCAGCGACGAGGCCTTCCAGCGAGTGCTCGTGCGCTGTCGCGGTGACCTCGAGGCCGGACGCCCGCGCCGCCGCCGCAGTCTGCGGACCGATCGCAACGGTGATCGGCGGCGTGGTGGTGCCGAACACCGCCACCCACGCATGCGCGGCCGAACCGCTGGCGAAGAGCACGGCGTCGGCTGCCAACGCTGTCAGTTGCTCGCGCGCCGACGGATGGGCGGCGACGCTGCGGTACGGCGCGTTGACCACGACGTCCCAGGCGCGGGCGCGCAGACCCTCCACGAGGGCGCGTGCCGCCCCCGCGGCCTGCACGACGAGCACCGCGCCCGAGCCGTCGTTCCGGGGCGACGGCAGCGCGGCGAGGAGCCCTTCGGCTCGCTGGTCCTCGGGCACGAGCTGGCACGCCCCGAGCACGGCCGCAGTCGCCGTGCCGATCGCCGCCAACGCTGGCCGGGCGACGTCCCGCCCGCTGTCTCCGAGCACATCGCCGTGCACCGCCATCAGCCGTCGCGCGGCGTTGATCGAGGTGACGATCACCCATTCGAACGCGGCGATGTCGGTCCGCCCGAGCGTGCCGAGCGCCCCGGGCTCGTCGACGATCTCGATCAGCGGAACGACGATCGGCGTGGCGCCGGCGGACACGAGGAGGTCGACGAGCGGGCCGGCCTGCTCCTCGGGGCGAGTGACGACGACCCGTCGGCCGGCGAGCGTCCTCGCGTCGGTCACGCCGCCACGCGGATGTGGGTGACGACGACGCGCCGGCCGGCGCGCGGGTTGGTGCTGCTCACGCCGCGCCGCGGATGATCGCGGCGAGATCGCGGGCGAGCGCGGTGGCTGCGGCGACGGCGCCGGGACCGTCCACCGGAAGCTCCACGGCACGACCGGCGAACCTGCCCGCAGGCGGATCGGCGAGGAACCCGGTGATCCTCCCATCGGACGCATGCGCACCGACGGGCAGCGAGCACCCGGAGCCGAGCTCGGCGAGGAAGGCCCGTTCGGCCTCCACGGCATGGCGGGAGGGAGCGTCGTCGATCGCACCGAGCAGCTCGGTCATCGATGCGTCGCCGGCACGACATTCGATCGCCACGCACCCTTGCCCGGGCGCCGGCACGAAGGTGCCCGGGTCGAGGACCTCCGCGATCCGGTTCGTGAGGCCGAGGATCTGCAATGCAGCGGTGGCCATCACGATCGCCCCTCCGGCGGGGATCTTGGTGAGCCGCGTCTGGATGTTGCCGCGCAACTCGGCGAAGCACAGGTCCGGTCGCACCGCGGCCAGTTGCGCCCGGCGGCGGACCGACCCGCTGGCAACCGTCGCCCCGTGCGGCAATGCGTCGAGGGCACACCCGACGAGCGCATCACGCGCATCGCGCCGCTCGGTGAACGCGGCGATCCGCAGTCCCTCCGACGCGGTCGAGGGGAGGTCCTTGGCCGAGTGCACCGCAGCATCCGCGTGACCGGCGAGGACGGCGCGCTGCACCTCCTTGACGAACACGCCCTGACCGCCGATGGAGTGCAGCGGCGCGTCGGCGAGCAGGTCGCCGAGCGTCTCGACGAACACCGTTTCGACCACCAGGTCGGGATGTGCGGCGCGCAGCGCATCCGCCACCGCCGTGGTCTGCGCAGTGGCCTGCGCGCTGGAGCGCGTGGCGAGGCGGATCAACCCCGCAGCAACCCGGCGGTCGACGCCCACGGCGCGCAGCTAGCCGAGGTCGAACAGGTCGCGCACCGCCGCGGCGTTGCGCTCACCCTGGGGGGTGCCGGCGTCGCTCTTCAGCCGCACGGACGGAAGGTGCAGCAGCTTGGCGATGATCCCCTTGGTGATCGCGTCGAGCGTGGCTCGCTGTGCGTCGTCCAACGAGCCGAGCCGCGCCGCGAACCGGTCGAGCTCTGCGAGCCGCACGGACTCCGCCTGCTGGTGCAGTTGCGACACCAGCGGCGCGGCCTGGCGGGCGGTGGCCTCGACGGCGTAGCGCTCGGCCTCCTCGCCGACGATCGCGTGCACCCGCTCCGTCTCGCCGGCACGGGCCGCCAACCCGCGGTCGGCCCAGTCGCGTAGGTCATCGAGGTTGAGCAGCGTGACGCCGGCGAGCGCGGTGACCTCGGCGGCGACATCACGCGGCACGGCGATGTCGACGACGAGCAACGGATGGGTCGCACCCAGACGTCCGGCGACCATCGTGTCGACGTCGACCAGCACGCTGCCTGCGCCGGTGCAGGTGAGCAGCACGTCGGCCTCCGAGATCGCCGACGGCAACCGGCCGAACGCGACGACCCGGCCCTTGATCCGCTCGGCCAGCTGACGGGCCCGCTCCTCGGTGCGGTTGGTGACGCAGATGTCCGTCGCGCCGGCTCCGACGAGCGCGGCGGCGATGCCTTCACCCATGTCGCCGGCGCCGACGACGAGCACGCGCTTGCCGGCGAGGCTGCCGAGGCGGTCGATCGCCATCTCGACCGCAGCGTGGCTGACCGAGGCCGTGCCGCGCCCGATCGCCGTCTCCGTGCGGACCCGCTTGCCGACCTCGACCGCGGTGCGGAACAGCAGGTTCAACGTGCTCTTCGCGCCGCCCTCGGCCCTGGCCAGCTCCCACGCGTTGCGGACCTGGCCGAGGATCTCGCTCTCGCCGAGCACCGCGGAGTCCAGCCCGGCGGCGACCTCGAACAGGTGGGTGACTGCACCCTCGTCGTGCTGGCTGTAGAGGTGCGGGTGCAACTCCTCGGTGGCCATCGCGCCGAGCTCGCAGAACACGTCGCGGATGTCGGCGTAGGCGCCATGGAACCGCTCCGCGACGGCGTACACCTCCGTGCGGTTGCATGTGCTCAGCACCACCGCCTCACGGATGTTCTCACGACTCGTCAGCCCATGGACCACCTTCGGCATCGTCTCCGGCGAGATCGCCAGCCGCTCGAGCAGCGCGAGCGGCCCGGTGCGATGGTTGACGCCGATCACCACGATGGACATGCTGGCCTACCCTACGCGCTCGCGCTGCGGTGCGGCCCGGCGGCGGCGCTGATCCCGCCGGGAACGGCGTGGATCGCCCCTCCGGCCCGGCGCTGCTCGTAGTAGCTGAGGATCTGCAATTCGACGGCGAGGTCGACCTTGCGGACCTCGATCGAGCTCGGCACCGACAGGACCACGGGGGCGAAGTTGAGCACGCTGGTGATCCCGGCAGCCACCAGCCGATCGGCCGCGTCCTGGGCCGCCGCGGCGGGCGTGGCCACCACACCGATGCGGATCCGCTTGGCCTGCACGATCTGCGGCAGCTCGTCGATGTGGCGGACGCGAACGCCACCGAGCACGGAGCCGACCTTGCCGGCGTCGATGTCGACGACACCGGCAACCGGGAAGCCGCGCTCCCCGAAGCCGCCGTACCCGGCGAGGGCCTGGCCGAGGTTGCCGGCGCCGACGATCACGACGGGCCAGTCGTGGGTCAGGCCGAGCTCGCGTCGGATCTGGTAGACGAGGTAGGCGACCTCGTAGCCAACGCCGCGGGTGCCGTAGCTGCCGAGGTAGGAGAGGTCCTTGCGCACCTTGGCGGCATTGACCCCGCCGAGCTCGGCGAGCCGGTCCGAGGAGATGCTGTCGACCCCGTCGGCGGACTGCTCGCTCAGCAACCGGAGGTAGATCGGCAGCCGGGCGACGGTGGCATCGGGGATGCGGCGGCGGGTTCGTTCTGGGGGCATCACCACGGTCCACGTTATGCACTCGTGCACACGTTCACAAGCCACGCCGCCCGAGCGACCCTGGGCATGTGTCACGTCATCCGTTGCGCCGTCGGCTCCCCTGCGCGGACCGTCGGCAACGCCCCGAGCCCGCCGCGATCGGCGACCGGCGCTGACCGACCCGCGCTGGCCGGCTCGACCGACCGACACACGTTCCGGTCGCGACCAGAACGGTACGTACGGTTCTGGGCGCGACCGGAAGAGCGGTGCGGGTGTGGGATGAGCCGTGCGGGCGCGGTGGGCGGTGAGGGCGTGGTGGGTGGGCCGGGACCGCCGGATGAGAGGTGACGACGAGGTAGACGAGTCAGCTGCCTACGCTCGCAGGAGATGAGCGGGCGCAGAGCGAATCATCGGGCACGACGCTTGGGAGCACTGCAGCGGATGAGTACCACCACACTTGATCCGGCCGGCACGGCCACCAGCGTCGGGGCGGGTGCGACCGGCAGCGCAGCGACGGGGACCGTGTTGTGAACGCCGCGCTCGCTGCCGGGGCGACGCTCGTCGCGGTCGCGTTCGCGTTGAGCACGCTCGACCGGTGGGGCCGCAGGCGGCGACCGCACGAGCTGGCGTGGTCCGTCTCGTTGGGGCTCTTCGCCGTCGGCGCAGCAGCGCTGTGGTGGGCGGAGTCGCGGGGCTGGAGCCTCGCCAGCTTCCGGGTGTTCTTCGTCGCCGGCGCCGTGCTCAACGTCCCGTGGCTCGCGCTCGGCACCCTCTACCTGCTGGCCGGCGAGCCGGCCGGGGACCGCGTCCGCGCCTGGTTGATCGGCCTCAGTGGACTGAGCATCGGGATCGTGCTGTTCGCGCCCACGAGGATCGGCGTCGGCGGTCGCGAGCTGCCGACCGGCACCGACGTGTTCGGCATCGCCCCCCGCGTGCTGGCCGGCGTCGGTTCCGGCGTGTCGGCGGTGGTGATCATCGCCGGCGC
>JBBQTN010000034.1:0-32020 GCA_038213195.1 Acidimicrobiales bacterium | reverse complement strand
GCATGGGTGATCGTGTCCTCCGTGCCGCCGCAGATCTGCAGCACGAGGTCGCCGTGGCTGGTGTCCGGATGCGGTTCGTCGTTCGGGAAGACCGGCATGCGCACGAGCTGCGCCGGCTGTCGAGTGGTCAGCCCGTACCGGCTGTCGAACAGCGATGCCCCGACGCCGAGGGTGATGGTCAGGTCGTCGGGCGCCGCGGTGGAGCCGAGGATCCCGTTGTCGGGCGGAGGCAGCAGGTCGTTGGTGGACACCGGGATGGTGCGACCGGTGAGATCGTCGGTCTCGTCGGCCAACGCCTGGAACAGCGTGCGCAACTCGCCGGCGTTCGCGGCGGTCGTGTCGAACGCGGCGATCAGCGCGTGCTGCGGGGCCGGCGTGGTGATCCCCGGCTGATGCTCGCCGATGTGATCGATCCACGACTGGCCGGAGCCGTGGGTGGCCGAGCCGGACGAGGCGCTGCTGGCGGTGCACCCGGCGAGCACGGTGATCCCGGTCGCCGCGCCCGCTCCGAGCAGCGCACGACGCGACAGCCGCGGGTTCACGACGTGGCCACCAAGCCCAGCGATCCCGTGATCTGGCTCAGCTCCTCGGACAACTGCGCCATCGCGGTCTTCAACGCCGCCTTGTCGGCATCGCTGACCTTGTCGTAGGTCTGATAGGTGCCGTCGGGGTTCTCGTACTTCGCGAGCAGGCCGTCGACCTTCTTGAACGATGCCGCGAGATCGGTGTTCAGCTGCGGGTTGGCGGTGGCGATCAGCGATGTCAGCAGGGTGAAGATCTCCTCGGAGCCGGCGACGTTCGCCGCCAGCGTGGTGACGTCGGTGTGCGAGTAGCGATCCTCCTCACCGGTGATCTTCGTCTGCGAGGCCTCCTCGATCAATCCGCCGGCGCCGTTCGTCATCACCTGCGGCTTGATGGTGATGCCGTGCACGCTGGTGATCAGCGTCGCCACGTCGCTGTCGAGACGATCGGCCAGCTCCGGCAGGTCGACGGTGGCGCCGTTGATCGTGCCTTGCGCCCACAGCCCGTACTCGATCGCGTGGAATCCGCTGAAGTTCGGGTCGGCCTCCTTGCCGTCGTGGTCGTCGGAGCGCGAGTCGATGACCGTGTCGCTGTCCGGGAACAGCTCGGCCACGGGCTCGATCGACTCCCACGGGACGCGGGCGCCGGCGTACAGCGCCTTGGCCTGGTCCGTGTCGCCGGCGCGCACCGCGTCGGAGAACGCCGTGACCGCTGCCTGCAGCTTGGCCACCTGATCGTCGATGTACCCGGTGTAGTCCGCGACGGCCTTGGCGAGCGCAGCCTGGTCGACCGTCGAGCCGGTGGCGCTGGCGTTGCTGCCGCCTGTGCCGGTGAGGGTCAGCGTGCCCTTCTCGTTCAGTGGCGAGCCGCAGATCAGGATGTAGTCGGATGCCGGCAGGGTGACCGTGTAGGTGCCGGACTTGCCGGCCTCGAGGAACTTCTCCAGCGCGATCTGCGGTGTCGGCGTGACGATCTCGAACTCGGCGCGAGTCGCCGTCTTGTTGTTCACCACGAACGACACGTCACCGGCGACGCCGGTCGCGGTCGCAGGATCGCACCCGCTGTCGGAGATGTCGAACGACAGCGGCGCGGACTTCTTGCTGCCGGCGGAGGAACTGCCGCACGCCATCGTCGAGAAGGTGATGGCGAGCACGGCCGCGGCCCACGTCGCGAGGCGATGCTGCATGTGCACCCGCTGACTCGCTCGCGCGATTGTTGTGAGATGGACAGGTCGCTGGATCACGGTCATTAGGTTGACCTAACACGGACCGTTCGCGCAACTCACCCGGATGTCTCCTTGCTCGATCGTACACCTGTTCGATAGGATGTGGAGGTGGCTGATCGTTCCGGCCTGACTTCCGGCCGGGCGACCGGTTCGCTGCGCTACGGCACGTTGTGGTGCCCGCACTGGCAGGTGGTCGCAGCCGGCGGTCCGCCCGATGAACCGGTGGCGGTGGTCCACGCCAACCGTGTCGTCGCCCACTCCGCAGCCGCAGGGTCGGCAGGCGTGGCCGTCGGGCAGCGACGTCGCGACGCCCAGGGCCGTTGCCCGCAGGTGCGCATCGTCGGCAGCGAGCCGGCCCGCGAGGCGCGGGAGTACGAGCCGGTGGTGCTCGCCGTCGGCGCGCTGATCCCGCGGTTGGAGGTCACGGAGCCGGGCACGCTGGCGTTCGCGGCGCGTGGCCCCTCGCGGTACTTCGGCGGCGACGAGGCGATGGCGTCACGTATCGTCGCCGAGGCCACCGTCGCTGCGCCGAACGCGACCGTCGCCGTCGGCGGGTTCGGGCTCGGGGTCGCGGACGGCCGGTTCACCGCTGCCGTCGCCGCGCGGCGCGCGGCGCGCAGGGGTGCCCCTGTGGTGATCCCGCCAGGTCCGGAGGCCACGGCGGAGTTCCTCGCCCCGCTGCCGGTGCACCTGCTCGCCACCGTCGCCGGGCTCGAGGTCGAGTTCGTCCACCTGCTCAACCGTCTCGGGATCCGTCGCCTCGGCGATCTCGCCGCGCTGCCGGCGGCCGAGGTGCTGGCCCGCTTCGGGCATCAGGGAGCGTTCGCCGTCACGATCGCCGGGGGCGGCGATGACCGTCCTCCCGGCACCCAGGATCCGCCGGCTGGCTGCCGGCTCGAGCACCCGTTCGAGGAGCCGGTGCACCAGACCGACACGCTGGTGTTCGTCGCCCGTCAGCTCGCCAACGAGCTCGCCGGGCGTCTCGCCGCCGATGGCCAGGTGTGCACCCGCCTCGTCGTC
This sequence comes from Acidimicrobiales bacterium, assembly GCA_038213195.1. Lineage (GTDB taxonomy): Bacteria > Actinomycetota > Acidimicrobiia > Acidimicrobiales > Ilumatobacteraceae > JAODBQ01. Next base: position 29,253 of record JBBQTN010000034.1, on the reverse strand, counting down.
ACCGCCGAGACCGACCACAGTGAGCGCAGCGAACGGGTGTGGCACCGACCCGATGGGCTCAGCGTGGCGGCGATGGTCGAGCGCGTGCGCTGGCAGCTCGACGCCTGGGTGCAGCAGGACGCGATCACCGCCGGCGTCGTCCTGCTGCGCCTCGAACCGGAGGAGGTGCGGCGCGACGACGGTGTGCAGCTGGGCCTGTGGGGCGGCCGCACGCACGCCGACGAGTGGGCGGCACGCGCGGTCGCCAGGCTGGCCACCATTGCCGGCGAGCAACAGGTGTTGGTGCCTGCCACCGGCGGTGGGCGCCAGCCGGGCGACACCTACCGCTGGGTGCCCGCAGTGCTCGCCGACATCGCCGATCCGGCGCGTGCCGCCGAGCGCCTCGCCGGTTCAGGCATCGCACTCGACGGCGCCGGCGGTTCAGGTTCGGGTTCCAGCGGCGGCTCAGCGTCTGGCGTCGCGGGCTCGAGGTCGGGCGGCGGCTCAGGTTCGGGTTCCGGCGGCTCAGCGTCTGGCGGCGGGCCGTGGCCGGGGCGGCTGCCGGCCCCGTCGCCGGCGGTGGTGCACCAGGAGCCGGCGACGATCACCGTGTTGGCCGCCGACGGGACGATCGTGTGCGTCACGGGACGGGGCTGGCTCAGCGAGGCGCCGGCGACGGTGCAGCAGGACGGTCACGTCGAGCAGATCGTGGCGTGGGCGGGCCCGTGGCCGGTGGAGGAGCGGTGGTGGGACACGTCGCGTGCCCGGCGCAGCGCCCGCTTCCAGCTGCTCACCGCCTCCGGTCGCCTGCTGCTGGCGGTCATCGAGCAGCAGCAGTGGCGGCTCGTCGCGGAGTACGCCTGATCGCCTCGGCAGCGGCCCCGCTGCGCATCGCCTGGTGCCGGATCGCCGAGGCCGCCGCTACGCCGACTCGAGCTGGACGCGGGAGAAGGCCGGCTCGTCCAACAGATCGCTGCTCAACCGGAAGCCGATCCCGCGCACGGTGTGGATGAAGCGGATGCCGATCGCCCTGCTCTGCAGCTTGCGGCGCAGGTTCGAGAGGTGCACGTCGACGACGTGGGTATCGCCGACCCAGTTCGGCCCCCACACCTCCGCGAGCAGCTGAGAGCGGGTGCACACCTCGGACGGGCGCCGGCAGAGTTGCTCGAACAGCGCGAACTCGATGCGTGTCACCCCCACTTCGGCGCCGTTCACCCGGATCTCCTTGCGTCCGACGTCGACCATCAGCGGCCCGAGCTTCATCACGGTCGCCTGCAGGGGGTCCCATCGGGTGTGCAGCCGTCGCGGACGGCGGAGCAGGGCCTCGCAGCGTGCGGCGAGCTCGTCGGGGCTGACCGGGATCGACACGACGTCGTCGGCGCCTGATCGCAGGGCGCGGATCCGTACGGCGTCGGCGGTCGATCTGGCGATCCCGACGATGTAGGCGTCGGTCAGGTTGCGGATCGTGTCGAACAACGAACCGCCGTCAGGGTCCATCAGGTCGAGATCGATCATCGCCACGTCGGGCGAGAACGAACGGGCGAGGGTGAGGGCGGCTCCCTCCTCCGTGGTGGCGGCGACGCTGAAGCCGCGACCGCGTAGCGCGACACTCGCCACCCGGCGCAGGATGGCATCACCCACAGCGAGCAGCACCCGTGGAGACAGCTGAACGTCCGGTTCCATTGGCCCTTTCCAGGCAGGCGCACAAGGGCACCTCCATGTACCGTATCGGCACTCTGCGCGCGGTAATGACTACATTCCTTTGCCAATTCGTCGCCACAATCGGCCGTACTGTGCACGCGATGGATGCCGACGGTGCTGCTGACGCGGATCAGCACACTCGTTGGACGGCCGTCGTCCGCCGATCCGTGGTCGCACGCCGCCCCGTCGACGGGCGCGAGCGGGAGGCGATCGCCGAGTTCGTGGCCCGCTTCGACGCCTTGGAGCGGCCGTTCGACGAGCACGCGGGGCCCGTACACGTCACCGGATCGGCGATCATCGTCGGGGCGCGCGGCGTCGTCCTGCACCGCCACAAGCGCCTCGGGCTGTGGCTGCAGCCCGGTGGTCACATCGACGCCGGCGAGGCACCGTGGGACGCGGCGCGGCGCGAGGCGCATGAGGAGACAGGTCTCCCCGTGACGTTCACCGACGATCCGGCGACGGCGGCTGGGCAGCCGCCACGGCTCGTGCACGTCGACGTCCACCCCGGGCCACGCAAGCACCGCCACCTCGACCTGCGCTACCTGCTGTCGTCACCACCGGTCGCGCCATCGCCGGCGGCCGGCGAGAGCCAGGAGGTGAAGTGGTTCCCCTGGCATCGCGCCGTGGCGATCGCCGAGCCGGGGCTGGAGGGTGTGCTGCGCGTGCTGCAGCCAGGGGACCCTGCCTTGCGGCCGGTCCGGGCCAGCGACGCCCGCGAGTGCGCCGACGTGTACCTGCGATCGCGGGCGTTCGCGCTCGCCGACGTTCCGCTGGTGCACGCCGAGCAGGATGTGCGCCGGTGGATGGCCGACGAGGTGATCGGCCACCGTGACGTCAACGTGGCCGACCTCGACGGCACCGTCGTCGGGTTGATGGTCCTCGACGGGCGCCCAGGCGGGCGTGGATGGATCGACCACCTGTACCTCGACCCTGCGTGGATCGGGCGGGGGCTCGGCGCACGGTTCATCGACATCGCCAAGCAACGACATCCGGTCGGGTTGCAGCTGTGGACGTTCCAGGTCAACGGCGCGGCACAGCGGTTCTACACCCGGCACGGGTTCAGCGAAGCCGAGCGCACCGACGGAGCCGGCAATGAGTCCCGGGCACCGGACGTGCGCTTCGAGTGGGTCCCGTAGCCGGTCTCGCCCGGTCGACCGCTCGCCCGCTCGCCCGCCCGCTCGCCCGCTCGCCCGCTCGCCCGCTCGCTCGCCCGCTCGCCCGCTCGCCCGCTCGCCCGCTCGGCCGCTCGGCCGGTGGCGGATGGGCCAGCGTCGCCCGCCGGCAGAGGATCAGGGCGGGTGACGTGTCCCGTCGACGACCTGGGCGGTTGGCCTCATTGGGTGACCGGGACGGGTCCGACGACGTCGGCCGACGTCAGCCGCTGGCCGGGGCGGTTGAGTTGGCCGGCGCGGTTGCGCCGTTGGCGATGGCGGCGTCGACGATCGTCTTGAGCTGTGCCGCCGGGATCGCGAATCCGATGTTGGCAGCGTTCACGGTGTCGCTGCTCGAAGCGGCGGCGGTGTTCATCCCGACGACCGCACCGCTGGCGTTGACCAGCGGGCCGCCGGAGTTGCCCGAGCTGATCGGGGCATCGGTCTGGATCAGCCCGGTGAGCTGCGACGACTCCTCCGTCTGGATCGAGCGGTTGATCGCCGAGACGATCCCCTGGGTGACGGTCATCCCGCCCTCGAGGGCCAGCGCATTGCCGACAGCCACGACCTGATCGCCGACGGCGACGTTCGTCGTCGCCAGCGTCACGGGATTGAGCCCGGTGGTGTCGTCGACCTTGAGCACAGCGATGTCGTGCTCGGAGTCGGTGGAGATCACCGTCGCGGTGCGCGCGTTGGTCTCGCCGGCGAGCGTGACGGTCACGGACGTCGCGCCGTCGACGACGTGTGCGTTGGTGACGATGTAGCCGCTGCTGTTGTAGACCATGCCCGTCCCGGCCGACTGGCCCTGCCCGGAGTAGGGGCCGCGTTGCTGGACGATGGTGGCGTCGACCGCGACGACGGAACCACTCAGCTTGTCGACGACGCCGGCGACGCTCAGTGACTGTCCGGCGAACGCCGTCGAGTTGGCCGCCGGCGCGGCGCTCTGGGTGAGCACCTTCGTCGCGGTCGCGCCATGGTCGGCGGCGAACACGCCGCCACCGGCACCGGCGACGAGTGACAGCGCGGCGATCCCGATCGGGGCCAGGACGCGGCGACGTCGGCGACCGCTGCGCTCAGACGCCGCGGCAGGCGATGCGGGCAGTTCGCCGAACCCCGGCGCCGGAGGCATCCACACCTGCGGCGGCTCTCCCGGGGGAGGTGGGGGAGCCGCCGATGTTGTGGAGAGCGCGGGATCGACCGGTGGGGTCGCGCCGGACGACGGGAACGAGCGGAACGGCTCGGCACGAGACGCGGTCGGGATCGAGGCGCCACCGTGCGCAGTGGGCGTGTCCCGTCCCTCGCCGTCCCAACCGTCTGTGTACCCGTCGGTCTCCATGGCTCGATGATGCGGGCCGCGCCTTGGGACCTGATCAGACCGACGTTGGAGTTGTGGAAGAACCATGGCGGCGGAAACGGCGAAGGCTGCGTTGTGTCGAGACCGATCACGATATATCGTTACGCCATCGCTCCGAAAGAACGACCACACGACAAGCAACGAGGAACCAACACATGAGACACCATGGACATCATCACGATGAACACGATCACGACGATTTCGACGGCCGGCGTGGGTCCGGGCGCGGCGAGTTCGGGCGCGGCTTCGGGGGTCCCCCGTTCCGCGGTGGGCGCGGCCCGCGCAGCCGTCGCGGCGACATCCGCATCGCGCTGCTGAGCGCGCTGACGGACGGGCCGGGGCACGGGTATCAGCTGATCCAGCGCCTGGAGGAGCGCAGCGGTGGGCGGTGGCGGCCGAGTCCCGGCTCTGTCTACCCGACGCTGCAACTGCTCGAGGACAGCGGGTTCGTGACCGCCACCCAGCAGGACGACAAGCGGGTGTTCGCCATCACGGAGGCCGGGCAGACCGAGCTGTCGCGCCTGGTCGAGCAGTCGGGCATGCCGCCGTGGGCGACCGACGCCGACGGACCGGGCGGCCATGGCGAGCTGCGTCGGGCCATCGCCCAACTCGCCCTCGCCAGCAAGCAGGTGACGATGGCCGGCAACCCCGCCCACGTCGAGGCGGCGACGGGCATCCTCAACGAGGCTCGCCGCAAGCTGTACCAGCTGCTCGCCGAGGCCTGATCGCCCCAGCTCCCGCGAGGTGCCGTCACCCCGCAGGTGGGCGCGTGTGTGCCGGGCGTTGGCACGTTTCGCGCCCACCTCGGCCGCCTGGCGTGCAGGGTGGGCGCGTTGTGTGCCCGGCGTTGGCACGTTCCGCGCCCACCTGGCCGCCACGTCGCCTGGCCGCCTGGCCGCCTGGCCGCCTGGCCTGGAGGGTGGGCGCGTTGTGTGCCGGGCGTTGGCACGTTCCGCGCCCACCTCGCCCGGGGGCCTGGGCTCAGAGGCTGTACTTGGCTGCCGGGACGGTGAGGCTGAACGAAGTGCCCTGGTCGTCGACGCAATCGGCCGACCATCCGGACTCGTAGAGCACCGGCTCGTCGGAGGAACCACCGAGCTCGTGCACCCTGGCGACGGCGGCATGGATGTCGTCGACCACGAACCACAGCTGCGCCCCGGCGCGCTCGGCCGTTGCGCGCATACCGCCTGGCGGGGCGGCGATGTTGCTGACCTTGCCGGCCTGTGGGTCGGCGAACTGCCAGCCGAGGACCGCGCCGAAGAACGCCTGGGCCCTGGCCAGATCGGACACGGGGATCGTGAAGTAGTACAGATCGCCGGGCTCGTAGTGCTTCAGCTGGTGGTCGCCCACCGTGTCGTCGACCGTGTCGACGGCCGGCTCGGCAGAGGACCGCGCCGCTCCGGCGCTGGCGGTGACGACCACGTTGTAGCCCTCCGCGGCGCCGGCGGCGACGTACTCCTCTTCGGTCATCGTCGCGATCGGCGCGAGCAGCGTCCAGTGGTGACCGAACGGATCGATGACTGTCGCCGTGCGGTTGCCGTGGAACTGGTCGGCGGGCTCGCGCTCCCCGGCCGCGCCGAGGGCGAGGGCGTGCGCGAACGCCCTGTCGACGTCGTCGACGTCGAGCTGGAACGAGCACGTGGCACCGCCTCTGCTCTGCGGCCCGAGGATGTCGTGCTCCGGGTGCTCGTCGGCGAGCGCGAACTTGGTGTCGCCGAACGTCAGCTCCGAGTGACCGATCCGCCCGTCGTCGCCGACGAACCGGTGCAGCTCGACGGCACCGAACGCGTCCCGGTAGAAGTCGAGGGCGGCGATCCCGTTGCGCACGATCAGGTAAGGGGTGACGGTGCGCACCCGCGGCGCATCAGCGCCGGGCACCGCCGTCGACGTCGACGTCGAAGTCGAAGTGGATGTGGTCTGGGACCTGTCCGTGGTCGTCATGGCAGGTTCTCCTTGGAGCTCGGTGAGCAACTGCCGGCGCAGGTCGGCGATGAAATCGGATCGCGGTTCGAGCGGTCCTTCGTCGAGCCGCAAGGCGTCGAACGGATCGAGCGGTTCAGGGGGGTTCAGGTCGGTGCTCACTAGGCCTCCTCCCGCCGTTGCGCGTCGTAGTTGCTGCGGAACGCGGCCTTCGCCCTCGTCAACAGGGCTTCGGTGGCGTGGACGGTGCGGCCGACCGCTGCGGCCACGTCGCCGACCGGGAGGCCGTCGCAGTAGCGCAGGGTGAGCACGGCGCGATGGATCGGGGCGAGGACGGCCAGCGTCGTCTGCGCCGCCTCGACCTCGACCGGTTGGTCGTGCGGATCGATCGGCGCGGGCATCTCGTCCCACAGCTCGGCGAGGGCGTCGTGCTGGCGCCCGTTGCGGCGCCAGTGGTCGATCAGCTTGTGGCGCGCCGTGCCGATCAGCCAGCCGACGTCCAGCTGGCGGCCGGGTTCGCGCCGCCATGCCGTGACAGCGACCATGAACGTGTCGGCGGTGAGATCCTCCGCAGTGGCTGCGGAACCACAGCGCCGGGCGAGGTACCCGTACACGTGTGGCAGGGCGCGGTCGTAGAGCTCGAGGAACTCGTCCTGCTGCAACGTCTGCACCACCCCCCTCATCGAACGACGCCGCCCGTTTCCGTCACCATCGTCGCAAAGAACCTCGACCGCACACTTGTTCGACGTACAAGTGTTCGATACGGTGGACGCGGTGGGGTTCAACAACCCGGACATGCCATGGAGCGAGGTGGAGGCGCTGCTGTCGGGCCGCAAGCCGGGTGATCAGGTGGCGCGCGATCAACCGGGCCGTCAGCGCGACGGGCGCGCCCCCGGGTCACCATCGTGGAACGCGGGTGGCGACGGTCCGGCGTGGAGCCGCAAGCGTCAGCCGTACGAGCCCCTCGATCCGGATGCGACCAAGCCCCTGCTGCGTCCCGGCCTGCCATCGGTGCCGTACGCCGAGCTGCACTGCCACTCCAACTTCTCATTCCTCGACGGGGTGTCGCACCCCGAGCAGCTCGCCGAGGAGGCCGCCCGGCTGGAGCTGGAGGCGCTGGCGGTCACCGATCACGACGGCCTCTACGGCGTGGTCCGCTTCGCCGAGGCCGCCAAGGCGGTCGGGCTGCCCACCGTGTTCGGGGCAGAGCTGACGCTGACACCGGGGCCGGCGCGCCTGGCGAGGTCGGAGGGCGACACGGAACGTCAGCAACAGGTCACCGCCGACACTGACCTGCACCTGCCTGATCCGCACGGCGACCACCTGCTCGTGCTCGCCGACGGGCCGGATGGGTACGCCGCGCTGTCGAAGGCGATCAGCCTCGGGCACCTCGCCGGCGAGAAGGGCGCACCGCAGTTCACCCTGCACGACCTCGCCGATGCGGGGGCGGGGAAGTGGTGGGTGCTCACCGGGTGCCGCAAGGGTGCTGTGCCGCGAGCGCTCGTCGGCGAGGGCCCGGCGGCTGCGGGGCGCGAGCTGCGCCGGCTGATCGAGCTGTTCGGCCGCGACCGGGTGGTGGTCGAGCTGTGGGACCACGGGGACCCGTTGGACTCGGTGCGCAACGACGCGCTCGCCGAGCTCGCCGCCCGTCACGACCTCGGGTGCATCGCCACCAACAACGTCCACTACGCCATCCCGGCGCAGCGCCGCCTGGCCACTGCGGTCGCCGCGGTGCGTGCCAGGCGCAGCCTCGACGAGCTCGATCCGTGGCTGCCGGCGGCGGCGGGCGCCCACCTGCGCAGCGGCGCCGAGCAGGCACGCCGGTTCATGCGCTACCCGGGCGTGGTCGAGCTGGCCGCCGAGATCGGTCGGGCCGCGGCGTTCGACCTGTCGCTGATGGCCCCGAACCTCCCGCCGTTCCCCTGCCCGGCGGGCGTCACCGAGATGCAGCACCTGCGCCACATCGTCACCGCCGGCGCCCGGCGCCGCTACGGCGAACGCCCCGCGCCGCACGAGGACCTGTCCAAGCGGGCGCGGGCATGGCGGACCATCGACCACGAGCTGTCGGTGATCGAGTCGCTCGGCTTCGCCGGCTACTTCCTCGTCGTGTGGGACATCGTCGAGTTCTGCCGGCGCGCCGACATCTTCTGCCAGGGTCGGGGCAGCGCCGCTAACAGCGCGGTGTGCTACGCGATCGGGATCACCAACGCCGACGCGGTGGATCTCGGGCTGCTGTTCGAGCGGTTCCTGTCGCCGGAACGCGACGGTCCGCCGGACATCGACATCGACATCGAGAGCGACCGGCGCGAAGAGGTCATCCAGTACGTCTACGAGCACTACGGACGTCACCACACCGCGCAGGTGGCCAACGTGATCACCTACCGGGCCAGGTCGGCGGTGCGTGACATGGCCCGCGCCCTCGGCTACGCGCCGGGGCAGCAGGACGCGTGGAGCAAGCAGCTCGACGCGTGGAGCAACCTCTCCGGATCCGCCAACCAGAGCGGCCACGACATCCCCGAGCAGGTGATCGCCCTCGCCAAGGAGATCGAGGACGCCCCGCGGCACCTCGGGATCCACTCCGGGGGGATGGTCATCTGCGACCGGCCGGTGATCGAGGTCTGCCCGGTGGAGTGGGCACGGATGGACCGCCGGAGCGTGCTGCAGTGGGACAAGGACGACTGCGCCGCCACCGGGCTGGTCAAGTTCGACCTGCTCGGCCTGGGGATGCTCACCGCCTTGCACCTGTGCATCGACCTGATCCGCGAGCACCGCGGGCGCACGGTGGACCTGGCGACCATCCCCCAGGACGACGAGGTGTACTCGATGCTGTGCCGCGCCGACACCGTCGGCGTGTTCCAGATCGAGAGCCGGGCACAGATGGCCACGCTGCCGCGGCTGCGGCCACGCAAGTTCTACGACCTCGTCGTCGAGGTGGCGCTGATCCGCCCCGGCCCGATCCAGGGCGGCTCGGTGCACCCGTACATCCGCCGCCGCAACGGCCAGGAGCCGGTCACCTACCTCCACCCGCTGCTCGAGAACAGCCTCGGCAAGACGCTCGGCGTGCCGCTGTTCCAGGAGCAGTTGATGCAGATGGCGATCGACGTCGCCGGGTTCACCCCGGCCGAGGCGGACCAGCTGCGCCAGGCGATGGGCTCCAAGCGCAGCCGGGCCAGGATGGAACGGCTCAAGCAGCGCCTGTTCGACGGGATGGCCGAGCGGGGGATCACCGGCGAGATCGCCGAGGAGCTGTTCGTGAAGATGGCGGCGTTCGCCAACTACGGCTTCCCGGAGTCGCACAGCGTGTCGTTCGCCTACCTCGTCTACGCCTCGTCATGGCTGAAGTACCACGAGCCGGCGGCGTTCTGCGCGGCGTTGATCAACGCCCAGCCGATGGGCTTTTGGAGCCCGCACACGCTGGCCCAGGACGCCCGCCGCCACGGTGTGGTGGTGCGCACACCGGACCTCAACGCGTCGCTGGCGATGGCCACCCTCGAACCGTGCGCCGACTCGGTGGGTGGTGTTGCGGGTGGGTCGGTGGGTGGTGTTGCGGATGGGTCGGTGGGTGGTGTTGCGGTGCGGCTGGGGATCTCGTCGGTGCGCGGCGTCGGCCTGGAGCTGGCCGAGCAGATCGAGGCCGGCCGGCCGTACACGTCGTTGGAGTCGCTGGTGCGCGCCGTCCCGGCACTGACGCTGGCGCAGCTGGAGGCGATGGCGATCGCCGGCCTGTTCGGTGAGTGCTTCGGCCTCGAGCGGCGCGAGGCGCTGTGGGCGGTAGGCGCGGCGGTGCAGTCGCGGCCGGGCCGGCTGCCGGGCATCGTCGTCGGCACCGTGTCACCGGCACTCCCTGGGATGGAGCCGGTGGAGGTGGCCGTCGCCGACCTGTGGGCCACCGGGGTGGCGCCGACCGGGCATCCGACGCAGTTCCTGCGCGCCCGGCTCGACGAGCTCGGGGTGGTCACGTCGGTCGGGTTGTGGGACCGTCCGCCGCGGTCGCGGGTGCTGGTGGCTGGGGTGGTCACCCACCGCCAACGTCCGATGACCGCGCAGGGTGTGACGTTCCTCAACCTCGAGGACGAGACAGGGCTGATCAACGTCGTGGTGTCGAAGGGGTGCTGGGCGCGCTACCGCACCATCGCCCGCGGTGCGCCGGCGATGTTGATCCGCGGCCGGCTGGAACGCAGCGAGGGGGTGATCAACGTCGTCGCCGACGAGCTGGCGCTGCTGCCAGTCGCGGCCAGCAATGCCAGCCGTGACTTCCGCTGACCGCGGCCGCCTGCCGTCCGCCCTGTCGATCGGCCCAGCGACCGGCCCGGCCCGCTGCTGATTTGCCCGTTCGATCGGCCCGGCCCGCTCTGATTGGCCCGTTCGCCCGCCCGGGCCGTCCCCCGGCTCGCTGACGGTGCTGGTCGCAGCCAGAACGCGACGTACGGTTCCGGTTGCGACCGGAACGGCTGCAGCGCAGCCTCGGGGGAGGGGATGGGGCATGAGCACGATGTCTCCGAACGATGTGCAGCCATGGAGCGTCTCAGCAGCGAACCTGCCCGAACACGCCCGCAACCCGATCCACACGGACGACGGCGCGCGAGCCGCAGGCTTCCCTCGCGCGCTCGTCGCCGGCGTCACAACCTACGCGTACCTGACCCATCCGGTCGTCGTCGCCTGGGGTATCGACTGGTTGCGTACCGGCGGCGGCGAGGTCCGCTTCCGTCACCCGGTGTTCGATGGCGACACAGTCGAGTGCGTACCGGTGATCGAGCGCAACGCTGGAGGGGCGGTCGGCGAGGGTGACGGCCCGACCGCCGGTCTGACGATCGAGGCGCGTACCGGCGGCGACGAGCCGCGGGTGACGTTCGCCGCGGTCGTGCGTTCGGCGCGGGTCGAGCTGCTGCGCGACGGGGACAAGTTGCGGACACGCCGGGTCGAGCTGATCGGCGAGATGGGCACCGACTACGGCTGGCGGGCAGGGGACGACCTCGCGCTGTACCGCGACCACGGTCTCGTCCACCCGGCCGTCTGGCCGGCGATCGCCAACCAGGTGGTCCACGTCGACGTCGCCCGCGGCGCGTGGATCCACACCCGCAGCATCATCCGCCACCACTCGCTGGCGAAGGCCGGTGCCATTGCTGACGTGCACGCGACCGTCGTGCGCAGAGCCGACCGGCCGACCGGCGAACGGGCGGTGCTCGACGTGATCATCGAGGTCGACGGCGAGCTGATCGTGTCCTTGGAACACGAGGCGATCGTCGCCCTGCCGTGAGCGCGATCTGAATCGGGGTCCAGGGGTGGCGGGCCCCCTGGAGTGCAACCGGCTGGTTGCGTCTGGGGTATGGTGACGTGATGCGACCGTTCCGCTTCGGCTACCAGTACCGATCGGGCACCGCCGACGAACTGCGCGAGCGGGCGCAGGCCGCCGAGGCGGCGAGCTTCGACATCGTCAGCTCGTGGGACCACGTCGGCGACTCGTGGTCGCCGTTGCTGCCGCTGCTGGCGATGGCCGAAGCCACCGCGCGGATCAGGGTCTGCCCGATGGTGATCAACAATGACTTCCACCACCCGGTCCAACTGGCGACCGAGATCGCCAGCCTCGATCACCTCACCGGCGGCCGTGTCGAGCTCGGGATCGGTGCCGGCCACGCGTTCACCGAGTACGCGACCCTCGGCCAGCAGTTCGATCCGCCTGCGGTCCGCAAGCGGCGGCTGGCCGAGGCCACCCTGCTGCTGCGCCGGCTGCTCGACGGGGAGGAGGTGACCTTCGAGGGTGAGCACTACCGGATCACTGGAGCGCGCACGATGCGCACGTTGCAGGACCGCCTTCCGATCCTCGTCGGGGTCAACGGCAGGGAGGCGCTGAGCCACGCCGCCCGGCACGCCGACAGCATCGGGCTGACGATGCTCGGGCGCACGCTCGAGGACGGCCAGCGCCACGAGGTCCGCTGGGACCCGGAGCGGTTGTCCGCCACGATCGGGCACATCCGCACCGCAGCAGGCGCGCGGTTCGAGGCGATCGAGCTCAACGCCTTGGTGCAGGTCGTCCAGATCACCAACGACAGGCGCGGCGCCGCGGCGGAGATCTCCGGCGAGGTCGCCGGGCTGGTGCCGGAGGACGCGCTGACCACCCCGTTCCTCGCCGTCGGCACGCACGACGAGATCGCCGAGCACCTGCTCGCCTGCCGCCGCAGGTGGGGGATCTCCTCGTTCACCGTCCGTTCGATCGAGGAGTTCGCCCCGGTCATCGAACGTCTCCGCGCTGCGGACGCACGGTCGTGACCACGGCGCGCCTCGCGCCGGACTGCTCAGACTGGACCGAGCGCGGCGAGGACCGCCTGGCCGCGGGGTGACAGGCGGTAGCCGATGTCGAGGCTCTCGGTGAGGCCGAGCTCCTTCAACTTGCGCACGTTGAGCTTGAACGCCGGCCGCTCCATCCCGGCGTGGCGGGCCAGCGTCGTCGACACGATGCCGGGGTAGCGCTCGATCAGGCGCAGGGTCGTGCGGGTCCACGCTCCACCGCGGTCGAGCCGGTCGAGGCGGATGCGGATCGCGGCGAGCTGGTCGGCGTCGATGTCGTCCGCGTTGCGGCGCTCGATCCTGTCGTCGGCGCCGAGGTGACGCAGCTCGACCCGCCACACCGTGTGTGCGTCCCCGAGACGGGCGAGGAGGCGTCGCGATCGGCGGCGCCGGCACGGCGCGCCTCGCCTTCGGTGATGCTCACGGTGGGAACCTGCTCGACGGCGACTGCCTCGAGCAGCATCCCCCCGACGCGGTAACGACCTCCCTGCTTGGCCTGGGCAGCGTGCCAGGGGCGGAAGGTCAGCGTGATCGAGCCGTCGGCGAGCCCGGGCCACATGTCCTTGCTGAACAACATCGGCGGTCCTCCGTCCCCTCCGCGACCTGCGACCCTGGGTCTACTTCGAGGTGCTCGACGAGTGCGTCACCGTCGCCGTCGCGGCGAGCACGCCGAGCCCGATGAACATCGTGCCGGCGACGTAGCGGCGCACGAACGGCAGCGCACGGCCACCCACCAACGCGTCGCGCAGGCTGCTCGCGAGCAGGCAGTACAGGCCGTCGGTGATGCAGCCGCAGGCGACGAACAGCAAGCCGAGGACGAGCGCCTGGGTGCCGAGGCGTCCGTCGGAACGGTGGATGAACTGCGGCAGGAACGACAGGAAGAACAGCGCGACCTTCGGGTTGAGCAGGTTGACGACGATCCCCTGGGCGAACGACCGGCGCACGCTCATCGCCGGTTGAGCGGCGTCGATCGCGGCCGGCGGCTTGCGCAGCGTGCGGATCCCGACGAACACCAGGTACGCGACGCCGAGCCACTTCACCGTCGCGAACGCCGCGGCAGAGGTCGCCAGCACGGCAGAGAGGCCGGCCGCGGCGGCGAGCGCGTGCACGGTGTTGGCGAGCTCGAGCCCGCCGACGGCGGCGAGGCCGACTCGACGGCCGTCGCCGACGCTGCGGTTGAGGACGTACAGGACGGCGGGGCCGGGGATCAGCAGCAACGTGATCGACGCGGCAAGGAACGCGAGCATGGTCGACGACGTGGGCACGGCCGAGATGATAGGGAGCGTCCGCACCGGCCGAGTTGCCCATCAGACTCCGACGTCGACCGGCGTCACCGGTACGCCCTCACGCAACAAGGTGGCGAGGTGGACGGCGAGCGTCGCCGGCACGAAGTGGACGTCGCTGGCGACGATCTCGTCGAGCGTCCACCAGCGCAGCTCGAACAGGTACTCGGCGCGGAGCTGTTCCGGGCTCAGCCGGGGAGTGGGCGTCAGGCGCGGTGTCCGCACGAGGTGGATCTGTTCGTGCTGGCCGTCGAACCGGCCGCCGATGAACGCGACGATGTGCGTTCGCGTCCAGATCAGCGGTCCGATCTCGGGGTCGAGCAGGCCGACCTCCTCGGCGAGCTCGCGGCGCAGCGCGTCCCCGGGCGCCTCGCCTGCTTCGATGCCGCCGCCGGGCAGCGCCCACCTGGTCGCGGTCGGGAACTCCAAGCGCACGAGCAGCAGCCGGTCGTCCGGGTCGAGCAGCACGGCGCGCACCGCCTCGCGGATGCGCAGGTCGGTGCCCGGGGCAGCCTGGTCCGGCGCGGCCGGGTCCGGCGGGGCGGTCGGCGCGGTCACTCGGCGGGGCGTTCGTTGAGCCCATCGTTGAAGGCTCGGTACATCTCGTAGATCGACTTGCACTGCTCGCACAGCGGGAGCGACTTGGGATCGCGCGACGGGACCCAGACGTGGCCGCACAGCGCCTCCACCGGGGTGCCGTAGATGCGTGCCTCGAGCACCTTGGCCGCTGCGCTCTCGCCGGGGCCGGTCTTGACGATGTGCGCCGACGTCGGTTCCTCGGTGTCGAGGACGTGCTCGGTGTCGGGGATCGTCTCCACCGGGCGGCTGGTGAGGGGAGCGGGTGCCGATGCATGCACCCCGTCAGTCAACCACGAAGGCCGCGGCCGATCACACCGGTCCGGCGTCCGCGTAGGATGCAGACGTGCCGCTCTACGAGTTCCGCTGTCGCTCCTGCGACGAGACGTTCGAGGTCCGCCGCCCGATGAGCCAGGCCGGCGAGCCCGCCACCTGCCCCGACGGCCACGACGGCGCCGTCCGGCTGTTGTCGGTGTTCGCCAGCGTCGGGGCGTCAGGCTCGTCGGGTGCGCCCGCCCCGGCCGCACAGGCTCCGCGCGCAGGCGGCTGCGGCGCCGGCTGCGGCTGCATGCACTGATCCGGCCGGTCAGCCGGCGCCCGCCGACCGCGGGGCAGTCGAGCCGAGATCGGCGAGCTCCGCCGTGAGGTTGGCGCGTGCACGCGCCTCACGTGCGCTGCGCATCGCCGGCGTCGTGTAGATCACCGGCCTGTCGAGGAACGAGCGCAGCACGGACGCGCGGCCACTGCGCCACGCACCCGCATCGACGTGGCCGTACTCGGCGCGAACTGCGACGACGTAGTCGTGGTACTCCGCCGGCGGCGAGCCGAGGATGGCGAGGTCCGCGTCGATCAGCACCGCCGCGTCCAGCCCGGCGGCGTCGTGTCCGGCGGCGTCGTGTCGGGCGTCGTCGTGTCCGGCCGTGGGGTGCGTGGCGGTGGCGTGTGTGGCGGTTGCCTCGATCAGGCCGGCGACTCGGGCGAGTCGTGCGGACGCCCATCCCAATGGACGCAGCGCATCGACGGCGAAGCGGGCGCTGTCGGCCTCGTTGGTCGACGAGCGCGGGTCGTAGATCACGTCATGGAACAGCGCCGCGGCGCGCACCACGTCGCCGTCGACAGGCGCCGGCGCGACCGCGAGGAGGTCGTCGACGTGACGCAGCACCCACATCACGTGCACCGCCGTGTGGTAGTGCCGATGTGGCTCGTGATGGTGGGTCAGGACGCGGCCGATCGTCTCCGAGTGCGCGGCGCCGCCGAGCGACTGCCAGCATCGGCGCAGGGCCGCATCGGGCGAGCTCACCTGCGCATCGTAGGTCGGTGTGCTCGGATGGGGCCGTGGCCGTGCTGATCGACGAACCGTTGTGGTGGTTCCGCGGCCGGCGGTGGTCGCACCTGGTGAGCGACACCTCGTTGGAGGAGCTGCACGCCTTCGCCGATGCGATGGAGATCCCGCGACGCGGCTTCCAAGGCGACCACTACGACGTGCCCGAAGAGTTCTACTCCACGCTGGTGACGGCGGGCGCGGTGCCGACGCCCAGCCGAGACCTGCTGCGTCGGCTCAAGGCTGCCGGGCTGCGCCTGAGCACGGCCCAGCGGCGCGAGCGGCGCACCGGCCACGGGTGACGTCAGCTCGGCCATCGTTGCGCCTCTCCGAGCAGGTCGCGCGGGCTGGCCACGCCGTCGGCACCGAACACGAACCACTCGATCAGCACCAGGCCGTGCCCCTCGACGATCTCGCTGGCGTCGAACCAGCGGTCGATGTCGCCGGCTTCGACCCCGCCTCCCGGCCGCACCGTCGCCAGCACGAGCGCGCTGACCGTTGCGCACGAGCCGCCGGCCGCTGCTCGGCGACGTCCAGGACCTGGTCGGGACGGTCGGTGCCACCGACGACGAAGATCGTGCCGCCGAAGCCGGCGTCGTCGAGCAGGAAGGCGATCGTCTCGGCGCGGGGCGGGCTGCCGATCACCCTGCCGAGCAGTGACAGTGCATCTGCACCGCTGCGGATCGGGCGCGCGGCAGTCGCTGGCAGATGACGAGAGGAACGCGAACAGGACATGGATCGACCTCCACGGCGACGTGCGCCGCTCGATTGCGGATGACGCCGGCGCAGCGGCCGGCGGCTCGGTTGTCGGAGGAAGGCCGATCGCTGCCGACGTTACGACGGGGGTGTCGCACAGTTGTCCGAGGCCACGTACCAGGACGGTGCGGCCTTTCGATACCCCGACGCTCACCGCCGCATGGAACGCCGCGACACGGCCACGGCGACGGGACCGGGAGGTGCTCGGTCAGCGGACCCCGGCGCGGTCGCCGAGCATGCCCGGCAATGTCGTGATGATGATCCGCAGATCGAGCCAGAACGACTGGCGGGCGATGTAGTCCACGTCGAGCGCGACGCGCCGCTGCACCTCCGCCGGGGCGTTGAGCGGTCCCCGCGAGCCCTTGATCGCCGCCCAGCCCGTCATCCCCGGCTTGATCCTGTGCCGGTGGGCGTACTCGGCGACCAGCAGTGCGGACTCGACCTCGCCGGTCTTCATCCCGATGGCGTGCGGGCGCGGCCCGACCAGCGACATCTCGCCGCGCACCACGTTGATCAGCTGGGGCAGTTCGTCGAGGCTGCTCTTGCGCAGGAACCGCCCGACGCGGGTCACCCGGTCGTCGTTCGCGCTGACCTGTCGTTCGGCCCGCGCGTCGGCCGCGTCGGCGCGCATCGAACGGAACTTCCAGACGACGATCTCCTCGTTGTTGAAGCCGTGGCGGCGCTGGCGGAAGAACACGGGCCCTGTGCTGTCGAGGCGCACCATGACTGCGATGAACGCCAGCAGCGGGCTGACGAGCACGAGCGCCGGCACGCCGATCACGAGGTCTTGCATCCGCTTGGCGAACGCCTTGCGGTCGACGTCGGCGGCGCCGTTGAGCTCTGCCAGCGGGGAGTCGCCGAGTCGCGTCAACGCCGCCATCCGGCCGGCTGCCCCTTCGGGCTCGAGGAACAGGGTGACCTCGTTGGGCAGGATCGATAGACGGGACGCGATGTCGCGCACCCGCTTGGTGGCCGACGGTTCGACCGCGATGACGATCCGGTCGACGAACGGGAGGACCTTGTGGCCGAGCAACCCCTCGACGTCGCCGAGCACGGGCACGCCGAGGATCGTGGCAGGGACCCGCCCGAGCCGGTCGTCGAACACGCCGAGCACGTTGACATGACGGCGGGCGAGCGCATCGCTGATCAGGTGCTCGGCGTGCTGGGTGGCACCGACGACGATCAGGTTCGGTGTCAGCCACCCCGCCGCACGCCACCTGCGGATCGTCAGCCACCACACCGTGTGGGCGACGCCGAGCGAGACCAGGGCGAGGACGATCCACGCCCAGCACGACCTCAGTGACGGGCCATCGTCGCCGAAGAGCCACTTGCTCGCCACCGTCGCTGCCGCCGCGATCGCAACCGCCAGCGCGACGCGGCCGAGGTGGACGACCAACCGGTCGCTGCGGACGAACCGGTAGAGCAGCAGCGAGCGCAGCGCCCGTGCGACGACCAGCGATCCCACCACGAACGGCGCCACCCGGGCGACAGGCGTGGCCAACAGGCGCAGCGACGAGTCGTGGTCGGAGACGACGATGGTGATGACCACGAGCAGGATCAGGTCGGTCCAGCGGAAGACGTGCGAGCTGAGCCGCTTGCTCTGGTTGGCGCGCACGCTGACGAGGCGCTGTGGGCGCATCGGCCCGCGGCGCGAGGATTGCTGCTCGCTCGGTGCCTCCGTCAACGTGGCCATCTTGGGTCGTCATCGGTCGGCGCCGCTCCGCGCTGAAGCTCGACCTGCCGGCTCGTGTGGTTGTGGAACGTCGACGACGCGCCCATCGGCCGCCCACCTCTCACGGATCGAGCTCGCGGGATCGAGCACGGATCGGGCTCTGCGGATCGAGCACCTGTGCGGCTACATTCGCCGCATGGCGTCGAACGAGCAACGGGTGACGATCTATCACAATCCCAATTGCGGCTCGTCCAACAATGCGTTGAAGATCGCCGAGGAGCTGGGCGTCGCTGCCGACATCGTGCTCTACCTGAAGACCCCGCCTGATGCCGACGCGTTGCGCGGGATCATCGCCAAGCTCGAGGACCCGGTCACCGACCTCGTCCGGCGCGACGCGACGTGGGACAAGCTCGGGCTCGCCGACGAGGATGCGGCCACCGCCGACCAGGTGATCGGGCTGCTCGTCCAGCACAAGCAACTGCTCCAACGGCCGATCATCGTCAAGGGCGACACGGCGATCATCGGTCGGCCGAAGGAGCGGGTGCGCACGCTGCTGAGCTGACCGGCGCGCCGCGTCGACGGCGGTTCAACGCCGGCGTCCACCGATCGCGCGACGCCGGCCGCCGATCGCCTCGAGGACGAGCAGCAGCAGGACCGCGCCGAGCGCGGCAACGAGGATCGATCGCAGGTCGAACTCGTTGATCCCCTTGTGGCCGGCGGCGTGCATCAACGCTCCACCGATGAACGCCCCGATCACGCCGACGGCAATCGTGTAGATGCACCCGCTGCGGCTGTCGTGCACGATCCAGCGCGCCAGCAGCCCTGCGATCAGACCGGTGATGATCCAGGCGAAGATGTCCACTCCGACGCACGGTAAACCATTGCTGCCGTCGCCGGGCGCTGCGGACCACGGCGACCGGGTCAGGCGTGATCGAAGATCAGCTGGACCTCGAGCGTGCCGCTGTCGCCAGTGGTGGCGAACCCGTTCGACGGGTTGTCGATGCTGTAGTCGGCGAACGTGATCGGAGTGCTCCCGACGACGCCGATGCGGCCGTTGGTCTCCTTCGCGGTGAGGTCGAAGGTCACCGACTTCGTGACGCCGTGCATCGTCAGATCGCCCGTGGCCTTCACGGTCACCGATGCGCCGTCGGTCGGGATCGTCCCGATGTCGACCGGCGAGCTGAGCTTGAACGTCGCGGTCGGGAACTTGGAGACCTCCATGATCCGACTGTTGAACTGGCTGTCGCGCTGGCGCTGGTCGCTCGAGAAGGTGGTCATGTCGACGGCCAGGTCGACCGCCGACACGGTGGTGCCGCTGATCGTCATCGTGCCGATGATCCCGCTCGACCGCCCTGCCGCCTCGGTGTTCACGCCGGCCAGCGTCTCCTTCACCCGGTAGCCGACCACCGAGTCGCCGGCGACCTTCCACGTCCCGCCGACGCCGGCGGCGCTCGTCCCGGCCGAGCTCGTCCCGGCTGAGCTCGACCCGGCCGTCGTTGTCGCGGTCGAGGTGCCGGCGGTGGCCGCGCTGCCGCCGGCGGCCGTCGAACCGACGGTCGTGGTGCCGGCGCCGCCGGCACCGGCCGTGGTGGTCGTCGTCGCGTTGAGCACGGAGTCGAGGGTGGCCACGCCGAGCTTCTTCGGCGGGTCCTTCTGGATCACGTGGATGTAGATCAGGATCGCGGCGTACACCAGGACCACGATCCCGATGACGCCGCCGACCAGGCCGATCACGATCTTCTTCGTCTTCGACATCTTCGGTTTCGGCGCCGGCGCCGGCTGTGGGTTCGCGTCCATGACTCTCCTCCGTGGGGGGCGTTGGGGAATCGAGAGATTGTTGCAGCCGCAACCGTTCCAGTCGGCGAGATCGCGCGACTTCACACCGTCTTCTCACGCATGGAGGGAAGCACCTCCGCATCGTCCGCAGCGGCGTGAGCAGGGAATCAGCGGGCGACGAAGTACTTCGCCTGGGGGTGGTGGCAGATGATCGCCGAGGTGGTCTGCTCGGGCTGGTACTGCCACCCCGTCTCCTCGTTGACCACGATGCCGATCCGCTCGGCGCCGAGCAGCCGGGCGACGGTGGCGTTGTCCTCGAGGTCGGGGCACGCCGGATAGCCCCACG
The DNA here is from genome assembly GCA_038213195.1 of Acidimicrobiales bacterium. Lineage (GTDB taxonomy): Bacteria > Actinomycetota > Acidimicrobiia > Acidimicrobiales > Ilumatobacteraceae > JAODBQ01. The sequence goes on along the minus strand of JBBQTN010000034.1, from coordinate 9,133 downwards.
AGTAGCGCCCGCCGCGGTACTGCTGCTTGAACAGCCCACCCAGCGACGGGCCGTCCTCGTCGACGAAGCCCATCTCCTCGCGGATGCGACGGTGCCACAGCTCGGCCAGCGCCTCGGCCATCTCGACCCCGATCCCGTGCAGCATCAGGTAGTCCTGGTACTTGTTGGCGGCGAACAGCTCGGCCGCTGCCTCGCTGACGGGAGCGCCCATCGTGACGATGTGGAAGGCCGCGTAGTCGATGTCGCCGAGCGAGCCGTCGGGCCGGTGCAACGGGCGGAAGAAGTCGGCGATGCACAGATGCGGTGCGACCTTCTGGCGCGGGTAGTGGAACCGCGCCAGCTCGCCGGTGCGCGTCGCGTCGCTCCAGATGATCAGGTCGTTGCCGTCGCCATTGGCGACGAAGTAGCCGTAGACGAGCTGCGGCACGAGCACCCCGCTGGCTTTGGCCGCGGCGAGCTGGGCGCGCAGCTGCGGGCGGATCCGGTCCTTGAACTCCGTGTCGATCTCGACGGTGCCATCCGGACGCGCCTCCGGGCGGAACTGCCACTGGTTGCGGAACAGCGCGGTCTCGTTGATGTACGCCGCGATGTCGTCGATCGACAGGCCCTTCACGACACGCGAGCCGACGAACGGCGGGACGTAGACCGGGTTGTCGGTGACGACATCTGCGGAGCGCACCGGCGGCGGCTCGGGCACGGGCTCCTGCTCGCTGCGGCGGGGCAGGTTGCGCCCTCCCGGCACGCGGCCGTAGCCCGGGTCCTCGACGTCGCCGCGCTTGAGCTCCATCAGCTTGTCGAGCGTGTGCAGGCCCTCGAACGCGTCGCGCCCGTAGAACAACCGGCCCTGGTAGATCTCGCGCAGGTCGCGCTCGACGTAGGTGCGGGTCAGCGCCGCGCCGCCGAGCAGCACCGGGATGTCGGCGAGGCCGAGCTGGTTGAGCTCCTCCAGGTTCTCGCGCATGATCAGCGTGCTCTTGACGAGCAGGCCGCTCATCCCCAGCGCGTCGGCCTGCACCTCTTTGACCTTGGCGATCATCTCGCCGATGGCGACCTTGATCCCGATGTTGTGCACCTCGTAGCCGTTGTTGGTGCAGATGATGTCGACGAGGTTCTTGCCGATGTCGTGGACGTCGCCCTTCACCGTCGCCAGCACGAGGCGACCCTTCGTCGAGCTGCCGCCGAGCTTCTCCATGTGCGGCTCGAGGTAGGCGACCGCGGTCTTCATCGTCTCCGCGCTCTGCAGCACGAACGGCAGCTGCATCTGCCCACTGCCGAACAGCTCGCCGACGACGCGCATCCCGTCGAGGAGGACGTCGTTGACGATCGCCAGCGCGGCGAACCCTGCGCCGAGTGCCTCGTCGAGCTCGGCGACCAGGCCGTCACGCTCACCGTCGATGATCCGCTGCTTGAGCCGCTCGTCGACCGGCCAACCGCTGCGATCCTCCCTCACCGCCTTGACGCTCTTGACGTCCGCGAAGATCTCCAGGAACGACTGCAGCGGGTCGTAACCGGGTCGGCGGCGGTCGTAGATGAGGTCGAGGCAGACGTCGCGCTGCTCGTCGGGGAGCTTGTTCAGCGGCACGATCTTGCCGGCGTGGACGATCGCCGCGTCCAGCCCGTGCTGCTGGCACTCGTGCAGGAACACGCTGTTCAGCGCGTGGCGGCTGGCGGGCGTCAGGCCGAAGCTGACGTTGCTCAACCCGAGCACCGTGAACGAACCGGGGATCTCCGCCTTGATCCGGCGGATCGCCTCCATGGTCGCGATCGCGTCCTTGCGCAGGTCGTCGTCGCCGGTGGACAGCGGGAAGGTCAACGCATCGAAGATCAGATCGCCGGACCGCAACCCGTAGCGCTCCGTGGCGATCTGGTGGATGCGGTGGGCGATCTCCATCTTCCACTCGACGTCGCGGGCCTGGCCGCGCTCGTCGATCAGCAGGCAGATCACCGCAGCGCCGTAGTCCCGGGCCAGCGTGAAGACGCGGTCCATCCGGCTCCCGGGCAGCTCGCCGTCCTCGAGGTTGGCGGAGTTGAGGATCGCCCGGCCGCCGATGTGGCGCAGCCCGGCCTCGAGCACCTGCGGCTCCGTGCTGTCGAGCACCAGCGGCACACTCGCCTGGGTGGCGAAGCGCTTGGCGATCTCGTCCATGTCGGCCGTGCCGTCGCGGCCGACGTAGTCCACGCACACGTCGAGCACGTGCGCGCCCTCGCGGATCTGCTCGGTGGCCATCTTCGTGCAGCCGTCCCAGTCGCCGGCGAGCATCACGTCGCGGAACGCCCGTGACCCGTTGGCGTTGGTGCGCTCGCCGATGAACAGCACGCTCGGCGCCTGGTCCATCGTCACCGGGCTGTAGATCGAGCTGACGCTCGGCTCGAAGTCCGGTGTGCGCCGCATCGGCTCCAGCCCGCTGACGGCATCGACCACCTGGCGGAGGTGCTCCGGCGTCGTGCCGCAGCACCCGCCGACGACGGTGATCCCGAGCTCGGCGACGTGGCGGCGGTGGAATTCGGCGAGCTGCTCGGGCGTCAGGTCGTAGTGGGTGCGGCCGTCGACGATGCTCGGCAGGCCGGCGTTGGGCAGCACGCTGATCGGCAGCGGCGAGTGCTGCGAGAGGTAGCGCAGGTGCTCCTGCATCTCGGCCGGTCCTGTGGCGCAGTTGATCCCGAGCACGTTCGGCCGCATCGCGTGCAGCGCGGTCAGCACGGCGCCGATCTCGGTGCCGACGAGCATCCGCCCCGTGGTCTCCATCGTCACCTGCAGCTGCAACGGCACCTCTCGCCCTGCGGCGCGCATCGCCCGCCTGCACGCCTGCATCGCTGCCTTGGCCTGCAGCAGATCGAAGCTGGTCTCGATCACCAACAGGTCGACCCCACCTTCGAGCAGCCCGTCGGCCTGGACCTCGTACGCGTCGCGCAGGTCCGCGAAGCCGATGTGGCCGAGGCTGGGCAGCTTCGTGCCCGGGCCCATCGAGCCGGCGACGTAGCGCGACCGGCCATCGCCGGCATAGTCGTCGACGACCCCACGCGCGAGACGCGCCGCGGCGACGTTCAGCTCATACGTCTTCTCCGGGATGGCGTACTCGTTGAGCACCACCCCGAAGCTGCCGAAGCTCGCCGTCTCGATCGCGTCGACGCCGACGTCGAGGAACGCGGCGTGCATCGCCTGGATCACGTCCGGGCGGGTGAGGCAGAGCACCTCGTTGCACCCCTCGAGGCTGACCCCGCCGAAGTCGTCGGCGCTGAGGTCGAGCCCCTGGACGAATGTGCCGAACGCGCCGTCGAACACGACGACCCGTTCGTTGATCGCGTCGAGGTAGGGCTGCTGTGGCATCCCGATCAGGCTATCGACGCCTGCGGACGAGGACCGGCGACGATTCCGACCCGCAGGGCACGCCGGAGAGGCGCCTGGTCGGCGCCTGCGCCGGGGCATGCCTCGACCCCGGCGGAGTCGGCCGGAGGTGACCGTTGCCTCCGCGTCGACCGTCGTTCGGCGCCTGCCCACCTCCGCGCTCACGTTCGCCGGCGGCTGCCGGCCCTGCGGCGCATCCGTTCGACTCCCGGTACTGTCGCCGGATGCCCCGCGACCGCATCTACACGAAGGCAGGTGACGACGGCACCACCGGTCTGTTCTACGGCGGACGGGTCGGCAAGGACAGCGCGCTGCCCAGCGCGTACGGCGCGGTCGACGAGGCGCAGTCGGTGCTCGGGCTGGCGCGGGCGACGGCGGGGGCCGGCGAGCTGACCGACCTGCTGGTCTCGTTGATGCACGACATGTACGTGCTGATGGCCGAGCTGGCGACACTGCCGGAGAACCGCCACAAGCTCAAGCCGGGTTCGTCCGCCGTCACGGCGGAGATGGTCCTCGCGCTCGAGGCGCACATCGACGCCCTCGACGAACGGTTCGACCCTCCGACGGAGTTCGTCGTGCCCGGCGGCAACGCGGTCGCAGCCTGGCTCGACCTCGGCCGTACGGTGGTGCGCCGGGCAGAACGCCACGCGTTGGCCGCAGCCGCCCCGCCGTCCCTCGTCGTGCCGTACCTCAACCGCCTCAGCGACCTGCTGTGGACGATGGCCCGGTGGCAGGAAGGCACCAGCCTGATCGCGCGCGACGCATAGGGCGCGAGGGGCCGGAGGGGCGTCTGCCGGCCCCGACTGCCGGGAGGTCGCCGGCGGCCCCATCGGCAGCCGCGCGTGGTCTGCGCCGGGTCCGGTGTTGCGTGTGACGAGCGACGAGTCGCGGCAGGCCGGCACATCATTCACGTCAGCCGCTGGGCTGCGACGTCACGGACTGCCGGGCCGCCCGACGGCCCGACGCGGGATCGGTGGGGCGTCGGCGAGAATGACGGGCATGACCGCCTCCGTGCAGCTTGCCCGCACTGCTCCGAACGACGTCGACGCCATTGCGGTGCCCGTCGCCAGCGCGGGCACCGTGCCGCGCGCGATCGGCCTCAACCGCGCGGCGCTGACGGCGAGCGGGTTCGAGGGCAAGCCCGGACAGACGCTGGTGATCCCCACAGCCGCGGGACCGACGACGATCGCGGTCGGCATCGGCGATGCGGGCAAGCTCTCCCCGAAGGTGCTCCGTGACGCCGCGGCTGCGGCCGTGCGCGCCGCCGGCAAGCGCGCCACCCTGGCAACGACGCTCGCCGACCTCGAGGGTGTCGAGGGGGTCGACGCCGGCCAGGCCGTGGTGGAAGGGGCGCTGCTCGCCGCGTACAGGTTCAACGGCCGCAAGACAGAACCCGCCACCGGCGGGCTGACTGCGCTGACCCTCGTCGTCGGCCAGCGCCGCACCGCCGCTGTGCGTACGGGGGCGAAGCGCGGCGCGGCCACCGCGGCCGCCGCGTCGCTGGCCCGCGACCTCGCCAACACCCCGCCCGGCGACCTCACCGCGCGGGCGATGGCGGACCGCGCCACGCAGATCGCAGCGGCGAGCGGGCTGCAGATCGAGGTGTTCAACCGCGACCAGCTGCAGGCCATGGGCTGTGGCGGGATGGTCGGGGTCAACGCCGGCAGCGTCGAGCCGCCGCGGATGGTCCGCCTCACCTACAGCCCGCCGGATCCGAGCGGCCACCTCGTGCTCGTCGGCAAGGGCGTGATGTACGACTCGGGAGGGATCAGCCTCAAGCCGTCCGACGCCTCCCACGCGATGATGAAGATGGACATGAGTGGTGCCGCGGCGGTGCTGGCGACGCTCGGCTCGCTCGCCGCGCTCGAGTGCAGGGCCGCTGTCACCGGGTACCTGATGTGCACCGACAACCTGCCGTCGGGCAGCGCGATGAAGCTTGGCGACGTGCTCACGTTCCGCAACGGCAAGACCGCCGAGATCCTCAACACCGATGCCGAGGGGCGGCTGGTGCTCGCCGACGGCCTCTCGCTGGCGGCAGAGGCCAAACCGGAAGCGATCGTCGACATCGCCACGCTGACCGGGGCGTGCATCGCCGCCCTCGGCCAGAAGATGGCCGGTGTGTTCACCAACGATGAGGGATTCGTCGCCAAGGTGAAGGCCGCGGCGCTGGCAGCCGACGAGCCGATCTGGCAGCTCCCGTTGGAGAAGAGCTACCGCACGCTGATCGACTCCAACGTCGCCGACATGAAGAACGTCGGCGGCCCCTACGGAGGGGCGATCATCGCTGCGCTGTTCCTGTCGGAGTTCGTCGGCGACATCCCATGGGCCCACCTCGACATCGCCGGCCCGATGAACAGCGATGCCGACAACGGCTGGCTGGCCAAGGGCGCCACCGCGTTCGGGACCCGACTGCTGATCGAGCTGGCCACCAGCTTCAGCGCCTGACCGCGACCGTCACCCGGCGACCCGACCGTTCGCGCCGACGACGGCGAACCGCTCGGCGAGCTCGACGGCGGTCCGCGGTGACACGCCGAGCGCAAGGAGCTGCCGCTCGACCACGTCGGCGTCGTCGCCGACCGCGCACATCGCCTCGGCGAGCACCCTGCCGCGCTGGATGTCGGGCACCGTGCGGTCAGCCGGGGGGCGGCTGACCCAGTCACCGTGTGTCTCGCGCAGGCTCTCCGGCATCCGCAGCAGGTGCCGGGCAGCCACAGGAGGGATCCGCCGCCGCACGGCGAGGCCCCCGTCGTACGGTTGGGCGACGCCGAACAGCACGCACCTGTGCAGGGCACGGATGAACGGGTTGCTGGTGCCCAGCGTGTAGCCGAGACCGAGCGCAGCGGCCGTGTCCGCCAGGTCGAGCTCGTAGCCGAGCGGGTAGCGATCGAACCCGCGCACCAGCCGGCGGAGCAGCCACGTCGCGGTGGGGCCGAGCACGTTCAACCAGAACAGCTCGACGTAGGTCGAACGAGCGTCGAAGCCGACGGCGTCCACGACGGGGTCGTACCACGGCGCAACCATCAGCGTCGGTTCCGTGACAGGTACCTCGAGGTGCAGGATCATCAGGGGCCTCCCGGCAGTTGGCGGTGCGCTCGATCGTCGTCGCGGGGGAGGCGTCACCGACACTGAGGACGCCGTGCGCCCCGCACCGGCAAAACCCGGCGGGCCCACCTGCGGACGTGGCCCGCCGTCTGCGTAGTGTCGCCGTCCATGACGCCAGAGGAGCTCGTTGCCACCGCCTGCCCGCCCATCGCCGCGCTGGGCGGGGCCTTCTACTTCGCCCCGGAGACGGTGGCGAAGGGCAAGGAGCACGGCCTCGACGGGTTCCGCTTCTACTTCGTCGGTCGTGGCGGGGTGCTCGGCGACACGTCTGCAGAGGTGGTGCGCAGCGCGTTCGGGTACTTCAACCCCGGCCTGCTGGCGAAGATGTGGGAGACCGCCCGGGCCAAGCTCTCGGCGACGGAGGCCGCGGCGATCTACTGGGAGGCCTGCGCCGATTTCGGGCGGGCCAAGCTCGCCGGCGTCGACGGGCTCGAGCAGTTCGTGGCTGCCGCGGACGCGGTGATCGCCGCGGCCGAGCCCGCCGGGCTGACGTTGTTCGCCGGCGCCAGCCAGATGCCCCTCGCCGATGATCCGCCGGGCAGGGCGATGCAGCAGATCGCCGTGTTGCGCGAGTTCCGTGGCAGCGCCCACCTCCTCGCGGTGCGCGCGACGGGGCTCGTCGACGCGATCGCGCACTTCATCAAGCGGCCGGACATGGTCGAGGGCTTCGGCTGGAAGGCCGCCGACACCGAAGCGATCACCGACGAGGACCGCCAGAAGCTGGCCGCGGCCGAGTCGCTGACCGATCAGATCGTCCTGCCGGCGTACTCGGTCCTCGACGAGGCAGGCCGCCAGGCCATGGTCGGCTGCCTCGGCGCGATCGCCAAGGCCGTCCAGGGGCCCGCCTGACGCGACCGCCCAGGTGCCTGCACGTGGTACCACTGCCGGTGTGAACCAACGGCCCGCATCGCCCCCGGCTCCGGCCATCTTCGTCCTCTTCGGCGCCACAGGCGACCTCGCCAAGCGGATGGTGCTGCCCGCCTTCTACACGCTCGCCAAGGAAGGTCTGCTGCCGGCCGATTGGCGGTTGATCGGCAGCGGGCGCGGCGACGTCGGGCACGAGGACTTCGTCGCCCATGTGCGCCAGAGCCTCGACGAGTTCGGCCCGGCACCGGACGACGCGACGACGTGGCGCGAGTTCAGCGCCCGGCTGCGCTTCGCCGGCGGGGACTTCACCAGTGGCGGCCACGGCGCGCTGGTTGCCGCGGTCGACCAGGCTCGCGCCGACCTCGGCACGGACGCGCAGTTGATCCACTACCTCGCGATCCCGCCGCAGGCGTTCGGTCCGCTGACCACGAGCCTCGGTCAACACCACCTCGCGGCCGGGGCGCGGGCGGTGTACGAGAAGCCGTTCGGCACATCACCCGACGCGTTCCGCAAGCTCGACAAGCTGGTCCACGGCGTGTTCGACGAGTCGCAGGTGTACCGGATCGACCACTTCCTCGGCAAGGAGGCGACCCAGGACCTGCACGTGCTGCGCTTCGCCAACGCGCTGTTCGCCGGGATGTGGGACCGGCGCAGCGTCCGCGCCGTGCAGATCGACTGCCCGGAGACGCTCGGGATCGCCGACCGCGCCGACTTCTACGACCACACCGGCGCCGTGCTCGACATGATGGTCACCCACCTCTTCCAGGTCGCCGCCGAGGTCGCGATGGAACCGCCGGCGAGCCTCGAACCGGCCCACCTCCAAGCGGCCCGCGAGACGATCATGCGCAAGTTCCGCCCGATCGACCCAGCAGACGTGGTGCTCGGGCAGTACGACGGCTACCGCGACGTCAAGGGCGTCGCGCCACGCTCGCGCACGGAGACGTACGTCGCCGCCAAGCTGTGGGTCGACTCGCCGCGCTGGCGCGGCGTGCCGTTCCTGCTGCGCACGGGCAAGCGGATGCACCAGACGCACCAGTCCGTGAGCCTGCTGCTGACCCCACCGAAGGGGCCGTTCGGGGGACTGCCCCCCGACGGCAACATCATCCGCTTCACCCTCGACGGCACGGGTGCGATCGATCTGCGGATGCTGGCGAAGGTGCCCGGCGTCGGCCTCCAACTCGGCCCGGCGAACGCCACCGTGCCGCTCGCGTCGATCGCCGGCGCCGAGCCGCTGCCGCCCTACGCCCGCCTGCTGCACGACGTGCTCAGCGGCGACCGCTCGCTCGTCACCCGTCCCGACGGCCTCGCCCACGTCTGGAAGGTCGCCCAACCGGTGCTCGACCTGGACCGCCGGCCGCTGCGCTACGCACCGGGCTCGTGGGGTCCCGTCGCAGCCAGGCGACTCGCCGCGCCGGACGGCTGGCTCGTCGGCCAGTGACGTCGCCCGACCGGCCCCGACCAAGCGGGCACGACGGCGGCGCGCGGGGTCGTCGAGCGGCAGACTTGGCGGATGGATGATCTCGGGCTGGTTGCGGCGCAGGAGTGGGTGCGCGGGACGAACAGGGTGACGGTGCTGACCGGCGCGGGCATCTCCACCGACTCCGGCATCCCCGACTTCCGCGGCCCCAACGGGGTGTGGACGAAGAACCCGGCGATGGAGAAGGCGGCGACCCTGCAGAACTACCTCGCCGACAGGGATGTGCGCCGCATGGCGTGGCAGAACCGGCTGCACTCTCCCGCGTGGGACGCCCGTCCCAACCAGGGGCACCTGGCGATCGTCGAGCTGGAACGGCAGGGCAAGTTGGTCGCCGTCGTCAC